>JAZNDF010000130.1:0-17581 GCA_045587925.1 Faecousia sp.
ATGCGCAAAATCTACGGTAGAATATGTAGGGGCGATTATTAATCGCCCGCGGGCGGTCAATGACCGCCCCTACATCCGCAGGATGTAGACAATTGCATAGTTTTAGGGCGCATTGCAGTATTTTGCAACGCGCCCTTTTTAATGCAAAATGCATAATGCAAAATGCAAAATGAATGTGTCCGCACATTAGAATGGACAATTGACAATGAATAATGGACAATTATATATCGCGGTAGATAACTGAAAATACAGGAATAAGAAAGACGCGTCATCTTGAGCGAGCAAAGCGAGTCGAAAGATCTTCCCGCCGTTTATACCTATAAAGGCAAATAAATGCGTAGATTCTTCGACTTCACTGCGTTTCGCTCAGGATGACGCGGCGATAGGTTTCCTGTTTTTATAGTGGCATACCGCGTATTTGATCATTTCCGAAGGAAATACATTAACTGTCAACTATCAACTGTCAACTAATAACTGTCAACGGATGCGACTGTGGCAAGGAAAAATTTGTTATATGTTGCCGCACATTCCGTGGGCGCGGAACACTTGTTTTCCCGCCGGAAACGACTTCCTTTTTTTTCTGAAATTGTATAGAAAAACAGTTGCAATTTTTCCCAATATGATGTATTATAAACGAACAAAGAGTGTCTACAAATTGTTTTTTCGACAAATTGCACAAATTTCAGTTGCTGCATTTGTGATAAACAGAGAACCGCTCTGTTTTGTGTAACATTAAGAACAAGGAGAATTGACAATGGCAGAAACCATTTTGAAGCTTCACGGTATCACCAAGACATTCCCCGGTGTCCGGGCGCTCAATAATGTGCAGTTTGATCTGCGCGCCGGTGAAGTCCACGCCCTGATGGGTGAAAACGGTGCCGGTAAATCCACGCTGATCAAAGTGCTTTGCGGCATCTACCAGCGGGACTGCGGTACGATCGAGTACTTCGGTAAGGAAGTCAACTTCGAGAACATTGCCCAGTCTCAGGACGCAGGCATCAGTGTGATCCACCAGGAACTGAATATGATGAACCACCTGACTGTAGCCCAGAATATGTTTATCGGTCAGGAGATTATGAAAAACGGCCTGATCGACGATAAGGCGATGGAAGCACAGGCACGGCTCCAGTTTGAAAAAATGGGCGTGCATATCGATCCTTCCGCCAAGCTGGGCAGTCTGACCGTTGGCAAGCAGCAAATGGTGGAGATCGCCAAGGCAGTCTCCCGTGACTGCAAGCTTCTGGTCCTGGACGAGCCCACCGCCGCCCTGACCCTCCCGGAGGTGGAGGAGCTGTTCAAAATTATGAACGATATGAAGCAAAAGGGCATCGGTATGATCTACATATCCCACCGTATGGACGAGATCACCCGCATTTCCGACCGGGTCACCGTTATGCGTGACGGCGAGTATGTTGACACTGTGCACACTGCCCAGGTCACCAAGGACGACATCGTAAGAATGATGGTCGGCCGTGTGATTATGGGTGAGCAAAAGGCTTGCAGCACCTGCCCTGCAGACGCACCTGTGATCCTGGAGGTAGAAGACCTGTGCGCAGGTAAGGAAGTTCAGCATGTAAGCTTCAACCTGAAAAAAGGCGAGATCCTGGGCTTTGCAGGACTGATGGGCGCAGGCCGTACCGAAGTGGTTCGTGCCCTGTACAGTGCGGACCCCAAGCAATCCGGTGTCATTAGGCTCAACGGCAAAAAGGTCAAGATCAAGACCCCGGAGCAGGCTGTTAAGCACGGCATCTGCTACTTAAGCGAAGACCGGAAGCGCTTCGGCCTGATGTTGGACAAATCCGTTACCGACAACTCCGCCATTGCCTCTGTTTCCGACTTTATCCGTCTGGGTCTCATTCAGGACGGAAAAATGCGGAAGAAATCCGCAGAATTCAACGAGAAGCTGCGTACCAAGACACCTTCTATGGAGCAGCAGCTGAAGAACCTTTCCGGCGGCAACCAGCAGAAGGTCATTATCGCCCGCTGGCTGATGAAAAACTCGGATATCTTCATTTTCGACGAGCCTACCCGCGGTATCGATGTGGGTGCAAAAAGTGAAATTTACCGTCTGATGGAAGATCTGGTAAGCCAGGGTAAGTCCATTATTATGATCTCCTCTGAGCTGCCTGAGATCCTTCGTATGTCTGACCGGATCGTGGTTATGTGTGAAGGCCGCAAAACCGGCGAGCTGGATATCTCTCAGGCAACCCAGGAATACATTATGCAACTAGCTACTATGCGGGAGGAAAACTAATATGAAAAATTCCAAAATCAAAAATCTGCTGTCCGGCGGTAAGCAGAATTTCGTGATCATTCTGGCAGCTGTTGTGCTGTTTCTTGGCTTTACTCTGATCAACCCAGGCTTTGCCAAAAGCGGCAACCTGCTGACAATGACCAAATCTCTGGTCCCCTACGCGATCCTGTCTCTGGGCGTTACCTTTGTAATTGCCACCGGCGGTATCGACCTGTCCATCGGCACCGTATGTATCGGCTCTGCCGTACTGGCCGGTGCGCTGTGTAAGACCGGTGTTTCCGTCAATGACGGCAACCTGTATCTGGTGATCCCCATCATTCTGGCCACCGGCCTGCTGTTCGGTCTGCTCAACGGCTTCCTGGTAGCAAAATGTAAGATCGCGCCCTTCATCGCCACCTTGGGTACGATGCTGGTCTCCCGCGGTCTGACCGCTGTGATCTCCGAGGCCGTCCGTCAGATGTCCTCTGCTGTGAAGTTCCCCTCCACCGGCTGGTTCCAGAAGCTGTTTACCAACCTCAACGGCTTCCCCATCGGCCTTGTGTGGGTCCTGGTGCTGACGATCATCTGTATGATCGTAATGTACAAGACAAAGATCGGCCGCTACATCCTCGCCATCGGCTCCAATGAAGAGGCTGCCCGTCTGTCCGGTATCAACACCGACAAGTACAAGATCATCGCCTACGCCATCTGCGGTCTGTTCGCCGGTATGGCTGCTCTGTTCTACACCGCCGCAAACCCCTCTCTGAACATCGCCAGCGGTAACGGTATGGAGCTGGATGCCGTTGCAGGCGTGTACATTGGCGGCACATCCACCACCGGCGGCTCTGCATCCGTGATCGGCTCCATTCTGGGCTCTATGATCCTGGTGATCATCCGTCAGGGTCTGAACCTGGCAATGAGCGGCGGCAGCAGCATTTCCGCTACCAACATTACATATGCAGTTACCGGTGTCATCGTGGTCGGCGCTGTTTTGCTGGATGTTCTGAAGAAGAAGTCTGCCGGCAAGGTAAAAATTGACAAGAAGGCAAATAAGAAGCAAGCTGTCAAATAATTTCGTAGTAAAACCGAAAGGTTTTATATAAATTTAAATTTAGGAGGAACCCCAAATGAAGAAACTTATCGCATTACTTCTTTCCCTGGTTATGATTCTTGGCCTGGTTGCTTGTGGCTCTGATGCCGGCAACGACGAGACCAAAGGCACTGCTCCCGACGGCTCTGCCGCTGCTCCCGCAAACGACGAAGAAGGCGGCACCATCGCTGTGATCGCCAAGGGCGAGACCCACGCTTTCTGGCAGGCTGTTAAGGCCGGCGCAGAGGCTGCCGGTAAGGAAGCTGGCTATGATGTCACCTTCCGTGGCCCCACCGCTGAAAGCGAAGAGTATGTTGGTTCCCAGCGTGAAATGGTTCAGGCTGCTCTGAACAACGACGATGTTAAGGGTATCGTTCTGGCTACCATCGGTCTGGGCTTTGCTGATGAGCTGACCGCTGCTTACGACAAGGGCCTGCCCGTTGTCGAGTTCGACTCCGGTCTGTACTCCGGCGGCGCTGACATCACCGAGGGTAAGGATCCCACCATCGGCTCCGTTGCTACCAACAACAAGATGGCTGCTGCTCTGGTTGCTGAGAACTTCTACGCATACCTGAAGGAGCAGAATGTTCTGGTAGACGGCTACAAGATCGGCGTTATCCAGCACGACTCCACCTCCACCGGTATCGACCGCGCTGAAGGCTTCATCGAGAAGATCGAAGAGCTGGCTAAGGCTGACGGCATCACCCTGGCTATCAACCGTCAGGTCAAGGCTAACAACGCCGGCGAATACAAGCTGGGTCTGACTGCTCTGCACGATGACGGCGCACAGGCTATCTTTATGACCAACGAAGGCGTTGTTAACGAAGTATTCCCCGAAATCTCCGACAATGCTGCAATGTACAAGGACATCCTGTTCTGCGGCTTCGACGCAGGCACCAACCAGTACGACTGGATCAAGGACGCAGGCGCTAACTACGCTCTGCTGGTAGGCTCTGTTGCACAGGACTCCTACGCAATCGGCTACGAGGCTGTTAAGCTGGTTATCGCTGAGCTCAAGGGCGAAGAGGTTGCTGATGTTGGTATCGCCGGTCAGTGGTACACCGCTGAGAACATCGACGAGCTGAAGGAGCAGAACATCTTCTATATGGGCTGATCCTGAAAGGTTCTATGTTCTGACAACATAAACACCAAGGGGCGTGCTTCGGCACGCCCCTTTCTTAATGCAAAGTACACTATATGTTTAATATCAATTTAGCTGCCAGGAAGTAGACAAGCAGCGATACTGCGTCCACGATGGATGTGATAAAGGGGCTCGCCATTACTGCCGGGTCCAATTTCAAGGCCTTTGCTCCCAAAGGCAGGACCGCGCCCACAATTTTCGCAAGCACGACCGTTGCAAACAGGGCAATGCACACCACCGCGTCCATCAGCAGGGTGATCTCCGGATTGCCCAAAAGCAGCCGGTCCACCAGCCAGATCTTCACAAAACACACCGCCGCCAGTGCAAGTCCGCAGATCACTGCGGTACGAATTTCCTTCCAGAGCACTCTGGGCAGATCGGAAAACTGCACCTCCCCCAGGCTCAGAGAACGAATGATGGTAACGGAAGACTGGGAGCCTGAGTTACCGCCGGTGCCCATCAGCATAGGGATAAAGGCAGTCAATGCCACCTGTGCCGCCAAAGAGTCCTCAAAGCCGGTAATGATCATACCGGTAAAGGTTGCGGACACCATCAGAAGCATCAGCCAGGGAATGCGGTTTTTGAACAGCTCCCAGACAGTGCTTTTCAGGTAGGTCTTTTCCGAGGGCAGCATACCGCCCATCATTTCGATATCCTCGGTGGCTTCCTCTTCCATAACATCCATCGCATCGTCGAAGGTGACGATACCCACCATACGGTTTTCCCCATCCACTACGGGAAGGGCCAGAAAATCGTACTTGCGGAACATAAGTCCCACTTCCTCCTGGTCGGTATGGGTGGTTACAGAAATAATATTTTCGATCATCAGCTCCCGGATAGGCATCTCGTCATCCGGTGCCAGAAGCAGATCCTTTACGGTTACCAATCCGATCAGCTTTCTGCCCTGTGTTACATAGCAGGTATAAATGGTTTCCTTATCAAAGCCCTGCCGGCGAATACGGAGGATCGCCTCCTCCACCGTCATTTCCGGCCGCAGGGATACATATTCCGTGGTCATAATAGAGCCTGCGGAATTTTCCGGATAGCGCAGGATCTGATTGATAGATCTACGCATTTCAGGCTCAGCCTGACGCAAAATGCGCTTAACCACATTGGCAGGCATTTCTTCTACCAGATCTGCCGCGTCGTCCACATATAGTTCGTCCACGATCTCCTTGAGCTCATTATCGGAAAAGCCCCGAATCAGCAATTCCTGCGCCTCCGGTTCCATTTCCACAAAGCTCTCTGCCGCCAATTCCTTTGGCAGCAGTCGGAACAGCAGTGGAATTTGCTGCTCCTCCAATCCGGAAAATACTGCCGCAATATCCGCAGGATTCATAGTTCTGAGAATATCCCTTGCGGTTTTATAATTTTTCTCTTCCAGCATTTTCAGGAGTGTTTTTTCAACGATCTCAAATCGCTCATTCATCCGATGTCCTCCTTTATTTGGTGGACCTTCGGTCTGCGACCATTATGGACGCAAGACTACTTCGGCCCGGTATATTGCCACTACTGCCGGCGTCCATAATTTCCCTCCTTTTTTTCTGGAATTTAAAACAATTATTATAATTGTACTTCCGAGTGGTGGTCTTTGTCAAGGCAAAGGGAGGATATTTTTCTTCCGCAGCCGAAAAACCGCATAATTTCTTAAATCCTTTGGAAGCGACTGTAAAAAATGTCAAAAAGTTTATATAGACTTTAGACAATTTGACCCTTTCCTAAACGCATAATTTATGTTATTCTATAGGTGGCGAAGTTCGCATTTAACATAAGGAGTTGGTTGATATGTATTTCCAGAAAAAACGCTGTATCGCAATGCTTCTGGCCGGCGGTCAAGGAAGCCGTCTTAAGGTCCTGACAGAAAAAACCGCCAAACCGGCTGTTCCCTTTGGAGGAAAGTACCGCATTATTGACTTCCCACTTAGTAACTGTGTTAACTCCGGCATCGATATTGTAGGTATTCTGACCCAATATCAGCCTTTGGAGCTTAATGAGTACATCGGCAACGGTCAGCCCTGGGGCTTGAACAAAACCCACAGCTGTGCCCAAATTCTCCCTCCCTATGAACGGCACGACAAAAAAAGCGGCTGGTACAAAGGCACTGCCAACGCCATTTATCAAAATATCGATTTTATTGAGCGCTTCAATCCGGATTATGTGGTGATCCTGTCCGGTGACCACATTTACAAGATGGATTATGCTGCTATGGTGGAGTATCACGAAAAGAACGGCGCCGCCTGTACCATTGCTGTGCGGGATGTGCCCTTGAAGGAAGCCTCCCGCTTCGGTATTCTCAACACCAATCCCGACGGCACCATTTATGAATTTGAGGAAAAACCCAAAAAGCCCAAGTCCACCAATGCCTCTATGGGTATTTATGTATTTAACTGGGATGTGCTCCGCAACGCCCTGATCGCAGACGAGGAAGACACGGACTCCTCCAACGACTTCGGCAAGAACATCATCCCCAATCTGTTGAATGCTGGCCACAAGATGATGGCCTATTCCTTCGACGGCTACTGGAAGGATGTGGGAACCATCGATTCTCTGTGGGAAGCCAATATGGAGCTTTTGGGCAAGGACCCGGAATTTAACATCCGGGGCGACGAGCGCAGAAAGATCTACGCCAGAAACAATGCGCTCCCCTCCTCCTATATCGACCCCCAGGCAAATGTCTCCAACAGCTTTATTGCAGAAGGCTCGGAAATTTACGGAACCGTCCGCCACAGTGTGATCTCCATTGGCTCCTATGTGGGTGCCGGCGCAGTTGTGGAAGACAGTGTGGTTATGCCCGGTGTTGTGATCGAATCCGGCGCCATTGTCCGTCACGCCATTCTGGGTGAAAACAGCAGAGTCTGCCGCAACAGTGTGGTAGGCGGTGCTTTCGCAGAAAACGAAAAGAAGCAGATCAGTGTCACTTCCAAGGGCGCTGTGGTAGAGGCCGGCACGGCACTTCTGCCCGGCGAGATGCTGTAAGGAGGAAAATGATATGAATGTAATGGGTATTATCTTTGCAAACGACGGCTCCTTGGGCACTTTAACCTCCAACCGTACAATGGCAAGTCTTCCCTTCGGCGGTCGCTACCGTCAGGTGGATTTTGCCCTGTCCAATCTGGCCGCCATCGGCGTGCGCCGTGTAGGCGTGGTTACCCGCCACCACTATCAGTCCCTGATCAACCACATCGGCTCCGGTGAGGAATGGGGTATGGAGCTGGAAGAGGGCGGTCTGGAATTTCTGACTCCTTATGCTATGAGCAAGACTGACACCTATCGGGGCAAGCTGGAATCTCTGCACTCTGCAATGGCATTTCTGGAATACGGCGCAGAGGATGAGTATCTGGTAATGATCGACGCCTCGGTCCTGAGCAATATCGACCTTTCCAAGGTGATCGCCAGCCACATCAAAAGCGGCAAGGACATCACCGTGGTGGCAAAGGCGGGCATCTGCAACGGTCAGCAGCTGTACGACCTGGCAATGAAGCTGGACAAGAATGGTGAAATTGCAGATATGGCAGTAGACTATGCCGCACCTTCTGACTATGTTGCCTCTATGGACATTTATGTGCTGAGCAAAAAATGGCTTGCCCAGCAGGTCAAGGAGCACATTGCCCACAATCTTTACCATATGGACCGGGATCTGGTGCTGGGTCAGTGGCAAAAGGGCACTGTCTCCGTAAATCCCTATGTTTTCCCTGGGGATGTGCTGTTTACCGAGTCTGTTGAGGAATATTTCGGCAATAACCTTGCCCTTTTGGACGAGAATGTCCGCCACGATCTGTTTGGCTACAACCACCCCGTTTACACAAAGGTTCGGGACCGCGTTCCCACCTACTACGGGGAAAGCTGCCTGGTGAAAAACTGTCTGGTGGCTGACGGCTGTATGCTCGAAGGCAGTGTGGCAAACAGCGTTCTGTTCCGCCAGGTGACCGTCGGTTCCGGCGCGACCATCGAAAGCTGTGTCATTATGAACGATACCACCGTGGGTGAAAACTGCGAGCTGAAGTATGTGATCCTGGATAAGGATGTTACCGTCCGTCCCGGTTCCCGACTGATGGGCACACCCCAAAATCCCATTGTTGTCAAGAGAGGAGACACTGTATGAAAATCGCGATCCTGGCCTCCGAAGGCGCGCCATACTGCAAATCCGGTGGCCTGGGTGATGTAATGGAGGCTCTGCCTGCCGCCCTTTCCCGGATCGACGGAAATGAAGTGGTGCTGATCCTTCCATACTATAAAAAAATTCGGGAAAATCCCGCCTATGAAGTAGAGCAGGTTGCACATTTTGATGTGGATCTTGGCTGGCGGCGGCAATATGCCGGTCTTTTGAAATTAACCAACCGGCAGGACAAGGTGCAGGTCTACTTTGTGGACAGTATGTACTATTTTGGCGGGCGGGACGGTGCCATCTACGGCCATATGGATGACGGCGAGCGGTTTGCCTTCTTCTCCAAAGCCTGCCTGATCGGTATGGGCGTTCTCAACTTCATTCCCGATGTGATCCAGTGCAACGACTGGCAGACCGCCCCTGTGCCCATTATGCTCAAGGCGCAGTTCGGCGATTGCTTCCGCAATACCCGCTGTATGTTCACCATCCACAATATTGAATATCAGGGCTGGGCATACGGCGACTTCTTCGACGATGTGCTGGCACTTCCGGAGGAATACCGCGCCCGGCTGGATATGGGCGGGGCAGTCAATGTGATGAAGGGTGCCATCGAAACCTGTGATATGCTCACCACAGTCTCCGAAAGCTATGCCAAGGAACTGATGTATCCTTACTATGCCCACGGGCTTGACAGTGTAATTGCCGGCAATGCCGGTAAGCTTACAGGCATTACCAACGGCATCGACACCGGCACCTTCAATCCGGAAACCGATCCGGCACTGCCCGACCATTACAATGCCGCCACCATTTCCGTGGGCAAAGCCGCCTGCAAGGCCGCGCTCCAGAAGGAAGTGGGTCTGCCTGTGCGGGCAGATGTACCGCTGATGGTAATGGTGACCCGCCTTGCAGGGCATAAGGGTCTGGACCTTTTGTGCCACATTGCCTACCGTCTTATGGCGGAAGACTGTCAGCTTCTGATCTTAGGCACCGGCGAAAGCAAATACGAGGAATTTTTCCGGGCGCTTGCCCAGACCTTCCCCCAAAAGGCGGCGGCAAAGATCACCTTTAATTTAGGCCTTGCCTCCCGCATTTATGCCGGCGGCGACATTTACCTGATGCCCTCCAAATCAGAGCCCTGCGGCTTAAGCCAGATGAATGCTATGCGTTACGGCACTGTCCCTGTCGTCCACGCTACCGGCGGTCTGCGGGATACTGTGCCCCCCTGTGACAAAAACGGCAAGGGCGGTCTGGGCTTTACCTTCCAGAGCTACAATGCAGACGATTTTTACGGTGCACTGCAAAATGTGCTGAATTTGTACCGCAACGATCCGGAAGGCTTCCGGGCACTGCAGGTAACGGATATGGAGCAGGACTTCAGCTGGAATGTACCCGCCCGGCGCTATATGGAACTTTTTGAAAAAATGCGAGGATAAACGATTGAAGATATACATCACACGGCATGGACAAGTCCTGGACTGGGGCATCGGCGGCGATGCCCAGTTCCCCAAGGGTGACCCTCCCCTTTCCCCCTTGGGACGGGAGCAGGCGACACAGCTGGGCAAATACCTGAAGCACCTGGGCTTTTCCGGAAAGATCTACAGCTCCCCCTTTTACCGCGCTCTGGAAACGGCTCAAGCGATCGCTGAACAAACCGGCTCGCTGATCGTACCCTGGGCGCCTATCCGGGAGATCGTAAAAACAAAAGAATCCACCGCCGACTTCACCGGTCTGACACTGGAGCAAATTCGGGAAAAATTCCGGTTTATCGACCCGGATGCCGCCCTTCCCTATCCCTGGTGGGGGCTGATCCCGGAAGGACGGGAGGATGTGATCGGCAGAATTCAGGCAGGGCTTCAAGCCCTTGCACCCACCGGGGACATTCTGCTGGTAGGTCACGGCGCCAGTGTTTACTGCGCCTGCGAGCTGCTGCAGCTGTCCCGATGCCAGGGGGACAACTATAACTGCGGTTTTTCTATGTACGACAGTGCAGATGAAGCGAATTTCTCCTATATGGACGGCAGTCATCTGCCCTACCCTATGCGCACCTTTAACCGCATTTGGAAAAAGGAAGAGGACGAAAAGCTGACCGCAGAATTTTTGGAGCAAGGTCTGCAGCTGCCGGAGTTGCTTACCTCTGCCGGTCAGAAAATTCTGTTTGTGGGGAACACCTGTTCCTGCCACTATCCTTACTTGCAAAAGGTCATTGAGGCTGTCAAGCCCCAGACCATTGTCCACACCGGCAATGCTGTGGGAGAAGTAAAGGCAAGCTGCATACCCGATGTGCAGGAGGAATACCGGGATGGTGTGCTGCAAATTGCAGAGATCTTGAAAAATTCCGGTGCGGAAAAGATATATATCACACCGGGAATGGACGATATTCCCCATATCCTGCAGCAGCTTCTTCCCTTTGCGGAATTTTCCCTGCCGGAAGGCATTGCTTTGGGTCAGGACCGGGCACAGTGGTCTGTGCAGCTGCTTCCTGAAGGAAAGCACTGCCCCATTGCGCTCCCCGAATGCTATCATTGGAACAGATTGTAATGCAAAAACCGGGCACCCCGCCCGGTTTTTTTCTTGACTTTTTTCAGAAATATTTTATTCTATACTTAATTAGTCAAATTCCTGTTTGGCAGATACTCTTTGCAATTTGGAGAACTGTATGCGTATTTTGTTCGATTCCAAAAAAACAGAATATAAGCAGCCCTTTGGGACATTGACGCCGGATGAAAAATGCACTTTGCACATTCACATTCCGGTGAGTGTGCCTGCGGTTTCAGTGAAATGTGTTTTCAACTGGGAAAACGGCGCGCCTGCCTTTTGTGTGCCAATGGACTGTACAGAAACACGGGGCAGCTATCATATTTTCCGGGGAGAATTTTCCGTTTCCCGTCCGGGACTGTATTTTTACCACTTTGTCATCTGCAAGCCGGACAGCAGCTTCCGCCTTTTCAAGCAAGGAAGCCATACCAATATGGAAGCGGGAGACCAATGGCAGTTATCCTGCATCCCGGCAGACTTCACCACCCCGGACTGGGCAAAGGGCGCTGTGATCTATCAGATCTTTCCCGATCGGTTTTACAGATCCGGAGATTGCGATCTGACCGGCAAGCTGGAGCCCTATACCGTCCATAAAAGCTGGGACGAGGAAGTATCCTGGCAGCCGACCGACAAGGGCGAGGTGCTGAACAACGATTTCTACGGCGGCAATTTTCGGGGCATTACGGAAAAAATGGACTATATCGCCTCTTTCGGCACCACCGTCTTGTACCTAAATCCCATCTGTAAAAGCTTTTCCAGCCACCGCTACGATACCGGTGACTATAAGACCCCTGATCCTATGCTGGGCACGGTCGCAGATTTTCAGAAAATGTGCGATGCCGCCCATCAGCGGGGAATCCGCGTTGTTTTAGACGGCGTTTTCTCCCACACCGGCTCCAACAGCCTGTATTTTGACAAGGAACGCACCTTTGGGGGCAAGGGCGCCTATTGCTCCAAAAATTCCCCCTATTACAGCTGGTACAATTTCCAAAACCATCCGGATACCTATACCAGCTGGTGGGGCTTTGATACCTTGCCTACGGTCAACAAAATGGACCCCGGCTTTATTTCCTATGTGATCACCGATGAAGATTCCGTTGTAGCCCATTGGCTGAAGCTGGGCGCAGACGGCTTCCGTCTGGATGTGGCAGACGAGCTGCCCAACGAATTTATTAAGCTTCTCAAGAACCGGCTCCGCCAGCTCCGTCCGGACGCCTTGCTCATTGGCGAGGTGTGGGAGGATGCGTCCAACAAGATCGCATACGATATCCGCCGCCGGTATTTTACAGACAGCGTGCTGGACTCCGCTATGAACTACCCCTTTCGCACCGCGATTTTGAACTTTGCCCGAAGCGCAGATGACGGCCGCGGACTGCGGCATACAGTGGAGACCATACAGGAGAATTATCCTCCCCAGGTGTTTTTGTGCAATATGAATTTGCTGGGCACCCACGATACTCCCCGCATCCGCACCGCCCTTGTGGATGATTTCGACGGCAGCCGTCAGGCACTTGCCTGCCGCTTTTTGACCGGGGAACAGCTGGTACAGTCAAAGGCACTTTTTATGCTTGCCTCCTTCCTGCAATATATGCTCCCCGGTGCGCCCAGCTTGTACTATGGCGACGAGGCCGGTATGGAGGGCGGAAAAGACCCCTTCAATCGCCGTACCTATCCCTGGGGACGGGAGGACACGGACCTTCTGGCGCACTTCCGGCAGCTGGGCAGCTTGCGCAGAGATGCTGTGCTTAGGCTGGGAGATGTGGAATTTTTCCGGGCAGATGGGCAGAAGCTGGGCTTTACCCGAACCTATCAGGGACGGACCTTGCAGATTTATGTAAACCGCAGTGGAGAAAACTGGAGCATTTCCAACTCCCATATTCTGTATGGACAGAAATTGGCTTCCTCTGCCTCTGGCGGCTGTTGCCTGGCCCCTATGGGCTTTTGCATTGCGGAGGAATAATATGGAAAAAGAAACCTTTTTGCAGGGCTATTGCCGCACCGTTGACGGCAGTCGTACCGTCTGCGTTATTACAGAAGACGGCAGGCGCACCGATGTGGATTGCAGCTACGAAACCTGCCCCTATACCGCAAGCTGCACCGTCGCACAGCAGATCCGGGAACTGGCTGACTAAAACAATAGGGTCTGTACAAAATCCTCCGGGATTTTGTACAGACCCTTTATTTTTATTCGTTTACTGCTTAATTGCCGCCAGGTTCACATTCAGGTCTTCCCAGAAGAGAACGCGCTCAACGGGCAGCTCGTCATCCTCCCAGATCTGGTTCATCCGGTCCTCCGGACGGAAGCCTTCTGCATTGACCTTCTCCAGCCAGGCCTTAAATTCTGCGGCATCGATCGCTGTATCTGCGGCAAAGGCATCGATCCGATCCACCAGCAGCTCCAGCACATTGGCAGTCACGGGATTTTCCGGATTGCTGACATTGAAGGTGCAGATCACCAGTGTGCCTTCTCCGATCTTTACAGACAGCAGATGGCAGAACCGGCGCAGGGTATCCTCCGGCAGGAAATCCTTAATGCCCTGCTGAAGGCCCTTGTAGCGGTCACGGATAGGCTTATCCACACCCTGAATATGCTCCGTGACCTTCCAGGGCCAGGTGTCCAGATTGATCTTGGAGCTCACATCCAGCAAGGGCTGTACATTCTTATCAAAGTACTGATCGTCGCCCAGTGCCTTTTCCATTTCCGGATTTCTCACAATGCCGCCCAGACCGTTGCCGCGGTCCCAGATACAGGGCTTGAACCGCTCGATAGATGCCTGCACATCCCACTGGTTCTGCTCTGCCTGATACTTATAAAGCAACAGTGCAGTTTTGCCTTCTGCCAGCACATCCAGCAGCTTCTGATCCAGCGCATCGGTCACATACAGATCGGACTTCTTATGGCCCTTGCTCAGATAATCTGCCAGCACCGGATTGTGCAGGTTCATTGCCGGCACATTCTGGGGGCGAACTCTGGGATAGGTCCAGATCTTCCAGCTGTTTGTCACTTCCTGACCGTCAAATGCAAAACGGGCAGAAACGGTACGGTATGTAGGCTTGCCTGCAGGCTTTGCCTTAATATTCAGGGTGGCCAGCTGCTGCAGACCGCCAGCCAGTGCGAACTGCTCGCCGTTGTAGATCACTTCGCCGTCCAGCGCGATCTCCAGTGTTCCGTTGACCCGGAAGTTGGGCAGGAAGTCAGATGCAAAGAACTTCACGATGATATCCTCGTCCTCGTACAGGCGTTCCTTCTCAAACTCAGCCAGCAGTACCAGATCGTCATTCATCTGGCGCACCCAGGCGGCATCAATTCCCTTATCGTCATCAAAGAAATCGATAAAGCCGTTCTTGTTTTCATACTTTAAGCAATCGGACAGCTGGAGCATTTCGTAGCCGCACAGGTGGCTCATACGCAGGGTCTCCAGGAAGATCTTGGTGCAGGCCAGACGGAACTTGCGGGTAGATGCGATGTAATCGGGCATCAGCTCTCCCAGATCTTTCATCTCGATGAGTTTTTTCAGACCTGCAAAGTATTTTGGCTTCTTGATGCCGTGCTTTTCGATGTACTCCGGACCCACCTTTTGGCAGAATTCGTCAAATTTCTTTTCCAGCGCCTCGTAGTCCACAATGTCTACATAGTGCATTGCCTCGTGGGACAAAACAGGCTTGATGGGCAATGCATAGCGGTCGATCTGGGTGTCTGCATTTTCCGTTTTGGAGATCAGCTTCAGGGGCACGCCGTAAGCGGACTCATCTTCCTTCCAGCACAGGTCGTCCACAAACATATCTGCATGGTGGGCATAGGGCAGATAGTAGCCCATATGCTGAATAAACATATCGGAGCTTTCCCGGTCATATTCGCCCCAGCCGCAGTTATCCATAATGATCTTGTTGGGGGCGATCTTACGGCCCAGCTTCACCATTTCGTGGACCTCCGGGAATTTGGCAGAGCAATGCATCTCATTGCCGATGCAGAATACCGCCACACAGGGGTGGTTGCGCAGGGCACGAACGGTCTTCTCCCAGCGGCCCTCACCGAAGTCCAGCACCCGCTTCATCGGTCTGCCGGTCACAGGGTTAACGGTTCTTTCAAACAGGAAGCCGGTTTCCAGATGGACCAGCAAGCCCAGCTCGTCTGCCGCCCGGAGGAAATCCTCAGAGGGAACGGTGGTATGGAAACGGACGATGTTGAAGCCATATTTCTTTGCCTGACGGATATTCTTGCAGGCGGCTTCATAATCGGTTCCACCGGTCATATTGGGATGCTCGTGGGCAATGATGCCCCGGATGTAGCCGCGCAGATAAATGGGATTTCCGTTCATAAGGATCATTTTATTCTGCATCGTTTCGATAGTCATATGACCGAAACGAACCACCTCCCCGTTTGCTTCAATGGTATAAAGGGCAGGCTCCTGCACAGACCAGGGCTTCAGCCCGGAGGCATCAAAGGTGGAAAGATAGCCGTTTTCATTTTTCTTGGTAATGAGCAAGGGGCAATCCACTTCCTTACCCTCTGCATCTGTAATGCAATAGCTGTCTAAGGGTTCAGGCGTTTCTACATACAAAAGTCCTGCAGATACATTGCTGTAAATGTACAGCTGTGCGCCCTCAGCACAATTGTCAAATTCAGTTTTCTCAGCATTTGTCATCATAATTTTATGGTTCCTTTCCTGCTTAATGATGCTGTCAGCTTATCACATAAGTATTGTTTTTTGCAATATAATACTTTCCTTTTCCAGCAAAAAGGCGAAAAACGCAATGTGAAAAACCCTTTTGAGTACACATTTTGCAATAGTTCAAAAAACAGCCTTTGCAGATACCTGTATTTTTGATAATCTGTGCAGTTTTGGTAATCCTATCTCAAAAGGAGGTTTCCAATATGCACAGAAAATTCGGTATGCGGGACAATCTGGGATATATGTTCGGCGACTTCGGCAACGACTTTACCTTTATTTTGTCCACTACCATCTTAATGAAATTCTATACCGATGTAATGGGCGTATCCGCCGGTATCGTTGGCACACTGATGATGCTTGCCCGTTTTGTAGATGCAGTTACAGATGTAACGATGGGCAGAATTTGCGATAATGCCAAGCGCACCAAAGCCGGTAAATTCAAACCCTGGCTGATGCGGATGTGTGTTCCCGTTGCCATTTCATCCTTTTTAATGTATGCACCGGGTCTGAGCAGTAATATCACCCAAACCTGGCCCTACAGTGTGCGGGTAGGCTGGCTGATCGTCACCTATCTGTTATGGGGCTCTTTCTGCTACACCGGCATTAACATCCCCTACGGCTCTATGGCCTCTGCCATTTCCCCGGATGCCAGCGACCGGGCAAGCCTTTCCACCTTCCGCACGCTGGGCGGCACACTGGCAGGAATTTTCATCGGTGTGGGTCTGCCTTTGGTGGCATACGAAACCGTCACACTGGATAACGGCGGGACCCAGGATGTGCTTTCCGGCAGGAATGTGGCCATTGCGGCGGCCGTTTTCTCTGTCCTGGCCATTGTGTGCTATTACCTTTGCTATCAAATGTGCACAGAGCGGGTCCACGCCCATAAGTCCCACCAAAAGGGTCCCTCTGTAGGGCAGATGCTGAAAAGTGCACTCCAAAACCGCGCCCTGATCTCCATTATCGTCGCTTCCGTTTTTATGCTTATGGCACAGCTGACGATGCAGAATATGATGAGCTATATATACCCGGATTATTACAATGCCGCTTCCCTGCAAAGTGTGGGCTCCTTGACTATGATCCTGGGAATGGGTACCGCCGCCGCAGTTGCCAAGCCGGTCACCACCCGATTTGGCAAGGCGGAGGTTTCCTCTGTATGTGCACTGGCCGGTGCGGTCGTCTGCCTTGCCATCTGGATCATCCGCCCCAATGTTTACGGCTATATGGCAATGACCACCCTGTTCTGGCTGTTCCTGGGTGTTTTCTCAATGGTCAGCTGGGCGCTGATCACCGATGTGATCGACTACTCGGAGCTGAAAAACGGCATCCGCGAGGACGGCACCGTCTATGCCTTATATTCCTTTGCCCGAAAGCTGGGACAGGCCCTGGCATCGGGACTGTCCGGCTGGCTCCTGAGCGCCATCGCCTACAACGAAAACGCCCTTGCAGAGGGGGTTGCCCAGACCCAGTCTGTGAAAAACGGCATCTTCACCATATCCAACCTTGTGCCTGCTATCGGCTTTGTGGCACTGGCGGCAGTTCTTTGGTTCTGGTATCCCCTGCACAAAAAACAGGTGGATGCCAACATCGCCGCCCTGAAGAAAAAGCACAATAACCACTAAAAATATTTATGCCGCAACCGGGCTTCATCCGGTTGCGGCATTTTGTCAAATTTCTGTTTGACGCACAGTTGGAAACCTTTCACCGCCTAATCGCTTCCCCCGGGGGGAAGCTGTCAGCGAAGCTGACTGATGAGGAACGGCGTGCAGTGAGACACGGAAAAAGCCTGCAACTATGCAGTAAATGT
>JAZNDF010000131.1:0-5058 GCA_045587925.1 Faecousia sp.
CCCTTTGAAATGCGGGAAGTCCTTGCCCGCATTGAGGCGGTGCTGCGCCGCACCGGGCGGGGCGCCGGAGAACCTGCGCCCCGCCGCCTGAGCTTTGACAGGCTGACCATCGACATGGATGCTTTTGAGCTGACGGTGGACGGCAAAAAGGTGGACACCCCGCCCAAGGAAATGGAGCTGCTATTTTACCTTGCCTCCTCTCCCAACCGGGTCTACACCCGCAACCAGCTGCTGGACGATGTGTGGGGCTTTGACTATTTCGGCGACTCCCGCACCGTGGATGTGCATATTAAGCGCCTGCGGGAAAAGCTGGAGGGCGTTTCTGAAAACTGGTCTCTGAAAACCGTTTGGGGCGTGGGTTATAAATTCGAAGTTTTATAACTTCGAATTTAACGAAATCCACCCTTTCTGGTGGGTGAAATCATCTTCGATGATGAAATCCTCCCTACGGTCGGATGAAATCGCCGCGGCGGTGGGTGGATTTCATTTCATCTGCAAAGCAGATTTCATCGGCGTCAGCCGATTTCATCCTTGCTCCAGCAAGGATTTCATTAAGTAAAAAACTACCACAAAAACTACCGCAACTTTGGCGTTAAATCCTTTTTGTGATGCTAAATGCGGTTAATTGCGGTTGACTGCCGAACTAATTGAGGTAAAATGAGGTTAAATTCTGCTAATGATGTATGTTAATGTTCGCAGATTGCGTTATAAATTCGAGGTGCTGTAAGTATGAAATCTGCCTTCAGCCGCATTTTTTATCCCGCCGCCATTATTCTGATGGCCGCTTTACTGCTGGTGGGTGCTGCCTCTCAGCTTCTGCTGAAGAACCATCTGAAAAAACAGGCCCTGGCAGACCTGCAGTCTGACGGCGCTGTGATCGGCGATCTGGTAGCTGTTTACAACACCCAGGACCTTTCTTCCAATCGGGAATTTCTCATCCATCTGTCAGTCGCGGGAGAGATCTCCGGTGCAGATGCGGTGATCCTGGATCCCAGCGGCCGTCTGCTTCTTTGCTCCGATTCCCCGGAGGGCTGTTTCCATCGGGGTTTGTGGCTCAATGAAAAATATCTCCGTCAGGTCCTGGAGGAGCAGTGCATATCCGGCACCGGTGTGATCAGCGGTTTTTATAAAGAGTCCCGGTTTGTGGTCATCCAGACCTTCACCGATCTGGACGGGCAGGTGGCCGGTATCGTTCTGCTGTCCAAGCCCGTTTCCCAGGCCAACAGTGTTCTGCGTAAAATGTCCAGCATTTACTTGTATGTGGCACTGACGGCAGTATGCATCAGCATTCTTCTGATGACCCTGCTTCTGCGGCGGCAAAATGCGCCTCTGCGCCAGCTGTCACGGGTGGCAAGGGATTTCGGTCACGGCAAGCTGGACTCCCGGACCCAGATCGATCCCCACTCCGCCCTGGAGGTGCAGGAGCTGGCCCTGGCCTTTAACAATATGGCAGACTCTCTGCAAAAAAGCGAGTACCAGCGGCAGGAATTTGTTGCCAATGTATCCCACGAGCTGAAAACCCCTATGACCACCATTTCCGGTTTCGTGGACGGTATGCTGGACGGCACCATCCCCCCGGAAAAGCACACCCATTATATGCGCCTGGTGTCCGATGAGACCAAGCGCCTGAGCCGTCTGGTGCGCAGTATGCTGGATGTTTCCCGGCTTCAGGAGCAGGGCGGCGTGCCGGAGGAGAAAAAGACCCGCTTTGATCTTTCCGAATGCGCCGGTCAGGTGCTGATCACCTTTGAACAGAAGATCGTAGGAAAAGCGCTGGATGTGCAGGTGGACCTGCCGGAGCATCCCGTTTATACCTATGCAGACCCGGACTCCATTACCCAGGTATTTTATAATCTTTTGGATAACGCGGTAAAATTCTGCCCCGTGGGCAAAAAGCTGGGGCTTTCCATTCAGGAAGGCGGCGACAAGCTTTATGTCCGCATTCAAAACGAAGGTCCCACCGTTCCGCCGGAGGAGCTGCCCTTGCTGTTTGACCGGTTTCATAAGCTGGATAAAAGCCGTTCGGAAAACCGGGATGGCTGGGGACTGGGCCTGTATATCGTCAAAACCATCATCTGCGGTCACGGGGAAAATATTGCCGTCACCAGCAAGGACGGAAAAACGGAATTTATCTTTACTCTGCCACTGGTAAACTGAGGTGTATGTATGAATACAAATCAAGAATATCACTACGCACAGGGCACCTACCAAACCGGCTCCACCTGCCCGCCGAAAAGTCGGGGCGGTATCGTTGCGCTCATTTTGGTTCTGGTGATCCTTGTGTGCGGCATTTCCACCCTGTTGGAATTTTTTAACATCCCCCTGTCCCTTCCCCTGATCGACCCCCAGACGGAAAACACCCCGTTTTCCATCACCCGCAGCAGCACGGACACCCCGTCAGAGAACATTCCCTTTTCTCTGGGCTTCTCCGGTCAGGAGGTCCCGGAGGTCTGGTGTCTGCACCAGGACCTGCCCCACGGCATTTATATCACCAATGTGGAAAATCAGACCGATGCGGCAATGCAGGGCGTCCTGCCGGGAGATATCCTTCTGCAGGTGGACGGTCAGGACATCACCAGCACGGAGCAGCTGACCTCTCTGCTGGAAGAGAACCAACAGCCGGTGCAGGTGTCCCTGTACCGGGCCGGGGAAGAGATCCACTTGACCCTCACACCCCTTGACAGTTGACAGGAGATAATTATGACACAGCCTTACCGTTACGATTATAAAATATCCGACATCCATTTGGACTGCTTTGACCGGGTCAAGCCCTCTGTGCTTTTGTACTTTGCCCAGGATGTGGCAAGCAAGCACGCGGCGCTGATGGGCGCAGACTGGGAAACCCTGAACCAAAAGGATCTTTTCTGGGCCATCATCCGCCATCAGATCCAGATCAACCGCCTGCCCGTTGCCGGCGAGACCGTCATCCTGGAGACCTGGCCTATGCCCACCACACGGGTCGCCTACCCCAGAGCCACCGTCGGCTACGACCGGGAAGGCAATGTGCTGTTCCGCACCGCCGCCGTGTGGGTGCTGATGAACAGCCAGACCCGCAGTATGGTCCTGCCGGGAAAAAGCGGCGTGGTGGTGGACGGCATTTTGTGCGGCAACGAGCTGGCACTGCCCAGCTCCCTTTCCCCAATGGTTGCGGAAAATCACACCCTGCGTACCGTCCGCTATACGGAGCTGGACAAAAATCTCCATATGAACAACACCCGCTACTTAGATTGGGTGGACGACCTGCTTTCCTCCCAGTTCCACCGGGAGCATCCTGCCAGGGCAATTACCATCTGCTACCTGTCCGAAGCCCTGGAAGGGCAGGAGATCACCCTGAACTGGGAGCTGACAGACCAGACGGTCCTGACCGTGGATGCCTATCGGAAGAAGGCAGATGCGGCCGAGTCCCGTGAACGGGTGTTCGCCGCACAAATACAGTTTTAAGGTGCAAAACCGCGGGAATTTTTCTGTTGTTCTGTAAACCAAAACGGGTTTCCACACAAATTTGTAAAATCCCCCAAAATACCCTTCAAAACCCTCTGAGCCATTGGAAATCAGGGGGTTTTGCCTATTTCTCTGTGGAAAACCCTGTGGATAATGTGGATAACTGGGTAGTTCTTAACCCCCAATTTTCGCCCTTTTTTGAAGTTTATGTAAACCTCCATTCCGTTCGTAGGGGCGGTTATTAACCGCCCGTTGTAAGCTGGTGCAATGACGGTGCTTGGTGGGCGGCAGATTGCCGCCCCTACAGTTCTCGCCGTAAGGCATATCGCGTGCGTAGCACATATCGCATCCCGTAGGGATATATCGCAAATCCCAACGGGATTTATATCGCTATAAAAAATGCGCGCCGCAAAGGGCAACACCCCATAAGGAAGTATTGGTTTTGAACGGCCCCTTTTCTGCTTAACTGCATAAAAAATCACCGAAATACGACAGTATTCCGGTGATTTTGTTATTTGTTAATCAAAAAAGTTGCCACTTCAAAACTGCATAGCACCTGAAAACAGCAGATATTTTCTGTCAGGCAAGGCAAAAAGCGCAGAAATACTTTGTGTATTTCGAGCATTTTTAACGCAGACTGGCGGGAATAGATGCTGTTTTTCAGGCATTACTTCCTTATGGGGTGTTGCCCAAAGCGACGCGCTATTTTTTATAACATTACAGCTTCGGGCCAGCCTCGACCAGAGCCTTGCCCTCGTCGTTGCCGGTGTACTTGTTGAAGTTCTTAATGAAGCGGGCAGCCAGATCCTTTGCCTTCTCGTCCCAGATGGAAGCATCTGCGTAGGTGTCGCGGGGATCCAGGATAGCGGGATCCACGCCGGGCAGGCTGGTGGGAACTTCGAAATCGAAGTAGGGGATCTTCTTGGTCTCAGCCTTCAGGATGGAGCCATCCAGAATGGCGTCGATGATGCCGCGGGTATCCTTAATGGAGATACGCTTGCCGGTGCCGTTCCAGCCGGTGTTGACCAGGTAAGCCTTTGCGCCGGACTTCTCCATCTTCTTGACCAGCTCTTCGCCGTACTTGGTGGGGTGCAGCTCCAGGAAAGCGGCGCCGAAGCAAGCGGAGAAGGTGGGGGTAGGCTCGGTGATACCGCGCTCGGTACCTGCCAGCTTGGAGGTGAAGCCGGAGAGGAAGTAGTACTTGGTCTGCTCGGGGGTCAGGATGGAAACGGGGGGCAGAACGCCGAATGCGTCAGCGGACAGGAAGATCACATTCTTTGCGTCAGGACCTGCGGAAACAGGGCGGACGATCTTCTCAATGTGGTCGATGGGGTAGGAAACACGGGTGTTCTCGGTGACGGAGCCGTCAGCGAAGTCGCACTTGCCGTTCTCGTCCACAGTAACGTTCTCCAGCAGCGCATTTCTCTTGATTGCGTTGTAGATGTCGGGCTCACTCTCGGGATCCAGGTTAATGACCTTAGCATAGCAGCCGCCCTCGAAGTTGAACACGCCGTTGTCGTCCCAGCCGTGCTCGTCGTCGCCGATCAGCAGACGCTTGGGATCGGTGGACAGGGTGGTCTTGCCGGTGCCGGACAGACCGAAGAACAGAGCGGTGTT
>JAZNDF010000132.1:0-8271 GCA_045587925.1 Faecousia sp.
TCCTCAAGGATCGTCTTATCTACAAGGTACTGCTGTGCGCCTTCCAGTGCGCTCAGTTCTGTGCGGACTGCTACCACCTGGGGTTCTTTCTCCAGGGTCTCGATAGGCATAATGTCCTTCAGTGCATCCACCTTCTCCTGCATTGCTGCAGCGATACGCTGATCGTTCAACTTGTCCGCCTGGTCATAGGAGCTTCTCAGCAGCAGATAATTCTTCACATACCGCTTTTGGCGATTGTTAAGGGGCTTGTAGGTATCCATCAGTTCCTGCAATGCAGTAACATCGTCGGCTACAATTTCCTTGCCATCCCATTGGGCAATTTTGCATTCCAGAAGATCCACTTCTGCTTCTTCCAGAACATACAATTTCTGCACAAGAGCCTTATAGTAGTAGCTCAGATTTTCGTAAGCACTGCGGGCATTCTTGATAGCAGCTTCGCTTTCCAGAGTAACCTCGCCGATTGCCATAATCTGATCGTCTATATGCTTTGCAATTGCCCAATCTTCAGCAGTAACATTCAGAGGCAGCATCATCAGGTCGCCCTTGACGCCAAAGTACATATTGCCGTCTTCTGCAATAATGTAATCTTCCGGCTTGTGGGACATAATGCGTTCCTTGGAAGTGATCTTCACTTTGCCAATAGACGCATCCCAGTCTTCCAGAGTCAGGCAATAAGTACCGCTATCCTTAAACACCACATAAAGTTGGTTTTTATCCTTAATGAACTGCAGCTTACTTTGCTGCCTGCCAACACCGCCGGAGGTGTTGTAGGCACTTCTTTCAAAGGACAGCACAGTTTGCACATCAAAGGTATTGGTTTGCTTATCGAATGTGAAGCAGAACAAAGTATCTGCAACAACTGCCCAAATTCTTCCGTTCTCCTCGGCGTTGGGGTCGGCGGTCAGACCGTACATATATTCTACGGGTCTGGGAAGATTGGGGATATACTTGGTAATATCCAGGGTTGCCAGGGTCTTACGGTTCTCGTAATCGTACGCCAAGATCACGGCATCGCCACCCATCGACACGGTGTTACTGCCACCGGCACGACCGCTGGTAATAAATACCACCTTGTTCCAGTAGGCTTCGTCGATGATGGACTGATCCGGGATCAAGTTCCGCTCAGAGTACCACTGACCGGTGAGGGTATCATAAACTGTCAAGGATCCACCGTTGCAGTTTGTATCCGGAATAGAGCCAACGAACACCTTATCATCACCAAATTCAATGGAGAACAGACGCTTCTGCTTAGTGATATCATGATCGAGCTTAAAGCGCTGGATGTACTCGTTACGATCGCGTTCCAGCTCAACCAGAACGGTTGCACTGTAACAGCCGGCATACAGGATACCCTTGTAGAAACCGATGGTATCGGTCTGACCGGCAGTTTCTGTAATGTTGGTGACAGTACCGGTTTCTGTATTATAGGTAGCCGCATAGTGGGCATTCCAGAAGCCCATAATCACTTCGTTTGCACCTTCGGCACCCAGCGTCATACTGATAAGTTCTGAACCGCCGCCAACTGCATCTCTGGTCAAGTCTCGCCACTCATAGTATTCCTTGGTTGCCATATTAATCACTCTGGGGCAGCACACCTTACTGCTGGTATTGGAAAGCAAACAAAAATCTCCATCCAAAGTAACAAAAGATTTACCTCCGGGGGACTGACCGCCGGACCGGAAACCGGATGCCGTCATACTTGTAAAGCCAGGAACCTTTGTCATTACACCAGTGGCAACATCGTATTCGTACAAGCCATAGGAACCGCAGATCACATATTGCTTTCCGTCAATCACTTCGGTGGGACAATGGTTCACATAGCCGGGTAATCCAAGATCCACCAGTTCCATAGTGTTGATGTCGATGGTAACCGCACAGGTATTATCCGTAGTATTAACACCCACAGATATAATATCTTCGCCCAGGAAACCAATGCCGTATGCGTGGCTATCCCCTGCCAAATGCATAAATTCGCAAATCGCTTCTGTTTTTCCGGCAGCAATGTTGTATTTTACAAGGCAGTTATATTCGCCCTTTTGCAGGCAGATAATATACAGATAGCCATCCTTGTAGGTAAGTGTAGTGACAGCGTCTGTTACGCCGCGGATCACGCCCAGGTCCGTATATATCTTCGTTGCAGGGTCGTATTTTACCACATGTCCGATGTTGTTAAGTGCTGCATAGATCACGCCGTTTTCATCAAAGGTCATATGGGCAAAGCCGTTATGCTTGAAATCGCTGGGCATATAGGGTCTTGTCTTTTCGATAGTCTTATTCACCGGGTCGTAGCATACCAGATACTTCCAGGCGTTTGCCATCCAAACCTTTCCGTCTTTGTCAACTGCCATATGACGGGGACGGGAACCACGGACAAACTGCTCATCCTCCAGCTCGCCGGTATCCAGGTTATAAAGCAGGATCGTGCCGCCTTCCAGCTGAACCAGATAGTAGTCCATACCGTTCATCTCAAAGCAGGCAAAGTTGCCTTCACCCATATCCGCAGTACGCACAATATCCTTAGCGGTAGTAATGGGATTGACTACCTTCGTTACCTCTGCTTTTTCATATTCCTTGATTCCCTTTTCCATAAAGATCTGGGAAATATTCATATTAGAGCGGGCATTGTTATAGCGGGATGCTGCGTAGCTCTCCAGAAGCAGGATATATTCCTTGCCGGCTTCAAAGTTATAGTAGCCAACAAAGGAAGTAAAACCATCCTCCTTGCCGGACAGACCGGTATCGTTGGTCAGTGTCACCATACCTACACGGTTTGCAGGATCGGTTGCTTCCCAAAGCTTATCCACATCGGTGTCAGCCGGCAGGATGTACATTGCAACGGTGCCGCTGTCGGGGCAAATTGCGTGATTCATAGACACGGTAAAGTCGCCATCGCCAGGGCTCTTGATCTTGAACGCTACCCAGGCATCCTGCTCACCGTAGACATACATACCGCCTTCTCTGTAGAAGCGCAGATAGCCACCGGGGATGGTGTTGCCCGCAGTGTCAGCACTTACCAGTGTATTACTAGCGTTGATCCACTTCCAGTTCTGTGCACCGGAATTGTAGCGTGCATTCAGCTCATCCTGAATGTCCGCCATATAATAGCGCTTTTCCTTGTAGAATACGCCCTCAAAGGGATCACAAATGTCGAAGTCATAAACAACGCCGGGTACTGCCTTGCCAACGGGCAAAGTGCCGTCTGCAACCAGACCGTCTCTGGTCATTTCGATGCTTACAAGGTTCAGACGGGTACCTCTGGCAAATTCCAGAACCAACAGATACTCCTGCTCTGCGCCAAAGGTATACTCGCCCAGATAGAAGGTATCCTCACCGCTGATGCGTGCCTTTTCGATCAGCAGGTTATCCTCGTTCATTCCGGCTTCAATCTGCTGAGCAGACATGGTTACACCGGTTACGGCAGGAATCAGGTAGAAATTGACTACCATAACATTCTTTTCGATACCGTTCAAACGCACATCGTATGTACCGGTGCCGGGAGCTCTCAGACGGAATGCAGTCCAGGCATTATCCACTGTGAGCATATCTTCTGTTGCTTTAAAGCGCAGGTATTTTTCACGGATGGCTTCGGCAATGGAGGTTTCGCTCTTGCCTTCGTACATCCACTGAAGCTCACCGTTCTGATACCACTGCGCAATTCGATCGGAAACTCTAATGGTATGCTCGTCGTTATCCCAGCTGGTCAAAGTATTCTGGCGGATATCCGGGTCCTTTGCCAGCAGATCAAAGTCATAAATAACTTTGTCTTTTTCTTCCTTGGTCGCATCCGCGCCTATTTCCCGGAACTCGATACTACTTAAATAAAGGCGACCTTTTTTAGCGGAGCTGACATTTTCACCGATCACAAGGATCAAAACATATTCACCGGCTGCCTCTACCTTCTGATCCAGAATTGCAGCGCTCTGGATCTTATAGGTATGGGAATAAGTGCCGAGCTTATTGTCTTCTGTAATCGCTGCGGTTATCTGCTCCGGGGTCATTTTGCTTTCCGGTGCAGGCACCAGATAAGCCGTTGCATTATACTCATAGAGGGTATATGTGCTTCTGAAAATAACATTGTAGTTAGCGGCCTTGCTGATATTGACGCGGAAAGCAATGTAATTGTTTGCGCCGATCTCCGCACGCATACCGTAGCCCTTGTCACCGTGGAAAAGCACAGCGCCATCCTGGGCATAGCCTTCAATGTTCCAGTTTATGTTTTCGGGATAGTTGGCATCCATATACTGGGCTACTGTCTGAGATCCATTATAACCCTTTGTATATTGGACATCGGTGCCAGCCATGTTCTTAAAGACCTCGTAGCGGTAAAGTTCCATGTCAAAGATGTTTTCCTGCACAGGGCCGCCAGGGATCAGCTCAACCGGCTCTTCAGGCTCGGTAGAGGGTTCTGTGGGGGCTTCTTCACCGGAAGGAGTTGTCAATGCCAGACCGGACAGGTAGATGGTTGACTTGGATGCAGTTGCATCCATCTTAAATACCACGATGTATTCACCGCCTGCGGTGAAATCTACATTCCGGTAAGTCTCAAAATAGGGTGCTTCAGCAGTGTGTTTGGAGGTCGCAGCAGGTTTGCCCACCCGGTTTTCCGCTGTCATTTTTTCTTCCAGTGCAGATTCCGACATCGTACCGGCATCTGCAGGGAACACATAAACGCTGTGCGCGACCCAAGAGGATTCGGTAATTGCATTGAGGTCGTACTTAGCACCCTGGGGTACTTCGATACGGAAAGCAATCCAGCCTGTTTCCGGCTGATTGGTTGCAACCTTCTGAATACGCATACCCGTGTTGGCACTTGCATAGAGGGTCAGATTTGCATAGGACATACTGCTATCAATACCCTCAACCTTCCAGTTAAGCACAGCAGGATAATCGGCAGCAAGGATCTCACGGCTTTCCTGACCGTGGGTATAAACACCGGCAAGGGCACCTTCTGCACCATTACTAAGGGCGAAGGTTGTTTTTGCGCCGATCATAGGCTTGTAACGGTCGTAGTTATAAAGCTCAAAATCATAAACGCCATCCGGGAACAGCATTCCGGTATCATCACCGGGAACTGTAGTCTCAGAGGTAGTTTCCGTAGGGATAACAGTTGTTTCCGCAGTAGCTGTGGTCGTAGGTTCTGCACTGCCGGAAACCGGGGTCAATGTCACATTGGAGATAATATGTCTGGACTTGGAGGCGTGAATGGTGACCATATGCAGCACAAGGATCATTTCTCCCCCTGCAACCGCAACCGGATCTTCGGTTGTGTGGGTCTCGTTTGTAATCAATCCGGAGAGGATCTTGTTTTCCGGGGAAATTGCGTTTTCCACAGTGGTATACTCTGCTGCATCCACAAGATATACATCAAAGGTATTTCTTGCATCAACAGATGTAAGGGAAATATTATATGTGCCTGCACCCGTGGCAGGTGCAGCCAAGCGCAATGCCAGATAACCGGTTCCCTGGGCAGGGGCAACATAGGTAAATAACCCGCCCTTTGCTTTGTCGAACTTAGTCTGCTCTACAGTTGTACTGTAAGCCTCGCCCTTCCAGTTCAGGCTGCCCTCAGCATAAAGCTCACTGAGGATCTGCCAGCCGGTTTTGGAATTTGCAGCACCGTCAACTCGGGGCATAGCTTTATTGAGCTTATTGCCTCCCCAGCTATAGGCGCCGATCTTGGCATCGGTGCTGTTTGCAAGGTCAAAATTATACACCGTCGCATTGCTTGCAGGCATATCTGCAAAGGTTGCAGGCACCGCAAAGGATGCCAGTGTACACACAAGCAACAAGATCGCTGTCAATCGTTTCATTCTGCTTCTCATAATACATCCTCCCGTTTATCTGTTTCTTCTGTGTTGCATATCAGCAAATTTTACGGTTTTTATTTTCTCTTGAAAAAAACAAATATTTATGCTAATGTAATTATGTAATTACATACGAGTATATCCTAGCATAACTGCAAGCATTTTTCCATATTAATTCTGTTTGCCAAATATGAGGTTTTTATTATGGAGATCTATTCCTGCAACAACTTTAACAACATCGATATTACATTGCACCTGGCCCGGCATGTGATCATCGACCGCCAGCGATGCAATGACACAGTAAGCCCTTATACCAGAATTTACATCGTAAAGGAAGGTCAGGGAGCCTTGCGCTGGAAGGACCGAGAAATACCCTTTACCGGGGGGAATATTTACATTCTCCCTGCGGAGGTGGAATATGTTCTGGAAACCACTTATTTTGAAAAGATATACTTCCACATATCCGTTCTTACTCAGGAAAAATACGATATTTTCAAGAACTTGGATGAAATATACCATTTTCCCTATAACGAGGGAGAGTATGATTCTTTGTATGCACTTCTGATGTCCGAAAGCTATTACGACAAGATCCGGCTCAAAATGAATGTTTTGTCTATTCTGGTACGATTGCTGGAGAAGTACACCCTTCCGGAATCCAACATCAAGCAATACTCCCAGCTGGTTAAAAACACCCTGCTTTATATTCACCAAAATGCAAAAAGCTCTTTGCGGGTCAGTGATATTGCAGATCGCTTTTTCACCTCTGAAAGCCGCATTCGAAACACCTTCCGGGAAGAAATGGGCGTGCCCATCGGAAAGTATATTGATGACCTTGTTTTTGCCAAGGCAAAAGATCTTCTATCCAACTCTACCTTGAAGATCTCACAGATCAGCACAATGTTAGGCTTCTGTGACCAGTTCTATTTCTCCCAGACCTTCAAAAAAAACTCAGGATTTACCCCCAGCCAGTTCCGTCAGCAGGAAAGCTCCAAATAAAATATACCACCGCTGTGGAGGTGTCGATAATTCGTGATCTTTCCATAGCGGTGGAATTTTATTATTTCTTTTTATCGTGGCGAAGCATACCAAGGAAAATGGAAATCAGTGTGAGAATTTCGCAAATAATCGCGCCCCAGGACACAACTGCAATGTTGTAGATGAGCCAGGCAGGAGAGCTGATCAATCCGAACCTTCTTACCGCGGCCGCATCCTTCATCCGAAAACCAATATTCAGTGCCACCATACCGACCACCGGCAAAAGCTCCCGCGCCAGATTATATGGAGTCATTTCCATATGGAACACAGTAAAGTTCAGTACATATACCCCTATATAGGATAGAACAAACCCAATAAACCAAGGCAGACGGTCAGCCTTCAGCTTGTCCTTAAACAAATACACCACCGCCCGTACAGTGGCAAGGATATTCAAGATCCCCCCTACCTTTGCACCAAGCAACAGAAAATTCACTGAAAACAATGCGCCGCCCAGTAATTGCAGGGCGATCACATTTCTCTGCCGTTTGCACTGATAGGACAGGATGTTAAATACCATCGCCGCGATGCCAACGATTTGGGCAATGATCTCAAGTTTTGTCACAGTTAGTCACCTCAAAGATTGGATGTGTCTATTATAGAGGTAAAAGGACGGTTTTGCAATATACCATTTCGCGATTATCTCTCAAAAATCGCACAGTAGTTTAGTGAAATTGTTCGCTGACGCTCACGGTGAAATAATTTCCCTGCGGAAATTGTGAAATTTGATGCTTCGCATCAAGTGAAATTAAATCCACCCACCGCCGCAGCGATTTCACTCGAGCGAAGCGAGAATTTCACATTGCGAAGCAATATTTCACCCACCCGCAAGGGTGGATTTAGTTGAAAAAACGACTTGTTAAAACAAGTCGTTTTTTCTATGGAGGCGGCGGGAATCGAACCCGCGTCCGAAAACCCATTCACGAAACTTTCTCCGGGTGCAGAATGTCATTTGGATCTCGTCATCTCGGCGCCGGCATTCAGGCTACGATCAGACCAGCTTTTTTATGCGTGACAGCTTCAAAAGCTAAAGGGCTGTTCACGTCCGCCACTTACATGATGTCTATGCGCGTTTGTGGCATACCTCTGTGGGCAACCGGAGTCAGTGGCACTCTCCGGCGGGCAAGCTGCGTTAGGCAGCTACTGCTACTCTATTGTTAGCGTTTGATATTTAATTAGGAATTATTTAAGAGGCTTCCCAACCTCTACCCGCTTATCTCGCTTCAAGATCCCCGTCGAAACCTTTACGCCCCCGTACAGATCCCGTTTGGGACAGATGTCAATCTCTCACAGAATACTTCGTTGCCTTCTCGATCTCGCGCTTTGCGTCACGCTTAGCGTCGGACTCACGCTTATCGTAGAGCTTCTTACCCTTGCAAAGTCCAAGCTCAAGCTTAACCTTTGATCCCGAGAAGTACAGTGACAGAGGAACAAG
>JAZNDF010000133.1:0-3790 GCA_045587925.1 Faecousia sp.
GGAGTGTTACCTCTGCGTCGGGGCAAACTTCTGCAAACAGGTCTGCCGCCACCTGGGCCTCTGCCTGCTCAATGTCCTCACCGTAATAGATGGTGATAAATTCCTTGCCTTCTTCCTGAACTTTTTGTGCCAATTTCCTCAGCAGTTCCTGCACATCCTGGCTGGTGCCGAACAGGGCGCTGCCATAAATTGCCAGATAATCACCTTCGTGGATATCGTAGCCATCGAAATCAGAATTCCGGGCGGCGTATGTGATCTGCATCGTGTCCACCGTGCTCAGGGACTCGGTCATTGCTTCCACATTTTCTTCTTCGGTCCCTTCGGGATTGAAGTTGAGCATCGCGGTCACGCCCTGGGGCACAGTCTTGGAGGGGATGACCACCACCCGCTTGGGTGTGAGCTCATCGACCTGCTGGGCCGCCATAATGATGTTCTTGTTGTTGGGCAGAACATATACGGTTTCTGCGGGAACCTTATTCACCGCCTCCAGAATATCCTGGGTGCTGGGGTTCATCGTCTGACCGCCGGAAATAATGCCGTCCACGCCCAGATTGGAGAACACCTCTGCCAGACCGTCACCGGCGCAGACAGATACCACACCGCAGGCCTTTTCCGGCTCAGCGATCTTGGGAGCTTCCTCCTGCTCCTGCTTATCCATCACCTTTTCGGTGTGCTGCAGGCGCATATTTTCGATCTTAACCGTGACGAAGGAGCCGTAATCCATTGCCTCGTGCAGGGCCTTGCCGGGGTCGTTGGTATGCACATGGACCTTGATGATCTCATCGTCATCCACCAGCACCAGGCTGTCGCCCAGGCTGGAGAGGAACTCTCTGAGCTTCTCCGGGTCCAGCTTGTTTTCACGGGAGATAATAAACTCGGTGCAGTAGGTGAAGGTGATATCCTCGGTGTTGAAATCCGAGAAATCTGCCTGCTCCCTGACTTCTTCCCGGTCTGCGCTTTCCGGAGCCGCAATGTCCTGACCCCGCAGGGCGCAAAGCATTGCCTCCAGCGCAACCACCCAGCCCTTGCCGCCGGCGTCCACGACCCCTGCCTTCTTCAGCACGGGGTTCTGGTTGACGGTGTTGTCCAGGGCCTTTTTGGCTTCCTCAATGGCCGCCATATGCACAAACTCGATGCACCGGTTCTCTCTGGCTGCCTTTTTTGCTCTGTGGGCCGCCAGGCGGGCAACCGTCAGGATCGTGCCCTCTGCAGGCTTCATAACTGCCTTATAGGCGGCATCCACGCCATCCTGCAGGGCATCTGCCCACAGCACACCGTCGCAGACGGTCTCACCCTTGAGCCGCTTGGAAATGCCCCGCAGCAGCAGGGACAAGATCACGCCGGAGTTACCTCTGGCGCCCCGCAGGGTGGCAGAGGCGGCGGCCGCCGCCGCCTTCTCCAGGGAAGGCTTTTCCAGCTTCCGCAGGTCGTTTGCGGCGGCATTGATGGTCATAGACATATTGGTGCCGGTATCGCCGTCGGGAACCGGGAACACATTTAATTCATTGAGCTTCTGCTTGTTGATCTCAATAGAAGCCGCCGCGCTGATGATCAGTCGGCTAAAATCAGATCCGTTAATCGTTTGACGCAATTGCATTCCCTCCGATTATCCAATTTTCATAGAGTCAATAAACACATTGACACTCTTTACTTTTGTTCCGGTGGTCTGGGTGACCACATAACGCACTTCAGAAATAATGGAATTGGCAACCGCGTTGAGGTTCACGCCGTTATCTACCACAATATGCAGGTCAATAGAAATAGTGCCGTCCTCGTGGCACTCTACCCGCACGCCCTTGCCCATAGACTCCTTGCGAAGCAGGTGATACAGACCATCGGAAACAGAGCGGGCAGCCATACCCTTCACGCCAAAGCAATTGGATGCTGCGGTGCCTGCGATATCTACATAGACATTTGTGCTGACATTTACGCTTCCGTTTTCTGTGTTGTGACGAATCATAAATTGTTCCTCCTAGATATATTTGAGTTTTTGGCGGGAACGGGTCCCGCCCTACATAGGGGGTGTTAAACTAAGCTTTCTTCCCAGCAGGCGGGAGCCGTCAGACCCATCATTTTAACCACAGTGGGGGCAACATTGGCAAGGCCAAATTCGCCTTCCTTCACGGTCCAGGTCTTATTGGTATCGTAAATAATAAAGGGAACGGGGTTCAAGGAGTGGGCAGTTCTTACAGAGGTCTTGCCCTTCTTGGTTTCGGTCATCTGGTCGGCGTTGCCGTGGTCGGCGGTGATGAGCACGGTGTAGCCGTACTTGTCGGCGGCGTCCAGAATTGCCTTCAGGCCGCTATCCACACATTCCATTGCATATACCACTGCATCCATAACGCCGGTATGACCAACCATATCGCCGTTGGGATAGTTACAGCGCAGGAATTGGAACTTGCCGGAGGCCATTGCCTCCACCATTTTTTCGGTGATCTCCTTGGACTTCATTGCCGGTGCCTGCTCGAAGGGGATCACATCCGAGGGGATCTCCTCGTAGACCTCCAGTTTTTCGTCCACCTTGCCGGAACGGTTGCCGTTCCAGAAATAGGTGACATGGCCGTACTTCTGGGTCTCGGAAACAGCATATTCCGTAATACCGGCATCGCACAGCACCTCGGTGAGGGTGTTGGTGATCACAGGGGGCTTGACCAGATAATTTTCGGGGATGTTCAGGTCGCCGTCATACTGGAGCATACCGGCAAACTTTACGCCGGTGTAATCGCCCCGGTCAAACTTGTCAAAATCCTTACGGTCGAATGCAAGGGAGATCTCCTGTGCCCGGTCACCACGGAAGTTAAAGAGCACCACGGAGTCGCCGTTGGCGATCTTTGCCACCGGCTCGCCGTTTCTTGCCACCACAAAGGCAGGCAGGTCCTGGTCGATACAGCCGGTTTCTGCCCGGTAGGTCTCAATGGCCTCCAGCGCGGATGCGAACTGACGGCCCTGACCCTGTACGTGAGTGCGCCAGCCCTGCTCCACCATACCCCAGTTGGCTTCGTACCGGTCCATAGTGACCTGCATACGGCCGCCGCCGGAGGCGATGGCATAGTCACAGCCTTCGGTGTTCAGCTCGCTGAGCACATTTTCCAGCTGGGCAACATATTCCGGTGCGGAGGTTGCGGGCACATCTCTGCCGTCTAAGAGAATGTGGCAATAGGCCTTCTTCACCCCAGCCTTCTTTGCCTCCTTCAGAAGGGCGATCAGGTGGGCGATGTTGGAATGCACATTGCCGTCGGACAGAAGGCCCATAAAGTGCATTGCCTTTCCTGCCTTGGCATTTTCCACCAGGTCGACCCAGGTATCCGATGCGAAAAGCGCGCCGTTTTCAATGGACTCGCCCACCAGCTTTGCGCCCTGGGAATAGACCTGGCCGCAGCCGAGGGCATTGTGACCCACCTCGGAGTTACCCATATCTTCATCGGAAGGCAGACCGACAGCTGTGCCGTGGGCCTTCAGGTAAGTATGGGGGCAGGTGTTCAAAAGACGGTCCAATGTGGGAGTCTTGGCAACTACCACAGCATCGCCGCTGCCGCCGTCACCTTTGCCCACGCCGTCCATAATTACAAGAACGATCGGTTTTTCCATAATGAAACCTCCAAAATATATATGCACATACTATCTGCATTTTATCAGTCATACTATTTTACATCATTTTCTGCAAACTTACAACCCATTTTTGAAATTTTTTGTAACCAATTTCTGTTTTTCTGTGAAAATACAATCATTGGGCATCGTACCTGCCTTGCCTCCCCTATGAGGGGAGGCAAGGGGCGGGCGGCAGGTTGCC
>JAZNDF010000134.1:0-24332 GCA_045587925.1 Faecousia sp.
TCAAAATAAATAGTAGTCACATTGTCCGGGATTTCTAAAGCTACCAAACTATCACAGTCATTAAATGCACCTATTCCAATCGTCTGCAGTCCAGAACCAAAATCAATAGATGAAAGCATTTTGCAACTTTGGAATGCATAATTAGCAATAGTCGTAACAGGTTTCCCGTTATAGGTATTCGGGATCACCAATTCACCGCTGGCTGATTTGTTACAAGCCGTTATAGAATAGCTTTTTCCATCGCTATTCAGGGTGAAGGTCAGATCACTTTCACTTGCTGCCTTTGCAGAACCAAGCAAAACAAGCAGACACAAGATCAAGGTAACTACAGCCAACAAGCAGGTCTTTATGCCGTTTTTCATTTCTACATCTCTCCTTAAAAATAAAAAGTGCGGCTACCGAAGCAGCCGCACAAAAACGCAAACTCCGATAGTCGCCAAACCAATCTGCACAAGTGATCATAATCACACAAACAGACAAGGAATTTGCATTTTATCAAATTCAGTCCATTTGCGCTAACTGACAAAAGGGTATAGTATCCCTATGCTAAATTTACACTTGTGCATTATTCAGATTGATTTGGCATAATCAGTTTATCACAGTTTGTTGCGTAATTCAAGATGATTATGAGTGTGTTATGGACAAATGTTCTCGTTAGCAGAACCACAACACCAAAAAGACCTGCTTCGCTTCGCACTTATGTGGTGCAAATCGAAGCAGGTCATTTTATTATACATTTTTATCCAGTGCCACATAGGGCAGTTCGTGGGTTTGCTGGCGGTCCATCAGGCTGCGGACCGTTTCAGCCGGTGTGACCCCGTGGTTTACAAGGGCGTCCACCGCCGCCACGATCGGCATTTCCACCCCATATTTTTCCTTCAGGCGCATAGCCGCCGGCAAGGCATTCAAGCCTTCCACCACCATTCCCACCTGCTTGACAGCTTCCTCCGGGCTGACGCCCTGACCCAGGAGCATACCACAGCGGTTATTCCGGCTATGCTGGCTGGTTGCGGTGACGATCAGATCGCCGATGCCCGCCAAGCCGCCAAAGGTCTGCTCCCGGCAGCCCATTTTGATGCCCAGTCTGGACACCTCTGCCATACCACGGGTGATCAGCGCCGCTTTCGTATTGTCTCCATAGCCCATACCGGTGGCAACGCCGGAAGCCAGGGCGATCACATTTTTCAGCGCGCCGCACAGCTCTACGCCCAGCACATCCTCATTGGTATACACACGCATACAGGTATTGGAGAAGATCTGCTGAACCTTCTGCGCCGCCTGCATATCCTCACAGGCAGAGACGATGGTGGTAGGCAGATCCCGCGCCACCTCCTCTGCGTGGGTAGGTCCGGAAAGGGCCACCAGCTTCACTGCAGGGTTCTTTATCTCGTCTGCAATGATCTGGGTCATTGTATACAGGGTGTCCGTTTCAATACCCTTCGCCACATCCACAATGATCTGTCCGTCAGAAACATAGGGTGCCGCTTTTTTTGCCGTAGCCCGGACAAACACAGAAGGCACCGCAAACAGCAGAACATTCTTGTTGGTGCAGACCTCCTTCATATCCTTTGTAAAGAGGATCTCCCGGGGGATCTCCATACCGGGAAGATTGGGGTGACGGCGCGTTGCCGAAAATTCCTCCACTTCCCTGTCCAGCGCAGACCAAACGGTAACACTGTGACCGCTGTTGCTAAGCATTCTCGCCAGCGCCATACCCCAGGTGCCGGCACCCAGAACGCCAATTTTATTGTTCATAATATTCCATCCTTTTGTCAGTTATTCCACAATGTACGCCGCGGTGATCTCTCCATAATAGGCAGTATGGTAATCTCCCGCATTGGGCGTTCCTTCGGCATAAAAACGGGCATCCAACGCAGGGTCAATGGCCTTCGGATCCTGCGCCTGCTGATAGATGACCTTGCATTCCAGGGTCAGGGGCATTTGGCAGATCGCCGGCACACTGACCGTTAACGGTTCTTTCAGGGTCAGGTTCAGAGCCTCGATCTTATCCAGATCCCTGCCGGATCTTGAGCCGCAAAGGCTGAGGATCGATTTTTCATAATCCCCGCAGGGAAAGTTTACGGTAAATTCAGGATTTTTATCCAGCAATTCTTTTGTATAGCGGCTTTTCCGCACATAGGCGATAAAAATGGGCTTGCCCCACTGGATGCCAAGTGTGCCCCAGCCAATGGTCATTGTATTGACCTTGCCGTCCGCTTTCACAGTCAGCAATGCGCCCTTGGGCAGCTGCTCCAGAATTTGCGGTGCATAATCCCATACCTTGATTTCCTTTTTCACTGATCATCCCTCCTGGATATATGATACTCATTTCTTCCATCATTTTCAAGAAAAACTTGGAAGAATATGCCGTAATCTTTTTCAAATCAAACAAGAAAGGGCGTGTTGCAAAATGCGCAAAATCTACGGTAGCATATGTAGGGGCGATTATTAATCGCCCGCGGGCGGTCAATGACCGCCCCTACATCCGCAGGATGTAGACAATTGCATAGTTTTAGGGCGCATTGCAGTATTTTGCAACGCGCCCTTTATCAGGCCTTCTCCATAGAAACAAAAGCAACCGTTTCCAGCTTGTCCAATGCCTCCGGGCGGTGGGTGACCAGGATCGCCTGCTTGCCCATTTTCTGAAGGTTTTGCAGCACTGCATCCTCGGTTTGCGCATCCAGCGCAGAGGTACACTCGTCCAGCAGGAAGATGGGCCGTTCCATCAGCACAGCTCTGGCGATCGCCAGTCTTTGCAGCTGTCCCTTGGAAAGACCTGCATTGTTTTCCCGAACCGGGGTATCCAGCTGATATGTCTGATCCCAGATATAATCTGCTTGGGCAATGGAAATGGCATTTTTAATTGCCGCTTCGTCTGCCTCCGGGGCGATCAGCTGCAGGTTCTCCAGCACCGTGCCGGAAAACAGCGCATAGTCCTGGGGCACATAGGCAAACAGACGGCGGGTCTCTTTTCCGCAGGGGATCTCACCCTGATCTGTTTTTAAGTAAACTCTGCCTTCCTGGGGTGTATATAAGCCCAGCATCAGCTTAAAGAGTGTGGACTTTCCTTTTCCGGAATGGCCGGTCAGACAGGCCCATTTATCCAGGGGGAAGCTGATACTGAAACGGTCTACCACAGGTGCCGTATCGCTGGGATAACGGAAGGTCACATTCTCAAAAACAACCGCCTCGATGTGGGGCATTTCGCCCTTTGCCGGTGCTTCGGCATCCTCATTTCCCAGCATTTCTGTCAGCCGTCCTGCCGCCACCTCAATGCTTGACAGCTTGGAGAACTGACCGGACAGGCCAATTGCCGGACCGCGGAACTGGGTGACCAGGGACTGCATTGCAGTAAATGCACCGTAAGTCAGCACACCGGCCGACACCCGCGTTGCGCCCCAGAACAGCAAAATGCCCATACCCACCTGAGAAACCGTATAGATCATCATATTGGAGGTGGTGGTCCAGCGTCTGCGGCTGGCCTTTGTTTTCAGATCTGCCGTCAGCCGCTTGTTAAAGCGCTTCAGAATATTTTTCTCTGCCTGAATACTTTTGATCAGCTCCAGCTGGTGCAAATTCTCCTGCATCTGTGCCATAACCTGATCTTCCGTTTTCCGCACAGCCTTATATCTGCGTTTGGAGATCGGTCGGATCAGAATCGCCGCTACGGCGAGCGCACCGCCAGCCCCCAGCAAGATGGGGCATACAGGCGGATAAATAGCCATAACCGCCACAAACGCGCCCACAAGACGCACCGCCTGCCCTGCCAGTGTGGGCAAGGAGGTGACCATACCTTCGCACACGATGCGCACATCCTCGATGCCGCGGCTGAGCAGCTCTCCGCTGTGGTAGGATTGCAGCTTTGCATCCTCACTGCGGACCACGGATTTTAACAGCGCGTGGCGCATTTTCGCGGTGCACCGGTCCTGGGTGCTTCCGGTAAACCAGGTCTGCAGCAAATGGATCAGCAATATGGCACCTACCACGGACGCCAATATGAGCCCCCAGAAAGTGAGCCTTCCGTCCCCATTGACAGCCGAGTCGATGACTTCCTTTGTCACAAGAGAAAACACGACCTGGGAGATCGCCTGCATAATCGCCAGAGAAATCAGCAAGATCTCTCTTGCCAAAAAGGGACGCAGCAGCTTCAAAAATGCTCCCCATTTTTTCTTCATAATCCTTCGTCCATCCTTTTATCGAACTTCCAACAAGCTGAGCGTGCCACAAATGTGCACGCCCAGAATTTATCGTTTCAGCAGCCGCTTCAGCCGGCATTTACACCGATATGCAAACCTATGAAGGTATCTGCCGCGATACCACAGCCGGCAATAAAGCCGATAACCCAGCTCATTGACACTGTGGTGCTTATCGCCCCGGTAATATTCAGTGACCAGACCGATCATCTGCTCGTGTTTTACGCCGTATTCCTTATCAAATTGGTTGTCTCCCAGGCAGGTATAGGTATCTTCCACTTTGATCACCCGATGGAGAATATACTGCCCGTTTTCCCGCTGATAAAGAGGCAAATCAAATCTTTTCAGTTTTTCCGGGACCGGAGAGAGCACAACACTGTCGATCCCCTGCCGCAGCATAGGCAGCATACTGACGCCTCTGGGCATAAACCGGACCGTCTGCCCTTTTTCCAGGCGCTCGCGGAACAACGGCATAAGCTGCTCCATCCGGACATTCTTTTCTATGATAGGTTTCTCCATAAATTTACCGCTTCCCTGCTACCTTTTAATTCTTTCCGGTTATTTGTCCCAGGTCGATATTTCCGTTCTCATCGATCTCGATCTGGACCTTATTTTCCTCATACTCTTTTTTCGCCGCAGTGCGCCACTTCTTAAACTCATCGTGGCTGTTAAAGCAATTGTAGAAGGCGATCTGGTCTGCTTCCTCCATATCCAGATATTCCTTGTAGGTCACATTGTAAGGATATGCATCCGGGAAAGTAGGCTCTGTGGGCTTGGGCGTATCCACATCCGTACTGCCAGAGTCGCCGGAATCACCGCTATCACCGGAGTCGCCGGAATTGCCGGAGTCACCGGAATTGCCGGAATTACCGGAATCGCCGGAGCCGTCGTTGCCATCCTGATTGCCCGCATTGCCGGGCGTTGTTCCCTCCGTACCCTCGGTCTCCTCAGCGCCGGTGGAGTTCTCTGTGGCTTCGGTGGTTTCCGCAGGCTGGGTGGTTTCCTCAGTTTCTACCGTCTGTGTCGGGTGTGTGAATTCATCGGTAGTCTCCTGGGGCTGAGCAGTTGTATGCGTCGGGTCCGTTTGTTCGTCCGCGCCCGGCTTTTCAATGCTTATGTAAATTGCCACGGCAACCAGAACAATTAAAATTACAGATGTAACAGCAATTAATGTCAAGTACAGTTTTTTCTTATCCATATACATTTCCTCCTGTAATCAACAGATACAAAAACTATATTCATTTTACACGAACAAGCCTCTAAAAGCAATACTTATTTCCTTTTTCCTTCCAATATTTTGCCATAGCTCTATTGATTGTTCTTTTTTATTGTGCTATAATGCTGTATGAAGTAATCCGAAGGAGATCGTTATGGACACTATACAAAAAGGCACTCTGGCTCTGGTCAAAGCCGCTATCACAGGAGAAGCCTGTGTGTTACCCGATGATTTTCAAATTGAACAGGCAGCCGTTATGGCACAGCGCCACAAAATTACCGGCCTTGTTTTTGAAGGTGCTGTGAAATGCGGTATCGACAGACGGTGCGATACTATGCAGGAGATGTTCAAACGTTATTATGCGGACATTATCCGCCACGACCGGCAAATGAAGGTGCTTAAGCAGCTGGAGACCGCTTTCCAGGAAAATGGCATTGATTATCTGCCTTTGAAGGGTACGATCCTTAAGCCGATCTACCCCCAGCCCGCCGCGCGGGTAATGGGCGATGCGGATATTCTTATACGGGAAGAACAATATGATAAGATAAAGCCGATTATGCTCCAATCAGGGTTCGAAGAAGGGGAAGTAAATGACCACGAGCTCCACTGGCACCATCCCCATATGCATATTGAGCTTCACAGATACCTTGCTCCTAAAATGAATCTTGATCTGTACCGCTATTTTGAAAATTGCTGGTCCAAAGCGATCCCCCAGTCCGGCAGTCGCTATACCTTCTCTGTGGAGGATCATTACATTTACCTCTTTGTCCATTACGCAAAGCACTATCGGGGCGGTGGCATCGGTCTGCGTCAGCTGACCGATCTTTGGGTCTATCGGCGGGCAAATCCCGGTATGGATATCAACTACATCCGCACAGAGCTTTCCAAGCTGAAAATGGAACATTTCCTGGATAATACCCACAATATGCTCGCTTTCTGGTTCGACGGCAGTCAGCCGGACGAAAAAGCCGCATTTATGAGCGAGCTCATTTGGAACAACGGCAGTTGGGGCACGCAGGCAGCCCATCAAACAGCACAAAGCTTGAAAGAGCAGAGGCTGGCAGGCTCCAAAACAAAAAGCCGCCTGCACCATCTGCTCACGGTTATCTTCCCGCCTGCCGGCACCCTGAAAAGGCGTTACAAGGTCCTGGAAAAAGCGCCTTACCTGTTGCCTGTTTTCTGGCCTGTCCGTTGGGTCAGCGCGCTGTTCTTCCGGCGTGACAATATTCAAAATTATAAAACTGAGCTCCAAAACCGCTCTTCAGAAAAGACAGACGCCTATCTGCAGCAGCTGCAGTTTGTAGGCTTGGATTATGACTTCTGACAGTCACAAACCGCTCCCTTTTCTAGTTTCTTTCTTACTAAATAAACAGGAGATGTCTCGACCGAGGCATCTCCTGTTTGTTATTTATATTTTACAGGCCAAAGGCTGTCATAAAGTTTTTGAGCATTGCGGCGCATTCGGCGCGGGTGGCTGTGCCGGTGGGGTCCAGCTTGAAGGTGGAAATATCCGCACCTGCATTGCCCTTACCGCTGAGGATGCCGTGCTCTTTGGTATATTGAAGCAGCTTTTTGCGCAAGGCAGAGACGATAAATACCCGCCGTGTTTTGCCCGTTCATTTGCGAAATTCACAAAGCAGTGCAGATCACGCAAATACTTTTCAACAGTTGCCTTGCTTTTTTCGTCCTCAAGCATATTTTTTCAAAATCATTCAATAGTTCTCTTGTGATGTTTCGTTCCATATCGCTTATACCTCCGTACATTATTTTAGCATTGAATCTTGGACAATAATTTATTCCGCGGCATCCGTAATATATTATGTACAAAATTGTTTGAAACAAAAGGGGCAGTACAGAGCAAATCACTCTGTACCGCCTCAAACAAAGGTTATTAAACATCTTTTAAGAAAACAACAAACCCGAACCTTTCACCGATCGGTAAAAGGTTCGGGTTTGAATGCTTTGGTGCCGGTATCCTGTTGCGGTGCCCGACGAATGTCCTTGCCGACGGTACGGCTGCGTCCCTCGTCGACCGCGGCCACTCGCTCAGGTCGCTCCATCCGCCACAGGCGGCGCTCCCATCGCTCCCCAAACTCTCACCTCCGGTTCGCGTCCGACCGGTACGAAAAAATGGGATACCCCTTCGTGGGGCATCCCATTTTTGGTGCCGGTGGCCGGACTCGAACCGGCACGCTGTCGCCAGCGGTGGATTTTGAGTCCACTACGTCTACCAATTCCATCACACCGGCAGGTGCTAGGATAGTATACTACATCTTTTTGAAAATAGCAAGCAAAATTTTCATTTTACCAAATTCCTGTTTATCGGACCGGAGCCGATAAACAGGAATTTGTCTGTGTATCAAATATATATAGACTGAATATATTTCACAAGTATCTATTATTTGCCCATTAGTCCTGATAGGTAAGGATCATTCCCTCCTGAAGGCCGAAGAAGTCACAGCCGGTTATTTCTGTAACCACTACATGATCTTCCGAATACCGTTGCAGGGTGAACTGGTCGGTCCATCCGTCCTCCGGCAAGCCCAGGTGGACGATCACTTCGTTGGCACCAAGCTCGCAATACATCGCATCTCCGCCGCCGCTCCAGGCAATATATTCCTTTCCGTCAACATCGTATGTCTTGCTCCCATACTCCCGCAGCTCGGCAAGGGTATCTGCATCCAGGGTGTCCACATTTCGGTAGCCTTCCTTCATCACTCCGCCGGAATAGTCGACCCAAGTAACATACAAAGACTGCTCGGTTAAGCTGTGCATAACCGACCATCTGCCATAATCCAGCTGCCGACAACCGCAATCGGCACAAAGTCCGTCAACATAGTTGTGACTCGCCTCATCCTTGCATTTTATCCGCCCAAGGATCTCCACGCCGTTTGCGCCCACACAGGGAAGCAGACTGAAGTTTTCCAAGCCTTCGGTGTCTGTTACAGTAACGGTAATATAAATATCCTTATTGGCAGCATATCCGTCAGCCCAAGCCTTTGTAAAGGCCATATCTGCCACTGCATAACTATCCTTGATCTGACCGTTCCAGAACATTTTCGCTTTGATCTGCACTTCAGAGCCGTCTTGAATCAAGGCATACAACGAAGCAAAGCTCTCCGGTTTCACCTTAAACCAATACTTGTTGCCGCCGGTTACTGCGCAAATTTCCACATCCATCGCAAAGAAGCGGTATCCGCCGTTTGCACTGTCATATACAGGCAATTGGCAGTTGCTGTCGGAAAGCATATTCCCGTCTTCCTCAGTGATCTTCAGCAAGCCGCTGACATCCTCACTGGTATCCATAATGCTGCCGCTTCCAAAGGCCAGTACAGAGTTGACTGTCAGTGTACAGCCATTGAGATCTATCGTAACATCAGGCATTAAGATCAGATCTTCTGCCGTTGTATCGGCAACCAGTGCAACCGTACCACCGGCGTCTTCTCCAATTTCTGCAAGGGAGGTTATATAGGTGGTATTGCCCGCATAGTCGGTATATTCCGCGCAGACTGTGCCGCCGCAATTTACGCAGGTACCGTCGGTAAAGCTATGTCCGGTAGCGGAAATCACCGTGCTTGCCAGTCCCACCATACCGCATCGCTCACAACCGGAGCCAACTGTGCGTCCATCGGTGGTACAAGTTGCCTCTACAGCCGGAATCACAACCATCTTGTGACCCAGCGGCTCCAATTCTCCCGTAACAACGATTTCATCACAGTGCAGGCACTTAATTGCCGTATATCCGCTTGTTGTGCAGCCGGGTTCTCCGGTGACCGTCTCACCGGAAAAATCGTGTCCCGCAGCATACTGATCCAGGGATATAACACGGTATGTCTCTCCGTAAATGCAGGTATATTCCGTGTAGCCGTTTTCGGTACAGGTTGCATCCACCGTCACTACAGGGAACAAAGTATAATCGTGCGTGTGATAGAATTGGATTTTTTCTGTGCTGAGATTATTTCCTGTTCCAATGGCGATCTTCGCCCATTTTGTGCTTCCGCCTTCGTAATATACTACAGTTGGGTTTGTTCCCAGGCCAAATGCTTCATTGCCAATGGTCATTACTCCGGTTCCAACCGTCAAGGTTTCCAGATTTGCGCAATTTACAAATGCCCAGTCCTCGATCGTAACAACACTGTCCGGTATTGCAAGATAGGTCAAGCCGGCACAGCCATGAAATGCATCTGCACCGATGGTCGTAACGCTGTTTCCAATGGACACACCGGTTACTGCAGTGCAACCGGCAAATGCATTGTCTCCAATTGCAGTCACGCCGTCGGCAATGTTTATATATTTAATGTCATTTCTTAAATCGTACCAGGGCGCATAATCACCATCGATACCGGTCCAGTCATCCATCGCACCAGCACCGGAGATCGTTAAGCAACCCATATCGTCCAGAGTCCAGCTCAGCTCCACCGTTACCTCAAAGGTTGTGGTGAAGTCTCCATACGCCACAGTTACAGTCTTTGTTCCTGCCGAAGTGCTGTCAAAGCCGGAAACGGTATATCCTTCTGTAATGGTATCTGCAGGACAGCCGAATTTTGTATTTTCCAGAACCAGGCCTGTGGTATCCAGTGATTCCCCGATGGAATACCGGGTCTTTGCCGGCAGTTCCTTTACCTGCAAGCCCGTTTCCAGTATCGGCGTATACGCCACAACAGAACTTAAGGAATATCCGTACATCTGACCGCTGGCATCTGTATTCATAGCAATTCTGAAGCCATCGCCCTCAATTCTTACAGTTTGTCCTGCCGCTTCCTTTCCCGTATATTCTTTAATATGGCTTCCGGAATAGCTGTCCACTACATATATGTAGTCCCGATCCTGTTCTACTTCCGTAAGATCGCTGAATGTGATCTCTATCCAGCACGCACCGGGATATTGCAGTTCATCACTGTAGCTGTTTAAATTGTTCTCGTAATTATGACTGCTTTCCGGATACAGAGAAGGATCCATTCCATTTGCCTTAAAATCCGGGTAATGAACCGTTACATCTGTTGCGCTTTCGATGGCGTAACTAATATGACTCCAACAGTATTGGGTTCCTGCATAATATACATCCTTGATTGCTGTGCAGCCGGCAAATGCATACTGATCTACATAAAATTTCTGACTGCCATTTAAGATGGTTAACGATGTCAAACCGGTGCAATTGCAGAATGTATAGTTAGATATCGAATAAACAACACTCTGCGGTATTACGACACTCTGCAGGTTCGTGCAGTTATAAAATGCATATTGCCCGATCTCCCGGATTCCCTCCGGAATCACATAGCTGCCATTGAAGCCGGTGGGGACACGGAATAATGTGTCAGCATAGTAGCCTTTTCCGTAGAGAACGCCTGCGCTGTCACTGCGATAATTTGTGTTGCTTTCACCTGCCCAAAGGCCGGTCACGCCCTTTGCGTTGTTAAACGCATCTGTGTAAATACCGGTTACACTATCAGGGATCGTATAATCGCCTGTCAATGAACCGGGAGCGCTAATCAAATATGTCTTATCCTTGTTGTAAAGCACACCTTGGCTGTCACTGCTAAAGGCTGTGTTGGCACTGCCCACCCAGATACCGGTCACACTTTCGCAACCATCAAATGCGGAAGAATAAATGCTGGTTACAGTATCCGGAACATTACAGCTTCCGTAGTATGCCATAGGCACCCGATACAGTGTTGTTTTATCTGCGTTGTAAAGAATACCGGCACTACTGCTGCTATAGGTCGTATTGCCCGAATCTACCCAGATCGCAGACAGAGAAGTGCATCCGGAAAAATAGGATCCCAGATCGGTAACACTGGCAGGAATACTGACACTTTTCAGGCTGGTGCAGTTATCGAAACGACCGGAAATGCTTGTAACACCCTCCGGAATTTCAAGCTCGGTCACAAGGCTTCCTTTCAGATACAGATCTGCTCCATTGCGTAAGGGGTTTGCCGACACATTTCCAAAGGATATCCCGCACCAGGACGCAAGATCTTGAATTCTTACTCTGTCGATGGCAGTACAATCTTGAAATGCACCATAGCCAATGCTGGTGACACTGTTGAAAATTTTGACATCAGCCAGACTTGTGCATCCTTGAAATGCCCAGCTACCAATGCTTACAACATTGGATTGTGTAAAGGTTTTCAGGCTTGTACAGTAACGAAATGCGCTGTCTCCAACAGTTGTAACACCGCTGCCGCCCGATACCTTGGTCAGCTTTGTGCAGCCGTGGAAGGTATAATTTTCTATAGCCGTTACACTGCTGGGTAGTGTTATTGTTGTCAATCCGTCGCAATCATAGAAGCCATAGCTACCAATTGCAGTTACACTGCTTGGAATGGTAATGCTTGTCAATCCGTCACAATCGTAGAACGCAGAGCCGTTAACGGTCGTTACTGTGCTAGGAATGGTATAACTGCCACTTATAAAGGGAAGCGCGCAAACCAGTGTGGTTTTGTTCGTATCGTAGATCACACCGACGGTATCGTAAGTAAAATAAGCATTTTCGCTGTCAAAAACAACGCCGGTCAATCCGCTACAACCCTTAAAGGCTCCGGGACCGATGCTGGTAACACTATTGGGGATCGCAACGGTCGTCAATCCGGTACAATTGGCAAAGGCTTCCTTTCCAATGCTCACGACCTCACTGCCCAAGTTAATGCTTGTAAGATTGCCGCAATTGGAAAATGCGCCGTAAGGGATGTTGCCGCCTGTGACTGTAACAGCTTGCAATGACGCAGGGATATAGAAAGGGCTGGATGTAGTGCCCGTCAAGTATGCACCTGTATAAGACTGGCGAATCAACTCGCCCCCATCATAGCTCTCTCTTCCAAACACATAGCAAAAGGGGTACTGGTAAGTTTCCGTTGTTTCCTTTCTGCTTCCGCCAACAAAGGGAACGGTCATAGACTCCAGGTTTCCAAAACCGGAAAATGCGCCGCTGCTTATACTTGTTACAGTATCCTGAACCACAATATGCTTAACAGAGTTTCTGCAGCTATACCAGGGTGCACTGCCAATTTCCCATTCCTCCATCGCACCGGAGCCGGAAACGGTCAGAGTTCCTGCATCATCCAATGTCCAGGTGAGATCGTCGCCGCAGCTGCCGCTGGCGGTTGTTGCGGCAAATGCCACTGAGGGCAGCATTGCAGCAAGCAGACAGAGCATCACGACGATGCTCAACACTCTGCATATCGGTTTTTGTGGTTTCATAATTTACATTCCTTTCCTTGCTGTTCTTAAAATGTCAATTTTCGTATTACATCATTTTCAAAACGATAATAACATATTGTAAATGGCGTTTCAAGCTTTTTCTCCTTTTTATGTTGCATACTATTGCAAAGTTGTGCAGTATGCTTGTATTGATAAGGAGGCAGGAAATATGTACGAAACCTATGTACGGGAACGCATTACCCAGCTAAGACTGCAAAAAGGTGTATCCGAATACAAAATGAGCTACGATCTTGGACACAGCCGGGGCTACATAAACAACATTTCCTCCGGAAAGGCACTGCCGTCTATGGCGGAATTTTTTGCCATCTGCGAATATTTTGGGATCACGCCCATTGATTTCTTTAATGAAAAAGCCTGCAACCCCGGTATGCTTCAGGAAATTCTGGGCACACTGGAGCAGCTCAGCGAAGAAGACCTGAATCTGACACAGATGAATATCAATCGGCTGCTAAAACGATAAACAGAAATTAGGGAGGAAGCTCAAACGAGCCACCTCCCTAATTTTATTATTTCAGTATTATTCTGTTCTCAGTGCCACGACCGGGTCTTTCTTTGCCGCACTTCTGGCGGGGATCAGGCCTGCGATCACAGAAAGCAGGATGCTGATGCCTACCAAGATCGCCGCTGTCTGCCAGGGCAGGTATGCACTCAGATTGGGGATATTGGTCAGCGCGTGGATAATGGCGTTAATGGGAATACACAGAAGATAGGTCAGTCCCACGCCGATAATGCCGGAAGCGGCACCGATCATCACCGTTTCCGCATTAAACATACTGGAAACATTCCGTTTGGATGCGCCGATGGCACGCAAAATTCCGATTTCCTTTGTGCGCTCCTGCACGGAGATCAGTGTGATCACGCCGATCATAATAGAGGAAACCACCAGAGAAATTGCCACAAAGGAGATCAGCACATAGGTGATGGCATTGATAATGGTGGTGACCGAGGACATCATAATGCCCACATAATCCGTATACTGGATCTTCTTGACCTCATCCACGCCCTCATTGTAGGTGCTGATGGCATCTTCGATCACATCCTTGTTTTCAAAGCTGGAAGCGAACAAATTGATGGTTGCAGGATCGTCCATATCCAGACAGCCGAAGGTGATGAGATTTTCTTCATAGGTAGTCTCGGAGAATTTCAGGATCTCATCGTAGTACTGGGCGCATTGCTCGGTGGTATAACCCTCCAGCGCCATTTTCAATGCCCCTGCCAGCTGCTGGGTCGTCATATTGCTCAGCTGCTCCGCTGCCTGCTGGGCGATCTGCGCTTTCACCTGCTCGGCAACGCCCTCGGAGATCAGCTCGCTCACATCTTCATCGCTCATTGCCTGCACATATTCCGTGATCTCCCCTTCGTCCATACCGGTTTGCTGGACCGTGGCCGCAATGAGAGATTGCTCCATCTCCTCACGGGTCATATTTGCCATAGCCTGGGCAACCGCACCGTCCAGCTGCTCCTGAGAAGGAATGGACATAATCTGCACATAGGCATCTGCCAGACCCTTCTCGTCCAGCTCTGCCAGATATGCCCGCAGCTCGGTTTCCTTTTCCCCGTCGGACATTTCTCCGATGTTTGCCTTGAAGGGCAGACCGGTGAGAATATCCAGCTCCTTGTTCTCGGACTGGGCTTTTACGGGATCAGACTGGCGGGACTGCTCAATAATATACTCTGTCAGCTCGCTTGTATAGGCGATAGAGCCGGTAAGCATAGGTGCCACAGTATCTTCACTGGGGCGGATAATGCCGGAGACCTTCATCTTCAGTCCCTTTTCGTACAGGTAGTGCATACCCGCATCGGTCTGGCGCAGGTCTGTATAAATGCCTGTTGTGGTATCCAGGGTGTAGCAGCTGCCGGGAAGGATCACCCGGAAATCCATATCGCAGATCTCTTCAAAGCTCCATTTCATCAGCTCTGCATCTATCTCCTGGGCGTTGACAGCAGCTTCCATCAGCCGGTTCATTTCCTCTTCGGATTTCAGACCCAGGGCATACAGGGTGATATCGTCCAGCTCGTTGTTTTCGTCCACCACCAGCACGACCTCGTTGTATTCTGTGGGCCAGGAGCCGTAGATCACATCATACTGCTTTTCCAGCAAGGGATTTACCAATCTTCCGTTCTCACCCGGAAGCATTTCCTGCCAAACCTTGTAGGAAGCCACCGGGTTGGTAGTGGTCATCATACTCATCATCGGGTTGGACTCACTGGCTTCCAGCATCGTGGAAAAATCCAGACCCAGATACTGGCTCATCAGATCCTCGATCAGCTTTTGGGCATCGGACTCCACAATACTTCCGTCAATATTTTTTGTGTAGACCTGCATATTCAGATCGTAGGTGTACTGGATGCCGCTGAGGGCATCGTGAAGGGGATCTTCTTCATTGCTTGCCGTCTCTTCAATATAGGCCTTAAAGGAAACCAGGTCATTTTCTGTGGTTTCCATACCGTTTAAGGTGTTGAACAGATCATAGATCATCGGCTTGGAGTAGACGCCGTCCTTTTCGTGGTCCACACCGGATTCGGCAGTTTCCATAAATGTGGTCAGCAAGCTGCCCAGGTCCACCGTGGTGGCCTCAATGGTCAGCGGATAGGAGGAAAGGGTGTCCTCCTGGACGGTATCGATATAAGTGGTCATACCCTGGGACACCGCATAAATCAGCGCGATGCCGATAATGCCGATAGAGCCGGCAAAGCTTGTAAGCGTAGTGCGGCCCCGCTTGGCGATCAGGTTTTTCAGGGACAGGCCAAAGGCTGTGCCCCATTTCATAGAAGGCTTGCGTTCCTTCTTCTTTACTGCCAGCTTCCGGAGATCCTCTGCACGGTAGGTCTCCGATTCCTCCGGACTCAGGGGCTGGGAGTCGCTTGTCAGCTTGCCGTCCAGCATCCGGATGGTACGGGTGGCGTATTGCTTTGCCAGCTCCGGATTGTGGGTAACCATAATCACCAGCCGGTCCTTTGACACTTCCTTTAAAATGTCCATAACCTGCACACTGGTCTCACTGTCCAGCGCGCCGGTAGGCTCATCTGCCAGAATGATATCCGGGTCGTTTACCAGCGCTCTGGCGATTGCCACACGCTGCATCTGTCCGCCGGACATCTGGGCGGGGCGCTTGCGAAGCTGGTCACCCAGGCCGACCGCCTCCAGTGCTTCCTTCGCCCGCTTGCGCCGCTGGTGCTTGCTGACACCGGAGAGGGTCAGCGCCAGCTCCACATTCTGCAGTACACTTTGATGGGGGATCAGATTGTAGCTTTGGAACACAAAGCCAATGGAATGGTTGCGGTAGGCGTCCCAATCCCGATCCTTAAAATCCTTGGTAGAGCGCCCGTTGATCACAAGGTCGCCCGCAGTATACTGATCCAGACCGCCGATAATATTCAGCATCGTGGTCTTGCCGCAGCCGGAAGGACCCAAGATCGCCACAAATTCATTTTTCCGGAATTGCAGGTCAATTCCCGCAAGGGCATGGACAACGCCACTGCCTGCCGGATAATCTTTCTTGATATTTTTCAGCTCCAGCATTGTATCATAATCCTTTCGCATAAATTTTATATATTATACTACATTTTTATTGCATTTTGCAACTAATTTCTTGCCGGATTTGACTTTCAAAAAAAAGAAATGTATACTGTATACTATCTACATTCCCTAAGGAGAGATGTTATGTTTGAGCAAACCAAAGCCATGTGCGATGCCTTTTTATCATTGGGAATTCCCAGCTTTGATCTGGTGGTGTACCACAACGGTCAGTGCGCTTTGCGGTATATGGGCGGCTACGCAAATCCGGAAATGAAGATCCCCCTTACCGGAAAGGAAAAGTATCATATCTATTCCTGCTCCAAGGTCATCACCTGTACCGCCGCGATGCAGCTTTGGGAAAAGGGAATGTTCTCCCTAGATGATAAGCTTTCCGACTACATCCCGGAATTTGCCAACATGACGGTGGAAACGCCCGAGGGGCTCAGACCGGCAAAAAATCCCATCCTGATCCGCCACCTGTTTTCCATGACCTCCGGCATATTCTATAATCTGTGCGCACCGGTGCTGGAAGCGTATTACGCCTCCACCGACTACCGTTGTCCCACCCTGGAAACAGTGCGGCAATTTGCCCAATTGCCCCTGGCATTTGATCCCGGCGAAGGCTGGCAATACGGCTTCAGCCACGACATTCTGGCGGGGCTGGTGGAGATCCTCTCCGGGCAAAAATTCGAAGACTATGTAAAAGAACATATTTTCGACCCCTTAGGAATGGAAAACACAGACTTCCTCCACGATCAGGACGACTGGGAAGGCTTTGCAAACCACTATGCCTACGATAAAGCCACAAATACATACTCCCCGATGTGGCGCAACCCCTATGTCCCCGGCTCAGAATACGCCAGCGGCGGCGCGGGCTGCGTATCCACAGTGGATGATTATATTAAATTCTTGGAGGCCTTGCGCAAAGGCGAACTTCTGAAGCTGGAAACTGTCCGTATGATGAGCGCAGACTGTCTGACAGAGCAACAGCGGTCAATGTACCTCTATAATACCAAAGATATCGGCTACGGCTTAGGTCTCCGGGCATCCAGAGCGGGCAGTAAACGCACAGAATTCGGCTGGGACGGCGCCGCCGGTGCATTTGCCTCGGTGGACCTTGAAAACAATGTAACCATTTATTTCGCCCAGCATACCCGCAGCTCCCCGGTAAAGCCCTATTTGTTCTCCATTTACGATGCGGTCATTGCCGACATAAAGGGGGCGCACTTCCCTCTCCCCGAAATCACCCCCTGTGCCGTAAAAGGCCCGCTGGTGTAAGGGGCAGTTGACAATAGACAATTATTTCCCCCGCCCTACGATTGCACTATCAATGAACATTGTAGGGGCGGGTGACCGCCCTAAAACCTTTGATAGCGGTACAATTTGCCCATCGAGGACAAATTGTACCGAAGGGAGGGTCAGTGACCCTCCCCTACCTTGGTGCGGAAAATAATTTTGCATTGAAAAAAGGTCATCTCAAACGAGATGACCTTTTATTCTTATTTAATGACGTCGCAGCTCATGTAGGGACGCAGGACTTCGGGAACGATCACAGAGCCGTCAGGCTGCTGGTAGGTCTCGATAATTGCGGCCAGCACACGGGGGGTAGCAATGCCGGAGCCGTTGAGGGTATAAGCAACCTCGCGCTTACCGTCGGCAGTGATATACTTGATGTTTGCCCGTCTTGCCTGATAGTCGGAGAAGTGACCCACGGAGGAGACCTCCAGCCAGCGCTTTGCGCCGGGTGCGTAAACTTCGATATCGTAGCAACGGCCGTACTTATCGCCCATATCACCGGTGCAAAGATCCACCACGCGATACTGCAGCTTCAGGTCCTGAATGATCTTCAGGCAGTCAGCCAGCAGGTCGGCAAGCTCTGCGTCCTTCATCTGAGGCTCGCAAACCTTCACCAGCTCGACCTTATGGAATTCGTGCACTCTCTGCAGACCGCGGGTATCCTTACCTGCACTGCCGGCTTCTCTGCGGAAGCAGACGGTGTAGCCACAGCGGTACTGGGGCAGCTCACCAGCCTTGAAGGTCTCGTTGGCGAAGCAGCCGGTCAGGGGTACTTCTGCGGTGGGAATCAGCCACAGGTCGTCCAGGGATGCCTTATACTGCTCGGCACTGAACTTGGGCAGGTGGCCGGTGTAGGTCAGGGTCTGGGAGGATACCATATGGGGAGGGGTCACCTCCAGATACTTTTCTCCGTGGAGCTTCAGACCGTAGGACACCAGCGCACGCAGAAGCTGAGAGCCCTTACCCTTAAACAGAGCAAACATTGCGCCGGAGATCTTGCTGGCGGCTTCATTATCCAGAATGTCCAGCGCCTTGCCGATCTCCCAGTGGGGCTTGGGATCTTCCACGGGGCACTTATAGTAGTCCTCGCACTCCTTGACCACCACATTGTCATTTTCATCCTTACCCTCAGGAGCATCCTCATCGGGGAAGTTGGGAATATCCCACAGCAGCTCCTTGCAAACGGCTTCCATTTCGCCCAGAGCCTTTTCCTTTTCCGCGATCTCATCCCGCAGGGCGCGCTTGTCGTCCACGGAGATATTGCGGTCCTTATTCCAGACATTTCTCTTGGCCCGAAGCTCGTCCAGCTCAGTCTTTGCCTTCTTCATAGCAATGAGCGCTTCCTCCAGCTTATCGATGTTCTCCACATCGTAGCCCTTCCGGGCAATGGCGCGCTTCACAGCTTCCTTATCCTTCAAAACCAAATTTTGATCGATCATAGGTTACATTCCTTTCCAAGTGGTTATTTTCCCTATTATACAACTGTAATTTCAATTTGACAACAAGGAATTTCAAAAAAGATCGATATTTCTTTTTTCTGCTTCTTGATAGGGTGATTTGCTTGACTTTTTTTGTGGATTGTGATATCTTTTGGGTATAAGCAGGATTTTTGTCGATTGGCATTTATTCCTGTTTTACCATTTTATTTTTAGGAGGAACCTTACAATGAAAAAGATCCTTGCACTGGTTCTGGCTATGGTCCTTGTTCTGGGCCTGTGTGCCTGTGGCCAGTCCAACAGCTCCGATGACACCAAAGCTCCCGCCGCTTCCGGCAATGCCGACAACGGCAACGCAGGCGCTGACAACAACGGTGCTGATGACGCAGTGGATGCCAGCGACCTGAAGGTCGGCTTCATCTTCCTGCACGACGAAAACTCCACCTACGACAAGAACTTCATCGATGCCGCAATCGCTGCCTGTGCAGATATGGGCGTTGAGATGGTTCAGAAGACCCAGATCCCTGAGTCCAACGCTTGCTACGAAGCAGCTGTTGAACTGATCGAGGTCGAAGAGTGCGACATCATCTTCGCTGACTCCTTCGGTCACGAGTCCTTCCTGATGCAGGCCGCTGAAGAGTATCCCGATGTTGAGTTCTGCCACGCCACCGGCACCCAGGCTCACACCGCCGAGCTCGATAACTTCCACAATGCATTCGCTTCCATCTATCAGGGCCGTTATGCTGCCGGTGTGGTTGCAGGTCTGAAGCTGAACGAAATGATCCAAGCCGGCACCATCACCGCTGAGGAAGCTAAGATGGGCTATGTTGGCGCATTTACCTTCGCAGAAGTTATGTCCGGCTACACCTCCTTCTACCTGGGCGCCAAGTCCGTTTGCCCCAGCGTAACAATGGATGTTAAGTTCACCGGCTCCTGGTACGACGAGACCAAGGAAAAGCAGGCTGCTGAGGCTCTGATCGCCGGCGGCTGTGTGCTCATCAGCCAGCACGCTGACTCTATGGGCGCTCCCACTGCCTGTGAAAACGCAGGTGTTCCCAATGTTTCCTACAACGGCTCTACTGCCGCTGCCTGCCCTGAGACCTTCCTGATCTCCTCCCGTATCGACTGGGCTCCCTACTTCAAGTATATGATCACCCAGGTTGCCAACGGTGAGGCCATTGCTACCGACTGGACCGGCACTCTGGAGACCGGCTCTGTTGTTCTGACTGAGCTGGGCAAGAATGTTGCCGCCGGCACAGAGGAGAAGCTGGAAGAAGTTCTGGCCGGTCTGAAGGACGGCTCCATCCAGGTATTCGACACCGCTAACTTCACCGTGGGCGGCGAGACCCTGACCGAGTATCAGGCTGATGTGGACACCGACGATGCATTCGCTCCCGATACCCAGGTCATTGAAGACGGTATCTTTATGGAGTCCAAGTTCCGCTCCGGTCCTTACTGGAATGTGGAAATCGACGGCATCACTCTGCTGGACCGCAACTACGGCTAATCTATTATAAAAACAAGGCGGGGCAAGCCTACGCTTGCTCCGCCTTACCTAGTTTTGAAAAGTGGGCTGTAAAAACAGCCCGGTTTTGAGAACTGGAAAAGGGAGGGTCTTTTCTTGGAAAAACAACCGGCAATTGAACTGCAAAATATCACGAAAACCTTCGGTGCAAAGGTGGTAGCAAACAAAAATGTTTGCCTGACCGCCTATCGGGGTGAGATTTTGTCGATCCTGGGCGAAAACGGCAGCGGCAAAACCACACTGATGAATATGATCGCAGGTATTTACTACCCGGATTCCGGTCAGATTTTGATCGACGGTCAGCCTGCCGTCATCGAATCTCCCAAGGATGCATTCCGGTATCGCATCGGTATGATCCATCAGCACTTCAAGCTGGTGGATGTGTTCACCGCCACGGAAAACATCGTGCTGGGTCTGAAGGAAAAGCCTTATAATCTGAAAAAGTTTGCCCAAAAGGTACAGCAGATCAGCAATCAGTACGGCTTCGATATCGATCCCAACAAGAAGATCTACGATATGTCCGTTTCGGAAAAGCAGACCGTTGAGATCATCAAGGTCCTGTACCGGGGCGCGGATATCCTGATTTTGGACGAGCCCACTGCAGTGCTGACACCCCAGGAGGCACAAAAGCTTTTTGCGGTCCTGCGGCGTATGCGCGACGACGGCAAGTGCATTATTATCATCACCCATAAGCTCCACGAGGTCCTGAGCCTTTCCGACCGGGTATCCGTTCTGCGCAAAGGCGAATATGTGGGCACGGTACCCACAGCCCAGACCAACGAATCCCAGCTGACGGAGATGATGGTGGGCAAGAAGATCTCTCTGAATATCGACCGTTCTATGCCCCAAAGCCCCCAGGACCGTCTGGAGGTCAAGGACGTTTCCTGCGTAAACCGTCAGGGCGCTGTGGTGCTGGACAAAATTTCCTTCACTGCCCGCAGCGGCGAGATCCTGGGCATTGCCGGCATTGCCGGTTCCGGTCAGCGGGAGCTGCTGGAAGCCATTGCCGGTCTTCAGCATCTGACACAGGGCGATATTTACTATCACAACCCCAAAACCGGTCAGGTAGACGACCTGCGGAACAAAACGCCCATCCAGATCCGCGATCTGGGCGTGCGGCTGTCCTTCGTGCCGGAGGACCGGCTGGGTATGGGTCTTGTGGGCAATATGGACATCGTGGATAATATGATGCTCAGAAGCTACCGCAAGGGCAAAAGTATGTTCCTGCAGCGGAAAAAGCCCAAGGATCTGGCACAGCAGATCATTGCCGATCTGGAAGTGGTGACTCCCGGTCCGGACACCCCGGTCCGCCTCCTGTCCGGCGGCAATGTGCAGAAGGTGCTGGTAGGCCGTGAGATCGCTTCCTCCCCCAAGGTGCTGATGACTGCCTATCCCGTCCGCGGTCTGGATATCAACTCCTCTTATACCATTTATAATCTGCTCAACCAGCAGAAGGAAAACGGGACCGCCGTGATTTTTGTAGGCGAGGATCTGGATGTTTTGCTGGAGCTGTGTGACCGTATTTTGGTAATCTGCGGCGGCAGGATCACCGGTCTGGTGGACGCCCGCACAGCTACCAAGGAGCAAATCGGTCTTTTGATGACAAAAACCAACCAGGAAGGAGAAGGCGAAAATGGGTAAATTGCATATTGCCAAACGGGATGACCTCCCCGGCTGGAAGGCGTGGCTGATCCGTCTTGCCGCCATATTGCTGGGCTTCCTGGTGATCGGAATTATGTCCACGCTGCTGACCAACTCCTCGCTGGATGAGACCTATCAGGTTATGTTCAAGGGCGTGTTCGGACGGCTTTTGCAAGGTAAAACCACACTTTTGTGGCGCTTTTTGCAGCAAACAGCCATTTTGCTTTGTCTGGCACTGGCTGTGACCCCCGCATTCCGTATGCGGTTCTGGAACTGCGGCGCAGAAGGTCAGGCGCTCGTCGGCGGTCTTGCGGCTATGATCTGTATGATCGAGCTGGGCGACAAGCTTCCCAACGGAGCGCTGATCGCAGTGATCGTGGTCGCCAGCATCGTTGCCGGCGCGATCTGGGGTCTGATCCCGGCGCTGTTCCACGCCCACTACCGCACCAACGAAACCCTGTTCACTTTGATGATGAACTATGTTGCCACCCAGATCGTGGCATACTATGTGTACGAAACCGGCTCCGGCTCCGGCATCATCAAGCCGGTAAAGACCGGCAACCTGCCTGTGATCTTCGACCAGAAATGTCTTTTGAATGTTCTGATCGTCAGTGTGCTGATGATCGCGGCCTTTATCTATCTGAAATACAGCAAGCAGGGCTATGAGATCTCTGTGGTTGGCGAAAGCCGGAACACCGCCCGGTATGTAGGCATCAATGTCAAGAAGGTCATTATCCGCACAATGATGATCTCCGGTGCCCTGTGCGGCATTGCCGGTATGCTGGTGGTTTCCGGCATCGACCACTCCATTAACACAAACTCTATGGGCGGTCAGGGCTTTACCGCTATTATGGTCTCCTGGCTGGGTCAGTTCAATCCCTTCATTATGGCGCTGATGGCAGGTCTTGTAAACTTCCTGCAAACCGGTGCCGCCAAGGTGGCAGACGCCAACTTTATGAACAGCTCCTATGCGGACATCGTTTCCGGCATCGTGATCCTGTTTTTGGTTGGCTGTGAATTCTTCATCCAGTATCAGTTCAAATTCACCCGTTCCGGGAAAGGAGGCGCTAAAGTATGAATCTGTTTGTAAAATTCATCAGCAGCTCCATACCCTTGGGCGTTCCTCTGCTGTACGGCTCCACCGGTGAGATCGTCACCGAAAAATCCGGTCACCTGAACCTGGGCATTCCCGGCATTATGTATGTAGGTGCCATCAGCAGTGTGATCGGTGCATTCCTGTACGAAATGGCCTGCGGCACAAAGGAAGCAATGAACCCCGCCCTGGCGATCCTCATTCCCCTGCTGTGTGCCATCGCCGGCTCTATGCTGATGGGCCTGATCTACAGCTTCCTGACAGTTACCCTCCGTGCCAATCAGAATGTGACCGGTCTTGCGCTGACCACCTTCGGCATCGGTATCGGCAACTTCTTCGGCGGTTCGCTGATCAAGCTGGTGGACAGCGATATGCCCTCCATCGTTCTGACCAAGACAAGCTCCTTCTTCCGCACCACCCTCCCCTTTGCAAGCAAGCTGGGCTGGTTTGGAGAGATCTTCCTGTCCCACGACTTTTTGACCTATGTGGCGATCCTCATTGCCATCGTGGTGTCGATGATCCTGAACCGCACCCGTGTAGGCCTGAATTTGCGGGCTGTGGGCGAAAATCCCGCCACCGCAGATGCTGCCGGCATCAATGTTACCAGATATAAGTATCTGTCCACCTGCATCGGCAGTGCCATTGCCGGCCTGGGCGGTCTGCAGTATGTTATGGCATACGCCAACGGTGTCTGGTCCAACAACGCCTTCGGCGACCGGGGCTGGATGGCAATTGCGCTGGTTATCTTCGCACTGTGGAGACCCAGTCTGGCAATTCTGGGTTCCTTCCTGTTTGGTGCCCTGTGTAACGCCAACAACTATATCCGCGGCTTGGGTGACTCCAAGCAGGAGCTGTTCAAGCTGCTTCCCTATGTGGTCACACTACTGGTGCTGATCATCACCAGTATGCGCAAAAAGCGGGAGCATCAGCCGCCCCAGAGCCTGGGCCTGAGCTACTTCCGGGAAGACCGATAATACAAAACAGAGCCCGTTGCTTTCGCAACGGGCTCATTCTTTCGCCAAATTCCTGTTTGACTCACAGTTGGAAACCTTTCACCGCCTAATCGCTTCCCCCGGGGGGAAGCTGTCAGCGAAGCTGACTGATGAGGAACGGCGTGCAGTGAGACACGGAAAAAGCCTGCAACTATGCAGTAAGTGTAAGCCTACCGCCCGCATTCCTCATCCGCCCCTTCGG
>JAZNDF010000135.1:0-25866 GCA_045587925.1 Faecousia sp.
TTACGATCCTAATTATGCAGTAAAAACAACAGAATAAACACTGCCCCAATTGAATTTTAAAGCCGAGGTTTTACGGGTACTTGTTGTGCGTGTTTTTCACCGTTACTTTTTGTTAGGGTTCACGCAAACCGTCCCCTTGTCTCGTGTCTCGAGATGTTATTCCCTCCCAACAGAAAAATACCTCTTGGCGTTCTGACGATGGGGAAGTATTTGTTTATATTGATGAGGATTCTAAAGGAAAACTTACTTTTACAAAAAATGATGAGACGGCGTATTATTTTGTTAGCGGCCCTGGATATATAGCCTCTGTTTATTGCTGGGATGTCGTTGAAACAAATGTATTAACAGATGAAGCTCGATATGAAAAATGGAGGTACACAAAGTGCAGTGAGAATTCTTTCACCATAACGGTTGAGCAAACCACATTTTTTGATGAGGGCGATAATATTACTTTTTATAAAGTTAACTAAAGAGATAAGCGTGGGACAAGGGGAGTTTATATATGAATAATGCTATAATTCACTGTTGTAAAGAAAACATCCTTACAAGTTTATATTTTGATTGTGAGGATAGGCAAAAGCACTATACAGGGTATATTATGAACTTTACAAAAGACGAGATCTTGATTGCGCATATTTCACATAATGGGTATTACGACGGATATATTTGGAGACATATTGATGATGTTTATCGTATAGATTATGGAGGAGAATATGAAAGAAGAATAGAAACTTTATATAAAGCAAGAAAGCAAACTCATAATGCTTTATCTATAAGTGAAAATAGTGATAATTTATTTCTTTCAGCTTTGGAATCGGCAAAGATAAACAATTTAGTTGTTTCGTTAATCATTGATGACGATTGTAGGACCGGATTGATAAAAAATTATGATCGTGACATTGTTCGCCTATGGTCGCTAAATGACAATGGAAAAAAAGATGGAGTTACTATTGTTAGATGCTCTGAAATTCTAGTTTTAGAAATAGATACTGATTACGAACAGGATTTGAAATTGCTTTATCAAAAGGACAATGGATCGGTTCCATCGTCTCCTGAAGTAAGCGAAAATTCGCAAGAATAGTAAACAAATTTGGCGGGGAGTGCATTGTGCGCTCCCCGCCATTTCTTTATTGTTCTTCCTCTTTTTGCACTTCTTCGGTCTTTTTCTTATTTTTTTTCTTGCTTAATTTCCATCTTTCCCGGAAGCCAGAACGCGTATCCGGCGGCTGGGGCATTAACTTTTCTGGTGCAATGGTCTTTTTACGCAGGCGCTTATTGGAAAATTCACGCAGCAGTGAATAAATAACAGACACGACCGGGATCATTACGAACATACCGGAAACGCCCATCAGTTTTGCGCCTGTTGCAACGGAAAAGAACACCCAAATACTCGGCAGACCGATGGATGTGCCAACAACTCTGGGGTAGATCAAATTGTTTTCTATTTGCTGAAGGACCAGGAACATTGCCACAAACCAAACAGCCTGAAGCGGGTCATTGACCATAATCAAAAACGCACCAACGCCACAGCCGATAAAGGAACCCACGACCGGGATCAAGGCGGTGATCGCGATCAGGATACTGATCAGCGGAATATACGGCATCCGGAAGATCGCCATAACAACGGCAAACAGACAACCAAGAATACAGGCTTCCAGACACTGTCCGGACAGGAAATTGGAGAAGGTCGTGTTAGACAAGCGGAAAATATGAATGATCCCATCAGAAATTCTCTCAGGGAATAAGCTGTAAAGCAACCGTCTTCCCTGCCGGGCAATATTCTCCTTCTGGAACAGGGTGTACACCGCAAACACAAGGCTGATCACGATATTTACAATTGCGCCGGTTACACTGCCAATGGCAGAAACTGCACCGCCCACAATGGAAGAAAACCGATTACCCAGAACAGAAAAGCCTTGCTGCAACAGGTTTGCCCAATCCAGCTTTTCCATTTCCGTGTTATTGATGATCCATTGCTCTATGTCGGGATTTTTTTCCAGAAAACCCTGCAGATTTATGTCCAGATTTCCAAAAAAAGTTTGCAGGGACGGAATCAGCTGTTTAATGGTCTTCGCGATCTGGGGAATGACCAGCAAAAATACAAGGAACAGCACCACAAGAATTGCCAGCAAAGTAAAGATAATGGCAGCTGCACGGCGAAGCTTCTCCGGTTTGATCCATTTTAAGGTTTTCTCAATGGCGCGCATTGGTACATTGAAAATAAATGCTATTGCCGCGCCGGTTATAAAAGGCGACAAAACCCTTCTTATCAAGCCAATTGCACTTTTTACCTGCACAACTTCAAGAAGGAGCCAAAACAGCAAAAACAGCACACCGGCCTGCAAAACAATATTTCTTATGACTTTTCTTTTATTATCAGGCATTGCACGCCCCCCCTTTTCTGCGGTTTTAATTATTTATTATTTTACTAACGATTTGACGACCTGTCAAGTAATCCATCGAATTCCTTTATAATTTATGCGGACAGACATAATATTCAATCACGCTTCATAAGTTTTTCTTGGCAGCAAACAGCATCGGAGGGGAAATTATGGCTGATACGATTGAGAAAAGGGCCTGCCAACTGGCTGTCTACATAATTGAGACCGGAGCAACAGTCCGGACAGCTGCTAAGCATTTCGGCATTTCCAAATCAACGGTACATAAGGATCTTTCCCAGCGGCTTAAGCAATACAACAGGGTGTTATATGAGCAGGCACGGCAGGTTCTGGAGGAAAACAAAGCTCAGCGCCACATTCGCGGTGGTATGGCCACCCGCAAAAAATACGAAAATAAACGAATATAAGCATCGGGGCGCATTGCAAATGCTGCAATGCGCCCCGAACCGTTTACAGATCATCCGCGTCCTGAACAGGAACTTCCGTTTCATCCTCCGGGCGGCCGGTATAGCTGCCCTGGGGATCGACCTGAATCAGCTTTTTCTTCTTTTCCAAAGCAATCCCTCCTTTATGCTAGTTTGCTTTGGATTTCCCCTCTTATTCCCGTTGCTTTTTTTCTGTCACCGTGATATACTGCACCTGACAGGAGGGCGTATTATGTTTGAAATCACACTCATTTGTATGGGAAAGCTAAAGGAGTCTTTTTATACAGCCGCCGCTGCTGAATATGAAAAAAGAATGAAAGGATTTTGCAGTTTCCGGCTTTTAGAACTTCCGGAGATGCGCCTTCCCGACAACCCTTCCCAGGCGCAAATTGATGCCGGTCTTGAAAAGGAAGCAGAACTGATCCTTACCAAAATCCCCAAAGGTGCCTGGTTCTGCACACTGACACCGGAAGGAAAGCTATTATCCTCCGAACAGCTTGCAAATAAGCTAAAGGATATGAAATTATCCGGCAAGAGCAGTGCGTGCTTCCTGATCGGCTCATCCTTTGGCATCCACCAAAAGATCAAGGCCATTGCCGATTTTAAGCTTTCCATAAGTCCTATGACCTTCCCGCACCATCTGGCTAGAATTATGGTGCTGGAACAGTTATATCGGGCAGAATCCATACAAGCCGGCACCAAGTATCATAAATAACGGTGCTGTCTGTTAAAATTCACCGGTATGATACATTATTGCGGACAGTGCGCACAGAGGCGCAGTCTCACAGCGCAGGACGCGCTTTCCCAGTGTGCAAATCTCCATACCCGCCTGACTTGCTTTCTCCACCTCAGCGGTCTCTAAGCCGCCCTCAGGACCTGTGAGGATGCTCACGGTATGATATTCGCCGGACTCCAGCGCCATCCGAAGGGTAGCAGCACGCTCATTTTCATAAAACAATATTGCCTTATCTGCCTGTATTGCCCGGGAAATAGCCTCCGGAAAGCTGCGCAAAATCACAATTTCCGGAATATGACCTCTGCCGGACTGCTCGCTTGCTGATGCGGCGATCTTCTGCCAGCGTTCCTTTTTCTTCTGAATGCTTTTCTCATCCGGTCGGGAAATGCAGCGGGCAGAGGGAAAGGCTACGATCTCATATGCACCCAGTTCAGTTGCTTTCTGAATGATATGCTCCAGCTTATCCGCCTTGGGAAATGCCACATAGATACTGACCTTAACCGCAGGTTCTGCAGTGGACTTTTGTACACCGCTCACCACAAGACTGATTTGACCGGGAGCCACATCACTGACGGTGCAAATGCATTCTGTGCCCTGTCCGTCACAAACCATAACCTGCTCACCGTTTTTCAGCCGGAGCACCTTTGCGTGGACAGCATTTTCACCGGTCAGCACTATAAAATCATTTTTTATTTCATCCGACGATACAAAAAATCGGGTCATTGCTTTACTCCCCTTTTCAAATTTTGAATGATTATATCACACAATATAGGGATATTCAAGATGATTCCAATCCCTACTCACACCGTAAAAACAACAGGGAGGCATCAGCCTCCCTGTTGTTTTTATGGTGCGAGAGATGGGACTCGAACCCACACGGCGAAACCACACGCACCTCAAACGTGCTTGTCTACCATTCCAACACTCTCGCAAGTGCGCCTAAGTATTATAACCCTGCGGCGGCTGTTTGTCAATCACTTTTTATTCGGCTTTTCATAATTTTGAACTATCCCCGCCTTTCTTGACTTTACAAGGGTTCTGGGATAAAATATACAGGAAAGGAGTTGCCGGTTAATGAAGCGAAATAAGATGACTATACTTATCTGTACCATTTTTATTCTTGTTGCAGCAGCAGTCTGTGTGATATCCGGAAGCAAGAAAAAAAGTACAGAGACAACCGCTCCGGATATTGACCCAAATTCCTTATATGAACAGGCAATCGAACAAATCCGATCCGCTGACAAGCATTCCTACTATGTAATTACCGAACAGATCACCGCGCTGGAAAATCAGAAATTCACAAAGGTTTCTCAGCAACGGATAAATATTCAAAGTCCAGAAAAAGAAACTGGCGATGTTTCTATCCGTACTGCTCTGGACTTTGGTAAGCTTTCTGTCGATTTTTCTGAGCAGTATAGCAATGGTTCTGCCTATATCACAGTGGGCGAGAACACCTTTGCATCCCCCTATAAAAAGGAGGATTACGACCGCCGTTATGCGCCGGAAATTTGTTTTGAGCCAACACTGTACACAGACATTCAGACTGATTCCTTTGGCAGTTATACCTGCATATTCTTTCAAAACGCCACCGATGCCGAAAGCTGGGCCCTTCCAGCAGATGGCGTTTTCACCGGCGGATCCGGCTATGCAGTGCTAAATTCTGACGGCAAATTGAAAGAAAGCTTTTACTCTGTTTCCTATCAATTGGATGATACCAATGTAACAAAAAGCACAAAAATCATCCACGCAGGGCGTTTTCATTCGGCCGTTCCCATTGACACAAGTAACGCGATCGCAATCGACTGCCTGGATGCCCCACTGCTGTTGGAGCAGGCCTGTGGCTATCTTCTTCAGGCAGAAGATGTAACAAGCAGCGGGCAAACCGTTATTGACTGCCAAACCTTTTCCATTCACCGTACCCAAGCCTATGATCTAACCCTAAGCGACGGCAGCAATGACTTTTATGCCCAACTGGATGTTCAGATAAATCAGGTCAACCAAAGCCGGGGCGGCGAAACCACACATATCAAGCAGTCAGAAATATACAAAAACGGCAAATACAGCATTCGTATAAATGATGTGGAGCAGACCAACAGCCAGAATATTGATGTATCGGCAATGAGATCCTACTGCCACGAAATGCTTGTAGGCAACATTCTGCTGCCCAATCATATTTCCGGCGCAACTGCTGAAGAAAACGACGGCACGATCATTCTCACCTTCCAGCCCTCGGATGCCCTTGCAGAAGCGATCTGCTCCAATATTTGCGATACATTATACAGCGATGCAGGTTTGCTTCACGCCCTTTCTTCTGAATATACTACCCAATCGATCCAATGCTCACTGGTTTTGGATAAATACACCGGTCTTCCCTTATCTTTCACCTCGCAATATAGCGCTTGCCACATTATAGAAGATATTTCTTACCAGCTGGAAAGAACCACTGAGCAATCTTACCGGTATTCATAAAATGCTTATCCCGCGCCGACATAAATCGGTGCGGGATTTGTTTATATCATACTGAGCTTCTTTGCCAATTGCCGGGTCACTTTTGCACAGCGTTCTGCGGCAATGGCCTCAAAGGTGGGATAGTCCATATGGGCAGAGCCATCTGCTTTATCCGAAATGGCGCGGATGATCACAAAGGGAACTTTGTTTCTCCAAGCCGCGTGGGCAATGGCACAGCCCTCCATCTCCGTACAAATTGCCTGTGTATCTGCAATAATTTGATCTTTTTGGTTTTTATCTGCCACAAACTGATCTCCGCTGGCAACTCTGCCAATACGGCTATGTCCCGGATATACCTGATTTGCCGCCTCCAGCGCGTATTGCATCAGGACTTCATCAGCAGGAAAGGCCAGCACATCCATACCCGGAACCTGACCGACACAATAAGCAGGATTTAATATATTGCAGGTAAAATCGTGATACATTGCATCCCGGCTGATCACAAAGTCACCTATATCCAGGTCGTTGCATAACGAGCCGGCAACACCCGTATTGACCAAATGGGTCACATCAAACAAATCACACAAGATCTGCACGCACAGCGCGGCGTTCACCTTGCCAACACCGCACTGCACCACAACCACCGGCAGATTTTCCAATTTGCCCTGAAAGAAAACCATAGATGCTTTGTGTGTAATTTGCAGATCCTGCAAATTTTCCTTCAGTGTCTGTACCTCCACATCCATCGCACCAATGATACCAAGTTTTTTCATTTATATCCCTCACTTCGGATAGACAAGATGATTGTCATCGATATTATTCAGCAGCTTTGTATAGCGCCTGCCCCAGTAATTTGCCATAGGAAGATTCATATCCAGGTAATTTCCGCAATCGGTTGCATTTGCACCGGGTACTTCTCCGGAAAATTCTGCCACGAATGCAAAGCAGTCTCTCACCAAAGGCAGCACATCATAAGATGAATAATCACCTGCCAGAAGTAAATAAAATCCGGTGCGGCAGCCCATTGGACCAAAATAAAGCACCTTGTCCTTCCAATTGGGCTCATTTCTTAAATAAGTAGCTGCCAAATGTTCAATGGTATGGATCTCCCCGGTATTCATAACCGGCTCATCATTGGGGCTTGTAACACGCAGATCAAAGGTAGTGACAATATTGGTGCCTACAGGGTCCTTTCTGGATACATACAGACCCGGCTGCAATAAATTATGGTCAATGGTAAAGCTTGTAATTTTTTCCATATGCACTCCTCACATCCTAAGTTTTCACTATTATAACCGATTGTTATGTATTTCGCAAGAGGTGTAAATATTCTTGCTTTTTTCCACTGTTATGGATATAATAAAGATAAACATATTGAAAGGTGGTTTTGCCAAATGGATGAACAATTCCAGCGACCTTCCCATCAGGGCACACCCAGACGCAGAAAACGCTCTAAAATGCAAATATTTAAGGAAACATATTTACCTGTTATTATCGCCGCAATTGCGATCGTTATGATTTTGATCTTCATCATCGGCTCGATCGTGCGCTCTGTGCAGAAGAAGCGATACAACGAAGCTTCCAGCATTGCCGCATCCATCGCGCTGGAGGAAGAACAGGCACGCCTTACAGAGGAATCTCAACGGCTGCTTGCACAGGCAGAACAACTGTACTTAAACTATGATTATCAAGCTGCAGTGGATACACTGTACGGTTTTTCCGGGGATGTTGCCCAATATCCTGCTGTAGCAGAGGCAATCGCTGATTATGAAGAAAAAATCGACGCACTGGTTGCCTGGGATGATCCCAGCCAGGTCGTTAATCTTTCCTTCCAGATGCTGATGGCAGATCCTCAGCAGGCCTTCAATCACAGCATCTACGGCAGTGCATTTAATAAAAATTATGTTTCCACCATAGAATTCAGCCGAATTCTGGAGGAACTGTACGCAAACGGCTATGTATTGGTTCGTATGGACGATCTGTACACTGCGGCACCCAATGCAGACGGCACTGTCTCCTACAGCGCCAATACATTATATTTGCCCGCGGGCAAGAAGCCCTTACTGCTGACCCAAACCAATGTAAATTACAACATTTATATGGTTGACGGAGATGGAGACAAGCTCCCTGACAAGGACGGTGCCGGCTTTGCCTGTAAAATGGTCCTGGACAGTGACGGAAGCGTGACCTGCCAGCGCATCGACAGAAGCGGACAGACCGTCACGGGAGATTTTGACCTCGTGCCCATTTTGGACAACTTTGTGCAATCCCATCCGGACTTTTCCTACAAGGGAGCAAAGGCCGTGCTCGCACTGACCGGCTACAACGGACTGTTCGGCTACCGCACCAATTCCGGCGCAGAGGACGATTTTGGTCTTGATGCCTATAATGAAGCTGTAGGCGAGGCAATTCAGATCGCTTCCGCTCTGCGGGCAAGCGGTTACGAGCTTGCCTGCTACACCTATGAAAACATCCCCTACGGTCAGCAGAGTGCGGATGCTATGCAGGCTGACCTGAATAAATGGCTGAGCGAATGTCTGCCTATTTTGGGTCAGGTGGATACAATGGTCTTTGCCCAGCTGTCTGATATTACCAATACGGATGTATATTCCGGTGATAAGTTCACATCACTTCAAAACGCAGGCTTCCGGTATTATCTTGGCTTCTGCGACGATGGTGCACCTTGGTCTGTAATCGGCGAAACCTATGTGCGTCACGGCAGAATTCTTGTCAGCGGCGCCAATATGGCACATAACAGTCAGTGGTTTGACGGACTGTTCGACACGGAGTATGTTCTGGACCGGGATACCCGCGGCGACATCCCCTCCTGATCAGGTACTGCTATGGAATTACAACCCGGAAAATACCGTCATTATAAAGGCAACGAATACCGACTGATCGGAGTTGCCAATCACTCCGAAACACTGGAGCCAATGGTTGTCTACCAAGCCCTGTACGGTAAGCAGGAGCTTTGGGTTCGACCTGCCGCAATGTGGCTGGAAACAGTAGAAAAAGATGGCTACAGCGGTCCGCGTTTCTGCTATATCGATGATTAAAATTGGGCGTGTTGCAGTTTTGCAACACGCCCAATTATTACTTTCCGCGCAGCTCAATGATCCGATCCCGAAGGACTGCCGCATATTCAAACTCCATCATCTTGGCCGCTTCCTTCATTTGCTTTTCCAGACGGGCGATCTCCTTTTCCCGTTCTGCCTTTGTCATCTTAATACCGCTTCTGCCCTTTCGTTCTGCAGACTCGGAAGAAATCTCGATCAGATCCCGAACCGACTTAATGATCGTCTTTGGCACGATGCCGTGTGCCTGATTGTATTCATCCTGTATCTGCCTGCGGCGTTTGGTTTCATCGATCGCAACAGACATAGAAGGTGTCATATGATCTGCATACATAATCACAAGACCTTCCGCGTTTCTCGCCGCACGGCCAATGGTCTGAATCAGACTGGTCTGGGAGCGCAGGAAGCCTTCCTTGTCTGCATCCAGTATGGCAACCAAGCTGACCTCCGGCAGATCCAAGCCCTCACGAAGCAGATTGATGCCAACCAGCACATCAAACTTTGCCATACGCAGATCCCGAATGATTTCCATTCGCTCCATTGCGCCCACATCAGAATGCATATACCGCACCCGAATTCCCGCCTTTTGCAAATAAACGGTCAGATCTTCTGCCATTTTTTTGGTAAGGGTGGTGACCAGAACCCGTTCTTCTTTTGCAGTTCTTATATTGATCTCCCTGATCAGGTCGTCGATCTGCCCATCAATGGGTCTTACCTCCACTACAGGGTCTAAAAGACCCGTCGGACGAATCACTTGCTCCACTGTCTGAGCAGAGCGCATCTGTTCATACTCAGCAGGAGTCGCAGAAACATACACGACCTGATTGAGCTTCCCGTCAAATTCCTCAAAATTCAAAGGACGGTTGTCATATGCAGAGGGTAAACGAAAACCATAGTTTACCAATGCATCCTTACGGCTTCTGTCACCGGCATACATTGCACGGCACTGGGGAATTGTCACGTGACTTTCGTCCACAAACAGAAGAAAATCATCCGGGAAATAGTCGAGTAAGGTGGTGGGCGGTGTACCCGGTTCTCTCCCCTGAATAACGCGGGAGTAATTTTCGATCCCGGTGCAAAAGCCGATCTCTGTAAGCATTTCCAAATCATATGCGGTCCGCTGGGCAATTCGTTGCGCCTCCAGAAGCTTATCCTGGGAACGGAAATAATCGACCTGCGCATCGCATTCCTTACGGATCTCCGCCATTGCCCGTTCCAGCTTCTCCCGGCTGGCAACATAATGGCTGGCAGGATATATGGCAATATGGTCGATGTATCGCTCCACCACACCGGATACTGCATTGATTTCACTGATACGGTCGATCTCATCTCCAAAAAATTCCACACGGATAGCCCGCCCGGTCCAATACGCCGGATAGACCTCCAGTGTATCTCCCCTTACCCGGAATTTATTTCTGGAGAAATCAATATCATTTCGCTCATAGCGGATTTCGGTTAATTTTTTCAGGATATCGTCCAGAGGCCGTTCCTGCCCTACCCGCAATGAAATGACCATACTCTTATAGTCAATCGGATCACCCAGACCGTAAAGACAGCTTACAGAAGATACAACGATCACATCCCTGCGTTCAAAAAGCGCAGAGGTGGCGCTGTGGCGCAGTCGGTCGATTTCCTCGTTAACTGCAGAGTCTTTTTCAATATAGGTGTCTGTATGGGCGATATACGCCTCCGGCTGATAATAATCATAATAACTGACGAAGTACTCGACACTATTGTTTGGGAAAAACTCTCTGAATTCGGAACAGAGCTGGGCTGCTAGGGTCTTGTTGTGTGCTAAAACTAAAGTAGGCCTATTAACATTCGCTATAATATTCGCCATAGTAAACGTCTTACCTGAACCCGTAACACCTAGTAAAACCTGCTCTTTCAAACCGTTTTGGATGCCTTCCGTTAACTTTTCAATTGCCTCCGGCTGATCACCGGTGGGCATATAGGGAGATACCAATTCAAATTTATCCACGGGTACTCAGCCTCCTTTGCCGGAAAATAATAATCTTATTTCTTGATTTTCTTTCTGTCGATCACTGTTAACACAGCAACTGCACAGCCGCAGAAGACAAGAAGGGCGATCCACAGGCCACAATGAATATTGAGTCCGGTCTGAGGATTCTGGGGATCCTGTGGAGTCTGGGGTTCACTGGGCACCGGATCTTGGATATATACCGCCCGGATCACCGTATCTGCAGTAATGTTCTTTCCGCCGTGGTCCCAGGCGCCGGTATAGCCGTCCTTCTCAGGAACCGGAGGCACTTCTGCATCATCCTTCAAGGTTGCCGTAACCACAACCTTGTAATTTCCACTGTCGGCAACATTACCTGCAAGGGTGAGTGTATCGCCTGTTTCTCCATCGATCAGGCTGCCGTCTTTATACCACTGGTAAGTATAGTTCAGAACCGCATCATTTTTGTTGCTGACCGTTGCGGTTAAAATTCGCATAGAATTGCCGGGGATATAGTATTGATAGTTATCCGAAATACCGCCAGGTACGGAAAGCGTCAGCTTGACAGACGGTGCAAGGACCTTGCGCTTGATAAACAGAGTATGATCCCTTGTCTGGGTAACCTTGAGAAGCCTTGTGATCTTCGTATCCGTCACATTGCCGTCCGCGTCCACAAGATACCAGTTACTGTCGCCGCCGGACAAGCCGGTTATAGCGGAAGACGGAAATCTTCCGTATTTTTCGCCGTAGGTTACCGTAATTGCGTCAATGGCTTCACCGCCGTTGGTGTCAAAGGCTACGGTATATTGATTGGGCGCATACACTGCAGTAACCGTAACATCACCGGCAGGCATAATAAAGGTAAAAGTGTCACTGACCTCCACAGGAATATCTCCCTGCATAATCGTAAGCGAATCCAGCTTATAGCCGGCATCCGGTGTTACAGTCAGTGTAACCGTCTCACCTGCCTTCGGCTGTGTCTTATCCGCAGTAACGGTGCCGTTTTCACTGCTGTTTACAGTAACAACACCGGACGCAGTCCACTGGGCATACAACACGATACGCTCGCCGTCATTTGCAGGAGGAAAAGAAACAGACTGCGTATCTTGTATATCCCGTGCCGCTTCCGTCTGCTTTCGTGTTCCATCCTGCAAATGTATAACCGCTTTTTGTAAAGGAATTTGCAGGCAACGCCTGGGCAAAACCGATTTATATTGCACTGCAGTCTGATTGGAACTTACCGCCGTGGGATAATTTGTTGTCAGCGCATAAGTCACGCCCTCGGATGCGTGCACAGTAACGATCGGCTTTAACACAGCCGTAACACTGTGGTCGCCGTAATAGTTTGTTCCCTTTGAGATATAAATATAAGCATTTTACTTCCGGATTCATTTATATAGGGACTGGATTGATCACGATTGAAAAAAGTATAAAATCCATCCTCACTTACCGGATTTGCACCCTTAACCTCTGAATCGGACCAGACGGGAACATCCTCATATCCGTTGAAATAGGTATCCCATTTTTCAAAATACCACCCGTCATCCAACTTGAGCGCAAGAGAAACATATGCCTGATAATCGGTAATTAACATATCTCCGGCATTTTCATCCGTTAAATAGGAACGAAGCGTGCTGTTGTTATCACCGGATTGGCTCAGCGACGGAAATGTATATGTCCCGTCAGCAAATGCCGTAACAGACATTATACCGGAAATCATTGCCAATAAGAGCACAAGAATAAGCACCCGGTTTAAGGTGTTAAATTTATTTTTCATAAGGTTTCCTCCAATGTAATCGCACTGTTGCCGGTAAGATAATCAATGGTAACACCGGGCTGACTGTTATAAACATATACATTAAAGCAGATCCCATCCCCATTATCCTCAACGGACCAGGCTTCCATCTGGATGCCCCGTGCAACCAATTCATTCTCGGAAAAGATCGGTGTAACGCGGTAAAGGACGTGGTTGTTTGTTTCCTTAATATAGTCAGCAACCATATTTTCAAAGGGAAGCATTCCTTCTGTATTGCAGTAGCGGGTGCCGGTAATTAAATTCAGTTCGTTTGCATTTTCACCGGTCAGCTGAAAGCCGATCAGGTGGCATCGGTTATATAAGCTTTCCCCTTCCACAAAATCATATTGGGCCTGCACCCAGCCGGAGGGCTTCACGGAACTGATGCTCTCACGGTCCTGGGTGGGCATCAGGTCCTTACCGATACAAGCCATAGCATAGCCGCATCTGCCGTAGGCATCCATTTGGGAATAATATTCATAGGAATTGTCCGTCATATCTTCCTGTGTAAATTCCGGCTGGTTTTCGTTGATCACGACATAAGGCTCTCCGGAAAATTCCGGGATATCCGACAGGGAGAAGCTATATTGGTTTTGGGGAAAAATTCTGTCCCCGAAAAAGACCACCACAAGGATAATGGATGCCAGGGATATCACAAAGGACAAGGGACTTCTTTTTTCATTGTAGGCTCTTCTCACAATTCATACACCTCCTGGGTAATACAGCAATGGGAGCTACCCGCGAATTCAACTGTACTGACCGGTTTCCTTTCAGATAGAATGTGATCCGGCAGCTTCACATCCGCAGGATAACATCTGTTCCAGCGATAGATCACAAGTTTTTTTGCCCGTTTCAAAAGCGACAAAACATCTCCATTTTCCACAAAGCAAAAGTCCTCTTCCTTCATTTCCTCCGGAAAATTCTCACAAACGCGGATATTGCCTTCATTTGTGGGAAAGATGGTTGCAGAATAAGGGGTCATCCAAAGTGTACCGCCACCGCAATATGCCAAAATTCGTTCACAAAGCACCTGATCCCGGCTTAGACGGCGGTTATGAAAAAGCATACCGTTACGGTCATCCAAACACAAAAACACTGTCATTTGCATTCTCCAAGGTCGATACTGTTTCGAAAAGAATATCCGCGGGATTGGGTAATGGACGAATAGGTCCCTTCCGCAAAAACCAAATGATCTGCCAAAACGATCTCAACGGCTTCCAGCGCTCTGGCAAGTCTTTGGGTCGTATGAATATCCTCCCCGGAGGGAATTGCGAGACCACTGGGATGGTTGTGACCAAGGACCACACTGGTCGCATTGGCGTTGATGGCTGTTTCCACAATTTTCCGGATGGAAATACTTGCGGAATTAACACTGCCTTCACCGATCATTTTACAGCACAAGGCCTTCCCCTTGGCGTCCAGGCACAGCAGGCATACGACCTCCACATCCTTACCCACAAAATAAGGCTGTAGATACTCTGCGCACTCCCCTATAGTAGAAAGCACCTTGATCTGTTTATTCTTAATAATTCCATAGTAACTCCAGGAGGATTTCAGCAGAGATAAAAATGTGGCAACATTTTCCCCCACACCGGGAACCTCCATCAGTTCCTTCGGTGTCGCATCCAAAACTGCGTCAAAGGACTTAAAGTGCTCCAAAAGCTGATATGCCAAAGGATTTGTATCCTTTCGGGGCACGCAATAGAAAAGGAGCAGCTCAAGCGCGTGCTTCTCATCAAAATTTTCCAGTCCCTCCTGCAGGAACCGATCTTTTAATCTCTGGCGATGACCGTCATGGATCGACATATTTACACCTCATTTGTGGATTTTTCTTGCTATTTTTCATAAAATTCGTTAAAATAGGAAAAGAAAGAATTTGCGCCATAGGAGGTATATTATGGAGCAAGAAAATTTAATGCGTTCTATGCTGGAACTGGTGGAGCGACCGGCTTTCTGTGTCAGTGATGAAACCGTTGTTCAAGTCAATCGATCCGCCCGTCAAAAGCTTGTGGCTGTTGGCACGCGAATTTACGATCTGCTGTCCGAGGACGAGGCAGTCTACCGCCAGTTCCAGGGGGAAGCAATGACCCTTAATGTGGAAATCTCCGGTATCCGTTACACCGCACAGGTTACCAAAATTGGAAATGCACATATATTTGTTCTGGAAAATGATGATCCCCAGCTGCGGGCAATCGCATTGGCATCCCAGCACCTGCGTGCGCCATTAAACAGCTTGATCAGTGTTACAGAGCTGATAAGCTGTGATGATAATCAATATAAACACCAGCTGCACCGGAGTCTGAACCGTCTGCACCGCATCGTGTGTAATATGTCTGACTCCTACCGATATCAGCACAGCAGCACCGCCAATATGGAAGTGATAGACATTCCTGCCGTATTTACTGAAGCTATGGAGGCTGTGCGCGCCCATTTGGAGAACTGCGATATTCATCTGCAGTATACAGAGCCCAATCTTTCGGTGTACGGTCTTGCAGACCGGGAAATGCTGGAACGCGCCATTTACAATATGGTTTCCAACGCAGTCAAATTTATGGTGCCTGGCGGTGTGCTGACTGCCAAGCTGACGCAAACCCAGACACAGCTAAGCTTTGCACTGCAAGCTCCTGCAGACGCCGATGAATACGCCGACATCTTCCATAGCTATCAGCGCGAGCCTTGTATCGAGGACAGCCGCCGCGGTCTTGGCCTTGGAATGCCGTTAATTCGGGCCGTTGCCTCTGCCCACGGTGGAACCGTTCTGGTAGATCACCCGGAGGATAATACGGTGCGGATCACTATGACCATCCGTATCACCGAGCCCAGCGAGCCGGTGGTTCGAAATTCCATTCGCCTGCCTGTCAGCAATTACGCAGGCGGCAGAGACCGGGGTCTTCTGGAGCTTTCCGAAATACTACCGGCTGACGCCTATAAAAATATGGACTGACTCAAATCCCGGCCCGGAAAAGGCCGGGATTTTTTATAGATATCTTTTCAAATACTGACCGGTATAGCTGCCTTCCGTTGCGGCAACCTCCTCCGGCGTACCGGAAGCAACCACATAGCCGCCACCGTCACCGCCTTCAGGACCAAGATCGATAATATAGTCAGCAGTTTTAATCACATCGAGATTGTGCTCGATCACAACCATTGAATTACCGGAATCCACAAGGCGCTGCAGCACATCGATCAGTTTATGCACATCCGCCGCGTGAAGTCCTGTTGTCGGCTCATCAAGAATATAGATAGTACGGCCGGTGGATGCCCTCGCCAGCTCTGTTGCAAGCTTCACCCGCTGAGCCTCACCACCGGATAAGGTGGTGCTGGACTGACCCAATTTCACATAGCCAAGACCCACATCCACAAGGGACTGTATCTTACGGGAAATCTTTGGTAAATTCTCAAAAAATACAACTGCCTCATCCGCTGTCATATCCAGCACCTGGGCAATATTCTTGCCTTTATACCGGATCTCCAGGGTTTCCCGATTATATCGCTGGCCCTTGCAAATCTCACAGGGGACATACACATCTGCCAAAAAATGCATTTCAATTTTTACAAGTCCGTCACCGCTGCAGGCCTCACAGCGACCGCCCTTCACATTAAAGGAAAACCGTCCCGGCCCGTAGCCACGCATTCTGGCATCGACAGTGGATGCAAACAGGTCACGAATGTCATTAAACAAGCTAGTGTATGTGGCAGGATTGGAACGGGGTGTACGCCCAATGGGGCTTTGATCAATATCAATCACCTTATCCAAATGCTCCAAGCCCTCCACACAGCGGCAGGCGCCGGGTCTGGTACGGGCGTGATTTAATTTCCCCAAAAGTGTCTTATTGAGAACTTCGCCCACCAGACTGGATTTCCCGGAACCGGACACGCCAGTTACACAGGTCAGTGTGCCCAAAGGAATGGAAACATCAATATCCTTCAGATTGTTCTCCGATGCCCCGTGCACAGTCAGGTAATGACCGCAGCCCTTCCGTCTGGCTGATGGTACGGGAATTTTCTTAACGCCGGACAAATACTGCCCGGTAACAGATCGGGGATTGCTGCAAATCTCCCGGTAAGTGCCCTGGGCAACGATTTCGCCGCCTTGTATACCGGCACCGGGACCCACATCCACAATATAGTCTGCCGCCCGCATCGTATCCTCGTCGTGCTCCACAACGATCAGGGTATTACCCAAATCACGAAGGTGCTTTAATGTCATTAAAAGCTTATCGTTATCCCTTTGATGCAAGCCAATAGACGGCTCATCGAGAATATACAGCACACCCATTAAGGAAGAACCGATCTGTGTAGCAAGGCGAATTCTCTGGCTTTCTCCACCGGAAAGTGTAGATGCCGCACGGGACAGTGTAAGATATTCCAGGCCCACATCCCTTAAAAAGCACAGGCGTGATCTGATCTCTCTGAGGATCTGCTGTGCAATGATCGCCAGATTACCTTCCAGCTTTAGTCCGTCAATAAATTCCAGTGCTCGGCGAATGCTCATACGGCAAAAATCCATAATGCCGATACCGCCGACGGTAACGGCTCTTGCAATTTCAGAAAGCCGGTCACCGTGACAGTGGGGACATGGGGCGGTTGCCATACACTCTTCCAGTTCTTTTCTGGCCGCATCGGACTGGGTCTCCCGGAAGCGGCGGCTGATATTATTCAGGATGCCCTCAAAGGGTTGCTCAAGCACGCCCATACCGTTGCCGCGGTTATAGGTCATCCGCAGCTTTTCGTCCCCCGTACCGTAAAGAATTACCCGCATAGCCTCCTCTGACAGATCCTTCACCGGAGCAGTCAGTGAAAAATGGTATTTCTGGGACAGGGCCTCAAAATACATCCGGAAAATAGAGTCAGTTCTTGCACTGCTCCAGCCGGAGGCCTGAATTGCCCCCTCGAAAATAGACTTATTCTTATCCGGAATAACCAGATCCACATCTGCAACCAGCTGAAAGCCAAGTCCTGTGCATTCGGGACAGGCACCTGCAGGATTGTTAAAGGAAAACATTCGCGGCTCCAGTTCAGACAGACTGATTCCGCAATCCTCACAGGCATAATTCTGAGAAAAGCTCAGTTCCTCTCCCTTGTCAGGCAATTGAATGATCAGAAGGCCTCCGGAATGGGCACAGGCAGTTTCAATAGAGTCTGTCAACCGCCGGCGCTGACCTTCCCGAATTACGAGTCGGTCCACCACCAGTTCTATGGTGTGCTTCTTGTTTTTTTCACAAACGATCTGCTCGTTTAAGTCGTATAAAATACCGTCTACCCGAACACGGGTAAAGCCCTGCTTTCTGGCATCCTCAAAAACCTTTGCGTGCTCACCCTTTTTCTGGCGAATTACCGGCGAAAGAACAACAAACCGTGTGCCCTCGCCCAGCGCCTCGATGCGGTCTACGATCTGATCGATCGTCTGACGGCTGATCTCCTTGCCGCATTTGGGACAATGGGGCGTGCCGGCTCTTGCCCACAGAAGACGCAGGTAATCATAAATTTCCGTAACCGTTCCCACTGTAGATCGGGGGTTTTTCGAGGTAGTTTTCTGGTCGATGGAGATTGCAGGGGAAAGGCCTTCGATCGCATCTACATCCGGCTTGTCCATCTGTCCTAAAAACTGACGGGCGTAAGAGCTTAAGCTTTCAACATATCTTCTCTGGCCTTCTGCATAAATCGTATCAAATGCCAGGCTGGATTTACCGGAGCCGGAAAGTCCGGTAAACACGATCAGCTTATCTCTGGGAATTGTAAGATCGACATTTTTCAGGTTGTTTTCTCTGGCACCCTGAATTCGAATCGTATCACTCATAGAGCTTGCACCCGCCTTTCGATTTTCTTCCAACTAGTATACCACAATTTTCACCCCAGTACAACAGAAAATTCCTCACAAAAACTTTTATGAAAAATATTGTTTTTTCAGCGTGTTCGGTGTTGCAATTTACTGGTAGATAGTGGTATAATACAATCACGATAGTTTGCAGGTCACTGTAAACAAATACAGAAAGAATAAAGCGAGGTATTTGAGAAGATGATTGCGTACGGAGATAATATTAAGGTTTTTTGCGGAAACTCCAATCCTGCATTTGCAGAAACCGTCTGTAAGGAATTAGGTATTCCCCTGGGCCAGAGCACTGTTAAAACATTTGCTGACGGTGAAGCTTCCGTTTCCCTGCACGAAACCGTCCGTGGCTGTGATGTATTTTTAATTCAGTCTACCTGTAAGCCTGTTAACGATCACCTGATGGAGCTTCTGGTTATGATCGATGCCTGCCGTCGTGCTTCTGCCGGCCGTATCACTGCCGTAATTCCCTATTTCGGCTATGCCCGTCAGGACCGCAAGGCAAAGAGCCGCGATCCCATCTCCGCCAAGCTGGTTGCCAATATGATCACCGCCGCCGGTGCTGACCGCGTGCTGACTATGGACCTGCATGCCGCTCAGATTCAGGGCTTCTTTGATATCCCCGTAGATCACCTCCTGGGTAATCCCACCTTCGTAAAATACTATCTGGATAAATTCCCGGAAGATAAGTTTAACCACGATGACTTTGTTGTGGTTTCTCCTGATGTGGGCTCCGTTGCCCGCGCCAGAGCCTTTGCCGCCAAGGTCCATATGGGTCTTGCAATCGTTGATAAGCGCCGCCAGAAGGCCAACGAGTGTGAGGTTATGAATGTGATCGGCGATGTTAAGGGGAAGATCTGCATTATGTACGACGATATGGTTGATACCGCCGGTTCTCTTTGCAATGCCGCCAATGCGCTGGTAGCAGTAGGCGGTGCTAAGGAGGTTTACGCCTGCGCCACCCACGGCGTCCTTTCCGGTCCTGCCTTTGACCGCATCACCACAAGCTCCATTAAAGAGCTGGTTGTTCACAACACCATCCCTGTACCTGCCAACTGCACCTGCGAGAAGATCAAGCAATTGGATGTTGCACCCATCTTCGCCCGTGCCATTGCCCACATCCACGGCGGTACATCCATCGCTGACCTGTTTTAAGCTGTGTTGGGAAGATCTGGTGATACCTGGCTGATCGTAGGTCTGGGAAATCCCGGCAAGGAATATGCACGCACCCGGCACAATGCCGGTTTCCGTGCAATCGACGCACTTGCCGAGGATTTAGGCTGTAAGATCGACAAGCTGAAATTTCAGGGTCTTTACGGACAGACCACATACCGGGGCAATAAGCTTTTTCTGCTCAAACCCCAAACCTTTATGAACAATTCCGGTCGCAGTGTTTTGCAGCTAAGTGCCTATTTCAGCATCCCGCCCCAAAGGATCATCGTTTTATTTGATGACATTTCCCTGGAACCGGGCAGGCTGCGTATTCGTGCAGACGGTTCTGCCGGCGGGCACAACGGCATAAAATCCATCATCAGCGAGATCGGTTCTCAGGACTTTCCCAGAGTAAAGATCGGCGTTGGTGCAAAACCCCATCCGGAGCAGGATCTTGCCGATTGGGTTCTGTCCACATTTGGTGCAAATGAAGAAAAAGCGCTGTCCTGTGCTCTGCCAAAGGCGGCGGAAGCTGCGCTTTCTATTATCGAAAACGGAGTTCCGGAATCTGCCAACCGTTTCAATGGCTTCCGGCCCTGAAAATATTGTCTGATAACCACGGAAAGGGGGTCTATTTCCCCCTTTCCGCATTCTTGCGTGGAAGGATTTTCGGTAACTTATGGAAAAGCTTTTAAGTGTTCTGAACACAATTCCGGAATACAAAACCCTGCTTACAAATGTTAAGCAGGGCAATTGTGCTGCAATAACAGGGATCGGTCAGATCAACCGCAGTCATCTGCTTTCCGGACTGTATTGCCATACAGAAGAACCTATTGTGATCCTATGTCAGGACGATATGGCCGCAAGGCGCCTGCAGGAAGAGCTACGGGCATTTCTTGGCATTGACATCCCAACCCTTCCCAGTCGTGAGCTTACACTCTATGACAGCGCTGTCGTTTCCAGAAGCTGGGAGCAAAAACGCCTGCGTCAGTTTTACGACCTGGCGCTGGGAAAGACCCGACTGCTGATCCTGTCCTGGGAAGCAATGAGTCAACGGACTATGCCCCAGAACATTTTGCTTAGTACCGCTTTTTCCTTAAAAGTCGGTACAGAATATCAAATCGACGACCTGATCCATCGCCTGAACGCATCAGGGTACAGTCGCTGTGCTATGGTAGAGGGACCGGGACAGTATGCTGTTCGCGGCGGTATTTTGGATATCTTCTCCCCTGCCGCCGATCTTCCCGTTCGTGCCGAATTTTTTGGTGATGAATTGGATACTATGGGCTATTTTGACCCGGACACCCAGCGCCGCACGGAAAACACAGAGGAAACGGTAATTTTGCCTGTGGGTGAAACACAGCCCTGCTTGCACCCCAACGGTATTGACGGACTTTGTAAGGATCTGCGGAATTTGATCGCCCGTCAGTTACGAAGAAAGACGGTAAACGAAGCTCTGGTAAAAACGCTTCAAAAGGATCTGGAAAAGTATGAAAACGGAGTGCAAAATCCCGCCTCCGATCGATATATGTCTTTGATTTATCCGCAGATCGCCACAGCAATGTCTTATATCCCCCAAAACGCAATTCTTGTTTTGTGCGACCAAAGCAGTCTGCGCCGCAGTGCCAAAAGCCGCACCGAAGAAATAGGTATGCAGCTTGACAGCCTTCTTCAGGCAGGGCTTGTAGCCGGTGAACTGTGTGACTATGTAATACAATGGGAGGATTTTTGCAGAGACCTCTCCGGACACACGACCGTATATATGGATGCATTCAGCAGCACTGCCTATCCGGAAGAAAATCCCCCTAAAATACTGTTGCCTATGACCGGCAAACAGCTTCCCGGCTACGGCGGCAATCTCGACTCTGCCGCCGCTGATCTTTCCCATTATCAGAAAATGGATTTTTCCTGTCTGGTGCTTTGCGGCACACGCCGTCGGGCAGAGCTTCTGCAGGAAATGCTTAATACAAAGGGTCTTTCCGGTCTTCTGTGTATTCCCCTGACTATGATGCCGAAGCCCGGTCAGATATTACTCACAGAAGGCACCCTTCCCTACGGAATGGAATATCCAAATTCAAAGCTTGCCATTTTGACGGAAGGTCAGTTGCTTTCCAAGGGAGAAGCACGGCGTAAGCCTAAAAAAACCGCTACAAACCGCCAAAAGCTCAATTCCTTTACAGATCTCTCTCCCGGCGACCTGGTGGTCCACGAAAATTACGGCATCGGACGGTTCGTGGCTATGGAACAAATACGGGTGGACGGCGCACTGAAGGATTATGTAAAAATAGCCTATCAGGGAACTGATACCTTATTTGTTCCGGCTACTCAGCTGGATATGGTCAGCAAGTATATTGGCGGCGGTGGCGAGGATGCCAATGTCCGTCTGAATAAGATCGGCAGCGATGCCTGGCAAAAAACAAAAACAAAAGCGCAGAAGGCCGCTAAGGATATGGCTGGCGAGCTAATTAAGCTTTACGCCGCCAGAAAGCGGCAGGAAGGCTTTGCATTCGCCGCCGACTCTCCCTGGCAGTTGGAATTTGAAGACAATTTCCCTTATCCGGAAACCGACGATCAGCTGCGCTGTATCGCAGAAATCAAAGGCGATATGGAATCACCCACGCCTATGGACCGCCTTCTTTGCGGTGATGTCGGCTTCGGAAAAACGGAAGTGGCACTGCGGGCGATTATGAAAGCCGTTATGGACGGAAAACAGGCCGCGATCCTGGTTCCGACCACGGTTCTTGCTCAGCAGCACTATCAAACAGCCGTGGCAAGATTTCGCGGTTTTCCGGTAAACATCGATGTACTCAGCCGATTCCGCACGCCCACCCAGCAAAAACGCACCCTGCAAAATCTTCGTGCCGGTCAGGTAGATCTGATCATCGGCACCCATAAGCTTTTGCAAAAAAGCGTGGAATTTAAGGATCTGGGACTGCTGATCGTGGATGAGGAACAGAGGTTTGGTGTCAGCCACAAGGAGCGGCTGAAGGAAATTTCAAAAGGCGTGGATGTGCTGACCCTCTCCGCTACACCGATTCCCAGAACCCTGAATATGGCTCTGTCCGGAATACGGGATATGTCCACCATTGAGGAGCCACCCGCAGACCGCTACCCGGTCCAAACCTATGTAATGGAGCACAGCAATCCAGTGCTGGATGACGCCATTCGACGGGAAATCGAACGGGGCGGACAGGTCTATTACCTGCACAACCGTGTTGAAACCATTGAGCAGTGCGCCTCTGCACTGAAGCGGCGTATCCCCGGCCTGCGGGTAGCCGTTGCCCACGGTAAGATGAGTGAGGATGAGCTTAGCGATGTAATGCACGCAATGGCAGATGGAGACATACAGGTTCTGGTATGTACAACGATCATAGAAACCGGACTGGATATTCCCAATGCAAACACACTTATCATTGAAAATGCCGACCGGTTTGGTCTGAGTCAGCTTCACCAGCTTCGGGGACGGGTTGGCCGTTCCACGCGCCACGCATACGCATTCTTCACCTTCCGTCCTGACAAGGCGCTGACCGAGGTTGCGGAAAAACGCCTTTCCGCCATTCGGGATTTTGCGGAGTTTGGCTCCGGTTTTAAGATCGCAATGCGGGACCTGGAGATCCGCGGTGCAGGCAATCTGCTGGGTGCGGAGCAATCCGGTCATATGATGTCCGTAGGCTACGATATGTATTTGAAGCTTCTGGACGAGGCGGTCCTGGAAGAACGGGGCGAAAAGCCGAAGGAGCCGGACTGCACAGCGGACCTGAATGTCACCGCCAATGTGGATAAGGATTATGTGTCCAGAGGCGAGGAACGAATGGACCTGTACCGCAGAATGGCGGCCATTCGCACGCAGGAGGATGCAGATGATCTGCTGGATGAAATCATTGACCGCTACGGCGAGCCGCCCAAGGGCGTACTGAACTTGGTGGAAATCGCACTGCTTCGTGCAAACGCCAGAAAAACCGGTATTTGCGACATTCGGCAAAAAGCCGGCGATGTGCTTTTCACACTGGTCAACCTGGATTTCGACGCCGTTACAGCTATGTGCGCCGATCCGGATTACAAAACAAGACTGCATTTTGTCGCATCTGCCAAGGTGCCCACCCTGCGCCTAAAACTGGCAAGCGGTGTGGACAGCCTTCGTCAGGCAAAGGTATTTGTGGAACGATATTCCGGATGCAAGCGCTAATTGTCTTGCTTTTTCAGGGTATTGTGCTATAATAGCGATATTAATGACATTTTTCGCTGAAAGAAAGAAGGAGCATACAATGAAAAAATCAAGCGGGAAACGCCAAAGGTTACCTTTCATCATTTGTCTTGCTGTGACAGTTTTGATTGGCTGTCTGCTGTGTGGCTGCACCTTGCAAAAGCAGATGCCGGATAATATTACAATTGCCGGTGTGGATGTAAGCGGTATGTCCCGCAGGGAAGCGATCAATGCCGTCAAAAATGCAATCGGTGAAAACTATGAAACACAGTCTATGGTAGTACAGGTGGACGATCACAGCATTACCCTGTCCCCCGAAGCCACCGGTGCTTCTTTCAATGTGCGGGATGCGGTGGATCTTGCCCTTGACGGTGCGGCAGAAGATATTTCCGGCTGTCTGACCTTGAATACCGAGGTTATCGAAAAAGAGCTTAAGGCGCTTATGGCAAATTTCGGCACAGAGCTGACTCAGCCCTCTTATACAGTCAGCGGTGTTGACGGAATGGATAAGACCATCCTCATCAATATGGGCACCCCCGGTTACGGACTGACTTATAAAGAGGTTTACGACCTGGTGATCGATGCCTACGCAAACAATGTATTTTCTCTGAAGCTTTCCGGAGAGCAGGAAGACCCGGAGGCGGTAGACCTTCAAAAAATATATGATGAAACCTATATTGCCCCTGTGGATTCTGAGTATGACCCGGAAACACAGCAAAGCACCGCGCATAAGGTTGGCTACAGCTTTAATATTGAAGAAGCACAGCTTCTGATCCAGGATGCCAAATACGGTGAACATGTATCTGTCCCCTACAGCTGCATCGAACCTGAGATCAAACAGGGTGAGCTGGACAAAATGCTTTTCAAGGATGTCCTCTCCACCTATACTGCCAAATCCGGCAGTGTTAACGGGCGGGATACGAACCTGAGACTTGCCTGTGAAGCAGTCAACGGTGTCGTGCTTCAGCCCGGCGAGGTGTTTGATTACAACAAGGTCCTTGGCGAAAGAACCTCCGCAAAGGGATATCAATACGGTGCCACATATATCGGAAACAAAACTGTCAGCACCATTGGTGGCGGTATTTGTCAGGTATCCTCCACCGTCTATTACTGTGCGCTGATGGCTGATATGGAGATCGTAACCAGAGTCAATCACGGTTTCCTCAATACATATGTGCCTATGGGTATGGATGCAACCGTTTCCTGGGGCGGTCCTGAATTCCGTTTCAAGAACAATTCAAAGTATCCCATTCGAATCGAGGCCTCTGCTTCTGCCGGTCATACCACTGTAACCATCTACGGAACAGATGAAAAGGACTACTATGTGAAAATGGAATACAGTGTGCTTGCCACCTATCCCTGGGAAAGTGTTGTCCAGGAGCTGCCTCCTGACAATCCGGACGGCTACAAGGACGGACAGGTAATCTCCACTGCCTATACCGGCTATAAGGTCGTCACCTACCGTTGTAAGTACGATAAGGAAACCAACGAGCTGATCTCCAAGGAACAGGAATCTATGAATCACTACAACAAGCGGGATTATGTGGTTTGTAAGATCGTCACCGAGGAGACGCATCCCTCCACAGAGCCTTCCACAGAACCTCCCACAGAGCCGGAGGTAACCGAGCCGCCTGTTGTAGAGCCGCCGACACCGGAGCCGCCGGCACCGGAGCCACCCATTGAATACGAACCCGACGGCCCCATCACGGAAGATGGATAAAATGTAAATGCATAATAACGGCGGGAACAAGCCCCTGCGCCCTACCTGAGTGATTTGTAGGGTGTGGGTTTGCTCCCGCCGATAGTCTTTTATTATATTCAAACAGGATCAAAATATTGATTT
>JAZNDF010000136.1:0-18637 GCA_045587925.1 Faecousia sp.
TTGCAAAATACTGCAATGCGCCCTAAAACTATGCAATTGTCTACATCCTGCGGATGTAGGGGCGGTCAATGACCGCCCGCGGGCGATTAATAATCGCCCCTACATATTCTACCGTAGATTTTGCGCATTTTGCAACACGCCTTTTTGTTGTATATTAGCGATTGGTGTACATTCTTTCGTAGTAGCTCTGGTATTCCCCGGAGAGGATCTCCTGCCACCAGGGCTTGTTGTCCAGATACCACTGGATGGTCTTTTGTATGCCGTCCACAAATTTGGTTTCCGGCAGCCAGCCGAGCTCTGTGTGGATCTTGGTGGGGTCGATGGCATAGCGCATATCGTGTCCCTTCCGGTCGGTCACATAGGTGATCAGGCTTTCCGGCTTGCCCAGTGCTTTGCAGATGATCTTAACGATATCGATATTGCGCATCTCGTTATGACCGCCGATGTTATATACCTCACCTACGCGGCCCTTGTGAATGATCAGGTCGATCGCCTTGCAGTGGTCCTCTACATACAGCCAGTCCCGCACATTCAGGCCCTCGCCGTAAACGGGCAGAGGCTTGTCTGCCAGTGCGTTTGCGATCATCAGGGGGATCAGCTTTTCCGGGAAGTGGTAGGGGCCGTAGTTGTTGGAACAGCGGGAAACGGTCACCGGCAGCCCGTAGGTGCGGTGATAGGCCATAACCAGCAGATCTGCACCTGCCTTGGAGGAGGAGTAGGGGGAGCTGGTGTGGATGGGTGTTTCCTCGGTGAAGAACAGGTCGGGACGGTCCAGGGGCAGGTCGCCGTACACCTCATCGGTGGAAACCTGGTGATAGCGCTCGATGCCGTACTTACGGCAGGCATCCATCAGCACCTGGGTGCCCAGAATGTTCGTCTGCAGGAAAACCTCTGGGTTCTCAATGGAACGGTCCACATGGCTCTCTGCGGCAAAGTTCACCACTACATTGGGCTTTTCTTCCTCAAAGAGCTTGTAAACCCCTTCCCGGTCACAGATGTCCAGCTTCACAAAGCGGAAGTTGGGATGGTCCATAACAGATTTTAAGGTGGAGAGGTTACCTGCATAGGTCAGCTTGTCCAGGCATACGATCCGATATTCCGGGTACTTACCCAGCATATGGAAAACAAAGTTGCTTCCAATAAAGCCGGCACCGCCGGTTACGATAATGGTCTTTTTCATTTTTCCAGTTCCTCCAGCCGCTTCTTGTCCCGCAGTACATCAATGTACTTACCGTCCAGAACGTCCTGCAGGTAACGGCCATACTGATTTTTATAAACTTTGATCACGGCCTCCACATCTTCGCGGGTGATCCAGCCGTTAATATACGCAATGTCCTCCAGACAGCCGATCTTCCGGTTCTGGTGGGTTTCCACAGTTTTAACAAAGTTGGTAGCTTCCACAAGACTTTCGTGGGTGCCGGTGTCCAGCCAGGTAAAGCCCTGACCCAGAAGCTCCACATTCAATTCGCCCTGCTCCAGATAGATCCGGTTCAGGTCCGTGATCTCCAGCTCACCGCGGGGGGAGGGCTTGAGATTTTTGGCATATTCTACTACCCGGTTGTCATAGAAGTAAAGACCGGTGACGCAGTAATTGCTCTTGGGATGCTCCGGCTTTTCTTCGATGGAGACCGCGTGACCGCTCTCGTCAAATTCCACGATGCCAAAGCGCTCCGGGTCATCCACATAATAGCCGAAAACGGTAGCACCCTTGCCGTTTTTGGCATTGCGCACAGCGGCGCGCAGGCGCTTTTTCAGGCCGTGTCCGAAGAAAATATTATCGCCCAAAATCATTGCCACCGGGGATTTCCCGATAAATTCCTCGCCGATGATAAAGGCCTGGGCCAGTCCATCGGGGCTGGGCTGTACGGCATAGCTCAGCTTTAAGCCGAACTGGTGACCGTCACCCAGCAGCTCCTGGAAACGGGGCGTGTCCTGGGGGGTGGATATAATGAGAATATCCCGGATGCCTGCACTCATCAAAACAGACATCGGATAGTAAATCATAGGCTTATCATAGATAGGCAGAAGCTGCTTGGAAGTCACTTTGGTCAGGGGGTACAGCCGCGTACCGGAGCCTCCGGCAAGAATGATACCTTTCATAATCCTTCTCCTGTCTGCCGTAAATCAATACAGCATTTAATGGCAATGAGCAGGCGAACAGACACCTGCTCATTATACGGATTATACCACAATCCTATACTGTTTTCAAGAGGAAAGGCGAATTTTGCAAATTTGTGTTAAATGATGCCCCGCATAACCAGCAGGAGCAGGATGCAGGTGACTAAAATTGCAAAGGCCAGCAAATAGATCGCGGGCTTGGCAATGGCTTTTTCGGTCAGGGAGCTTTGGGGCAGCAGGCGGGTTTTGCGCAGGGCTGCGGACAATGGCTTGTACAGTGCCAGGGTCAGCGCACTGTTCAGACCTGCTTTCAGGGCATTAAAGGGCAGGAATACCGGCAGAAGCATTTTGGCAACTGCCTCCCGTGTGCCACCCATATACAAAGGTGTGATCAGCCAGTTCCAAAGAAGCATTACGGCGATCATCGTCACAGAACCTGCCAAAAGACCGAAAATGGCACCCTTGAGTGTGCGGGACTTTTTGTAAATAAAGGCGGCGGTGCAAGAGAAGCTGACGGTAGACAGAAAGTTCATAACACAGCCGATGATCCCGGTGTCGCTGATGGTGACCATTTCCACCAGGGTTACCACTGCCGAAATGATCAAGCTGGCAAAGGGACCAAGCAGGAAGCCGCCGATGGTGATTGCAACATCCTTGGGCTCGTAATTCAAAAACAGCACCACCGGAATGCGGACGGTGGAAACCAGTAAAAGTGCAATGGCGGCCAGCATTGCCATAATGATCATTTTGCGCAGGTGTCTGTTCATACAAATGCCTCCAAACAAAATACGCCCTGAGTATGTATACTCAGGGCGTAAAAATACTGCAAAAACAGCGGTCTTCTTTCATCCAGACTGTACTGTCGGTATCGGAATTTCACCGATTCAGCGCATACGCGCTCGCGGACTATACCGCCGGTCGGGAATTGCACCCTGCCCTGAAGATCTATGCTAAGCATAGCACGGCAACAGGGCAGTTGTCAAGAGACAAAGAATGTGATAATATAATTACAAGCTTATCATATCCATATTTCATTAACTGTCAACTCGTTTGTGGGATGTCTGAAGCAGGAGCAGTTGTATCAGGGATCAAGGTCTCAGCGGGGGTCGTATCTGCTTTTTTCAGTCCCCGGATCTGACCGCCGGGGGCGGTGTCGGTAATGTCTCCGCCGATCACCTGATTTTTGTATATCAGCAAGGTGGCATATACCGGCTCCGTGGCACCGGGATAGTTGTTGACTTGATACACATAGCGCATAACTGTTTTCCCTGCATACGGGCTCAGGTCGTAACCGTGACTTTTCTGCAGCTCGTTGTAGCGGTCAAACACCTCGACAGCATCTTTGGGAATGCGAACCTGACCGGATTGGACAGGAGATGTGGTTACTTCCCAGCCCAGATCCTTCAAAAATGCCACCCGTGCGTCGTTGTCGGAAACCGAGACGGCGGTGGCGGCGGTGGATGTGGCGTCCTTCCCGCCGCCCAGCAGCAGGATCAGCGCCACGATCACTGCCGCTGCGGCGATCAGTCCGATAACGATTTTCTTAAAATCGACCTTTGCGGTCATTACCATCATAAAAACCCCTCCTAAAGGCTTGTATTATGGTATAGCCTATTCAGCCTTCGGGACCGGTAGAACGGAGAAATTATGGAACGGCTGGACAAATTTTTGTGCGATTGCGGACTTGGCACCCGCAGTCAGGTAAAAGGAATACTCAAAGCGGGTAGAGTGACCGTGGACGGAAAAACAGAGCGGGACAACGGTCGCAAAATTGATCCTGCAACGCAGCAGATCGCTTTCGATGGGGAAGTGCTTCGGGCTGTGGGAACAGTGGTGATTATGCTCAATAAGCCCGCAGGCTTTGTAACGGCTACGGAGGATGCCAGGGAGAAAACGGTTATGGAGCTTCTGCCTGCCCAATACCGCCATTTGGACCTGAAGCCTGTGGGACGGCTGGATAAGCAGACGGAGGGTCTGCTGCTGTTTACCAATGACGGGGATTTGCTTCACCGGCTGATCAGCCCGAAGAAGGAAGTGCCGAAGGTCTATTACGCCCGCCACGAAGGAACGGCAGGGGAAGAAGATGTGCAGGCCTTTCTGTCGGGACTGACCCTGGCAGACGGAACGGTATGCCTTCCGGCACAGCTGGAGCCCTTGGGACCCGGAGAAAGCCGGATCACCGTTTGCGAGGGAAAGTACCATCAGGTGCGCAGGATGATGGCATCGAGAGGAATGAAGGTCGCGTATTTGGAGCGCCGCAGGGAAGGGAAGCTGACCTTAGGAGATCTGCCCAGAGGGCAGGTTCGCCCGCTGACGGAGACAGAAATCCGGGAATTGGACCATTGGCAAGTTGTATAAAACGAATTTTGCCGTTCACAGGCTAAAAAAACGAAATTTGGGTAATTATCTCCAAAAAAGGTGTGTTGTTTTGCAATAAAATGTCAAAAAAGACTTGCAATATCTGCAAAAGAAGTATATAATGATTGTACAATTTTGTGAAAAATGCATTTGTGCAATTTTCTAAAAGGAGGTCCCAAAATGACAAACGGGATTTTTCAGAATGTGATTTCTCAGTTAAAGGATGTTACCGATCGGGTATTTGGCGTAGTGGATGCAGAAGGCTTCGTGATCGCCTGTACCGATGTTTCCCTGATGGGAGAGCGGTGGCCGGAGGCTGTGCTGAGAGTGACTGCCAGTGCAGAGCAGCCGGTGCTGTTTGCCCAGCGGACATTCCGCACCATTTCTTCCAATTCCGGCTTTTTTGAATGCGCCGTATTTTGCTCTGGCGAGGATGAGCTGGCAAAAACATATTGTGCGATCACCTGCATTGCCCTGCGTAATGCAAAGTCCTTCTATGAGGAAAAGCACGATCGGGGCACCTTCGTAAAGAATATTATTATGGATAATATTCTCCCCGGCGATATTTACATCCGTGCAAAGGAGCTGCATTTTGCGACCGATGCGCCCCGCGCTGTGTTCCTGGTCCGTCAGATCGGTCAGAGCGATGTGGCAACTGTTGATGTATTGACCGGTATGTTCCCGGATAAGATGCAGGATTTTGTGATCAGCATCAACGAAACAGATATTGCTGTTATCAAGCAGATCCCCGGCAATGCCACCTTGAAGGACCTGGAAAAGATCGCCGGTGCGATGGAAGATACCCTGCGCAATGAGCTGTATGTCAAGACGGTGATCGGCATCGGCACTGTGGCAAACCACCTGCGTGAGCTGGCTGATGCTTACAAGGAAGCCCAGACTGCCATTGATGTGGGTAAGGTCTTTGATACCGAGAAGACCATTATCAACTACGAGAATTTGGGCATCGGCCGTCTGATCTATCAGCTGCCTACTACTCTGTGTGAGATCTTCCTGACGGAAGTGTTCAAGAAGAATTCCATTGACTCCCTGGATCAGGAGACCCTGTTCACCATCAATAAGTTCTTTGAAAACAATCTGAATGTGTCTGAGACATCCCGAAAGTTGTTTGTCCACAGAAACACTCTGGTGTACCGCCTGGAAAAGATCAAAAAGCTGACCGGCCTGGACCTGCGCCAGTTTGATCACGCGATCGTGTTTAAGGTGGCGCTGATGGTTCGTAAGTATCTTTCCTCACGGGAGCTGTACTGATAAAACTTCTGGGGCGCGTTGCAAAATACTGCAATGCGCCCTAAAACTATGCAATTGTCTATATCCTGCGGATGTAGGGGCGGTCATTGACCGCCCGCGGGCGATTAATAATCGCCCCTACATATTCTACCGTAGATTTTGCGCATTTTGCAACACGCCCCATTTTCAGCAACGCAAGGTTAGACAGGAATTTGTTATTTTGCGGTCTATGGGCAGAATGAACAAAAACTGTTTTGCAATTTAGGTAAAATGCCATAATTGCCATTTTCCAATATTTTTCGTGTCAGGCTTGGTTGACATAATAGTTGCAATATGTTACAATTTGGTTACACTATTTGTTTGGAGCAAAGAGAGACTATGATCGAATTTACTAATGTTATAAAATCCTACTCCGTAGGCACCCACGCATTACGGGGTGTTTCTATGCAGATCGAGGATGGAGAATTTGCATTTCTGGTGGGACCTTCCGGTTCCGGAAAGTCTACCATTATTAAGCTGATCACCGGCGAATTAAAGCCTACCTCCGGTATGGTCCATGTTAATGGCTATTCCCTGGAGCGCATCCGTAAGCGCGAGATCCCTTACCTGCGCCGTACTGTAGGCGTTGTGTTTCAGGATTTCCGTCTGATCGAGAGCAAGACGGTCTATGAAAATGTGGCGTTCGTTATGCGTGCGATCGGTGCAAGCAATAAGGAGATCCGCAACCGCGTTCCTTATATTCTGGAGCTGGTAGGCCTGGAAACCAAGAGCCGCCGCCATCCGAATGAGCTTTCCGGCGGTGAGCAGCAGCGCCTTGCCATTGCAAGAGCACTGGTCAATAACCCTTCTACCATCATTGCCGACGAGCCTACCGGCAACCTGGACCCGGACCGTTCGATGGAGATTATGAGTCTTCTGCAGGAAATCAATAATTTGGGCACAACGATGCTTGTGGTCACCCACGAGAAAAATCTTGTGGAGCATTTCAACAAGCGGGTGATCGCGATCAACGAGGGTCTTGTGGTCCACGACGGAATGGATGGGTATTACAGAGTATGAAAAATTTTGGTTATTTATTGAAAGAGGGCATTAACGGCATCTTCCGTCACGGATTTATGTCCTTTGCCGCTGTGTGTGTTACGGTGGCCTGCCTGCTGATCGTGGGCACCTTCTCCAGCCTGATGTACAATCTTAATGTCATCGTAGAGGACCTGAATAAAACAAACGAAATTATCGTTTATGTGGATGAAACCTTTTCGGATGCAGAGGCAAAGAGCATCGGCACCCAGATCAACCGGATCGAAAATGTCCATCAGTCCACCTTCGTTTCCCGTGAGGAGGCTCTTGCGGATTTCGTGGCGGACTATGAAAATGAAGGTACCTTTAACGGTGTGGATGCCACCTACCTGCGCCATCGCTTTGTGGTAACCCTGGTGGACAATCACTTTATGGACGAAACCACCGCATCCATCCGGGGAATTAACGGCGTGGCCAACATTTCTGCGGCCTATGAGCTGGCAGAGGGCTTTTCTGCACTGCAGGATATTTTACAGCTGGCATCCGTTGTGATCGTGGTCGTGCTGCTGGCGGTAAGTCTGCTGATCATTTCCAACACAGTCAAGCTGGCGATGTACGATCGCCGGGATGAGATATCCGTTATGAAGATGGTTGGCGCGACCAACAGCTTTATCCGTACACCCTTTGTGGTGGAGGGCTTCACCCTGGGTATGGTAGGTGCCGGACTGGCATTTGGTTTGGAATGGCTGATGTACGACGCGCTGGCAAATAAAATTGCTTCCGTGGACACCTTGAAGCTGTTTAATTTTGTGGAGTTCCGGACAATGGTTGGACCGATGGTGGCAACCTTTGCGGCGGCAGGCATCTTTGTCGGTATTGTGGGCAGTTGGACATCTATCCGTAAGTTTATGGATGTATAATGGAGTTAGACCTATGAAAAAAAGGAAGTTATGGATATCGATCGTTGCCGGTTTTCTGGCGGCAATGATCCTGTTCGGGCTGGTTGCAGGTGCCGTATCCACCTATGCAAGCGCCGCAAGCTCCGGTGCCATCAAGGAGCAGCTGGATGCCCTGAAGGAAGATAAATCCAAAATCGAATCGGAAATTCAGGCACTGGAAGGTCAGCTTTCTGACAATATGACCGAAATGAAGGAAGTTGTCGCCCAGAAAAACCTGATCGACCAGGAGGTATTTCTCCTCCACGAGCAGGTCACGAATATCAATGAGCAGATTTCAGCCTACAGCACACTGATCGCAGACAAGCAGGATGAGCTGGTGGAGGCAGAAAATAATCTCGATGAGCTGAGCCGGAAAAACAGAGACCGTATCCGCGCAATGGAGGAAAACGGATCGATGTCTTACTGGTCTGTCCTCTTTCAGGCGAACAGCTTTTCCGATCTGCTGGACCGTTTGAATATCGTCCAGGAAATTGCCGCCGCAGACAATAAGCGCATTCGGGAAATGAATGAGGCGGCACAGGCTGTGGCGGAGACCAAGGCAGAGCTGGAGCAGGAAAAAGCAAATCTGGAGACTACCCGTCAGGAATTGGCAGATGCCGAAACGGTACTGGAAGAAAAGCGGGCAGAGGCAGATGCACTTCTGGTTGAGCTGGTGGCCACCGGTCAGGAGTATGAGGACTTGCTTGCAGAGTCTGAGGATGCAGAGGCAGAGCTTCTGCTGCAGATCGCCCAAAAGGAAAAGGAATATGACAAGGCCAAGCACGAAGAATGGCTGGCCACCTCTGTTCCTACGCCTACTTATAAACCCAGCACCAACATCCCCTCCAGCAGCGGCTGGATCACACCCTGCTCCTATGTTGCATTTACCAGCCCCTTTGGTTATCGGTACCACCCGATCAGCGGTGTGTGGAAAATGCACTATGGCGTTGACCTGGCAGGACCTACCGGCACGCCGATCTATGCGGCAAAGTCCGGCAGAGTGGCGATCGCTTCCTATAACGGAAGTGCCGGCTATCATGTGGAGCTGATCCACGAAGGCGGCTGGGCATCGGTTTATATGCATATGACCCATTATGTAGTTTCTGTGGGCGATTATGTGAGCCAGGGTCAGGTGATCGGTTATATGGGTTCTACCGGCGGTTCCACAGGTCCCCACCTGCACTTTGGTATCAGCTACAACGGTACTTATGTGAATCCGGCAGACTACATCAATATTTGACCGAATTACGGGTATACTAGAAAGACTCCCACAGCTCATCACAGGGCTGTGGGAACTTATATAATGAGGTGATTATTTTGCTTTGGCGCAAGAGATTGTTACGGGTGGCATCCTACATTCTGGTGGCGGCACTGGCGGCAAGTGCGACATTTTACGGATGCAGTAAAAGAAACGGAAAGCTGGGACAGCTGGGGAACCTGCTGGAAAACCGGTTCATCGGTCAAACGGATCAGGTGGCAATGGAGGATGCGGCGGCAAAGGCAATGGTGGCATCCCTGGGGGACCGGTGGAGCTATTACATTCCGGCGTCTGAATACGCTTCCTATGAGGAAGGCAAAAACAATGCCTATGTGGGCATCGGCATAACCATCCGCGCCCGCGAGGATGAAAAGGGATTTGATATTTTGCAGGTGGAACCGGACGGTCCTGCCCAGCAGGCGGGCATTTTGCCAGGCGATATCCTTACCCAGGTGGATGGACAGTCGGTTTACCCCCTGGGAACGGAGGGGACAAGAAACCTGATCCGCGGCAAAGAGGGGACTGAGGTGTCCGTTTGCGTATTGCGGGGAGAGGAAGAACTGGTGTTTACACCGGTGCGCCGTACCATCCACAAAAAAGTGGCAGAAGGACAGCTTCTGGAAGGGAATATCGGTCTTGTGACCATCCGGAACTTCAATGAAAACTGTGCCGATGAAACCGTAGCGGCAATTGAACAGCTGAAAGAAAGCGGAGCACAGGCATTTATCTTCGATGTGCGAAATAATCCCGGCGGATACCTTTCAGAGCTGACAAAGCTGCTGGATTACCTGCTTCCGGAGGGCGTGATCTTCCGCAGTGAGGATTATACGGGAAAAGAGGAAATACAGTATTCCGATGCAGACTGCCTGCAAATGCCTATGGCCGTGCTGATAAACAGCGAAAGCTATTCCGCCGCGGAGTTTTTTGCGGCGGCGCTGGAAGAATATGACTGGGCGATCACCGCAGGGGATAAGACCTGCGGCAAGGGGTATTTCCAGTCCACCTACCGCCTGGTTGACGGCTCGGCAGTGGGATTGTCCATTGGCAAATACTATACACCCAATGGGGTGAGCCTGGCGGAAACCGGCGGCTTGGAGCCCCGGATCCCGGTGGAAGTGGATGAAGAAACCGCCGCGCTGATCTATACCGGCCTGCTGGAACCGGAAGAAGATCCCCAGATTTTGGCCGCATTAGAAGCTCTGCAAAAATAAATCCTACCCCTACGAACGATTGTCGATATCCGTTCGTAGGGGACGGCGACCCCGGCGTCCCGTTGCCTTCAATGCTTAATGCTTAATGATTAATGATTTTTTCGCAGTGCCGCCAAAAAGGAGATTGCCACGGGCGTAAACGCCCTCGCAATGACACGGAAGTATGATAGCCGTTCGTAGGGGACGGCGACCCCGGCGTCCCTTGATTAATGCAAAATGCTTAATACAGAATGCAGAGCGCGGAGTGTAGAGTGTTTTTTCAAAACCCGTCGTAGGGGACGATGCCCACATCGTCCCACCAAGCCTTCATCTTTCCGATGCCTTGTAACGGGCGGTTATCCCCCCTACGAACGACCGTCGATACCCATTCGTAGGGGCGGCTATTATGTCGCCCGCCAAAGCCTCTCCTCAGCGGAGAAGCCGTCTGGCGATCAATGTTCCCTACAAATAGGTTCGATGCGGGACACATTTGCATTTTGCACTTTGCATTTTGCATTTTCCACTTTGCATTTTGCATTTTTGTCGGGCATTAGCCCGACAAACAGAAATTTGATGGTGGGGGATTGGTTTACACTTTCGAACAGCATTTGTTGATTTTTACGGGAAAGTTGGAAAATTACTTGACTATAGAATTATTTTCCCCTATAATATAGTGAACAAATTTGCTCAGAAAGGAACTTTTTGTTATGGCAAAGGAATTTAAGATTACAAGTCTGCGTCTTCATGACCTGGAAAAAGAACTTAATTATCTGAAAACTACCCGTGAGCGCGAGATCGCGGCAATGATCGCAGAAGCCCGTTCTTACGGTGACTTATCCGAAAACTCTGAATATGATGCTGCAAAAAACGAGCAGGCAAAGCTTTACGGCCGTATTGCGGAAATTGAGGACATTCTGTCCCACGCAGTAATTATCGAGGATGAAAACGAGGCCACCGGCCGTGTGGGCCTGGGCTGCTCCGTGACTGTGGAGGATATGGCTACCGGCGAGAAGACTACCTATCGCATCACCGGTTCCCAGGAAGCAAATCCTATGGAATATAAGCTTTCCGATGACTCTCCCTTCGGCCGTGCCATTGTAGGCAAGTCTGCTGGCGATATCTTCAGTGTTGCCGCACCCTCCGGAAGCTATGAGATGAAGGTCGTTGAAGTAACGAGAGATTAAGGAGATAAGAATGGCAAAGTTTGTACCCCAGGCTGAAATGCCTTTGTCCGACCAGGTTCAGGTTCGGCACGATAAGCTCAAGGCATTGCGGGAGGAAGGCCGGGACCCCTTCCTGCAAACGAAGTTTGACTTTAATGCAACTTCTGTGCAAATAAAGGAAAACTACGAGGAAATGGAAGGCAAGACCGTATCCGTTGCCGGCCGCTTGATGTCCAAGCGCGGTCAGGGCAAGGTTATGTTCTGCGATCTGCAGGACGGTGAAGGCCGTATCCAGCTGTTTGTAAAGATCGATGAGCTGGGCGAAGAGGAATATGCCCGCTTTAAGAAAAATGATATCGGTGATATCGTGGGTGTCACCGGTGAGGTCTTTAAGACCAAAACGGAGGAGATCTCCATCCGTGCAAAGGAAGTGACCCTGCTTTCCAAGGCGCTGCTTCCTCTGCCGGAAAAATTCCACGGACTGACCGATAAGGAGATCCGTTTCCGTCAGCGGTATGTGGACCTGATGGTAAATCCGGAGGTCAAGCGCAACTTTATTATCCGTTCCAGGTTCATTAAGCATATGCGTAATTACCTGGACAATATGGGCTATATCGAAGTGGAGACCCCGGTGCTCAACACCATTGCCGGTGGTGCATCCGCCCGTCCCTTTGTGACCCACCACAACACCCTGGACATCGATATGTTTATGCGCATTGCCACAGAGCTGCCCCTGAAGCGGCTGATCATCGGCGGTATGGACCGGGTGTACGAGATCGGCAGAATTTTCCGCAACGAGGGTATGGACCCCAAGCACAATCCGGAGTTTACCTCTGTTGAGCTGTATCAGGCTTATGCGGATTTCCACGATATGATGGATATTGCTGAAGGCATTTTCACCAGCTTCGCCAAGGAATTTTTGGGTACTTACGAAGTGGAGTGGATGGGCGAAAAGGTCGATCTGGCTCCTGGCTGGCCCCGTATGACTATGGTGGAAGCGGTCAAGAAGTATGTGGGCATCGACTTTGGCGCGATCACAGACGATGCCGAAGCCGTGGCTGCTGCCAAGGCAGTTGGTGTTGAATTGGCAGATGCCGCCGAAAAGACCTGGGGCAATGCCCTGTATGCCTGCTTCGATCAGAGAGTGGAAGAGCACCTGATCCAGCCTACATTCATTACGATGTACCCTGTGGAAGTCAGCCCCCTGACCAAGCGCAGTCCGGAAGACCCCAGACTGACCGAGCGCTTCGAGTTCTTTATCTGCCACAGTGAAATGGGCAATGCCTACTCTGAGCTCAACGACCCCATCGACCAGCGGGAACGCTTTATGAAGCAGGTGGAACAGCGGGAGCGGGGCGACGACGAAGCAGAAATGCTGGACGAGGACTTCCTCAATGCGATGGAATACGGTATGCCTCCTACGGGCGGTATGGGCATCGGTATCGACCGGGCAGTAATGCTCTTCACCGGCGCCGACACCATCCGGGAAGTTATCCTGTTTCCGACTATGCGCCCGCTGGACTAAGAAACGCCACCGGGATAGTCTGAAAGATCAAGGGAAACGAAAAACACAAATTCACACAAAGCAAATAAAATTTTGGGAGGTGACGCAGATGCGTCACCTCCCATAGTTTATCGAATTTTTGCGGTGTTTATTTGGACTCCAGGATGCCGGGGAGATTGTCCAGCAGGAACTGCTGGGCGTGGGTATCATAATAGACCGCCAGATACTCGCCATTGGGGGATTGGCGCAATTGTGCACTGATACCCAGGTTTCTGCCGGCAATGGTGGGAACGCGGCGACTTTTCCCGTTGGGGGAAGGCTCGGTAGTAAGAAAACCTTTTTCCGTCAGCCAATTGGTGATCTTCGAAACGCTCATCCGCTTCATATTGGGTGTATCCACAGCCTGACTTAAAAGACCGGTAAATTCGGTGATGCGTACAGGATAGGCAGAGAGCTTCACCTTTTGCAGCTGGTCTGCTGTAATGGAAAAATTGACTTTTGGCTGGGAGCCTGCTTGCCCGCCACTGCGAATGACCCGATCTAAAACACCGGATACATAGAAGAAGCACCGCGCCAAACGCACATTGTTTAAGGCAGAGTCCTCCGGCAACTCCTGTCCGGAAATGGGGTCGATGCCCTGCGCCAGCTGATCCATATACATTTTTGCCCGTTGCATAGTTTCCAGTTCTGTCATAACAACACTGCCTTTCGAAAGTATGTTCGAAAACATTGTATCATACACAGTGGAAAAAATCAAGAAAAATTTACCTTGGATACATATGCGTTTTTCAGTCCTTTTGGGCAGTTATAAAACCTTCTCGATAAAATCGTAGATCATAGGTCCGAAGACGGTAACGCCGTTTTCGTCCCGTGCGCCGCAGTAAGCGCAGTGGGTGCCGTGCATAATGATACGGTCAAAGTTCTCATAACCGAAGTGGTTCATAGTGCCGACTACCAGTTCCATCTGCTCCGGACGGTTCTTCATATCGTTATCGGAGACGACGAAGCGCATAGGGGGATAGCTTTCCTGGGTGCCGATGTGGTAGAGCGGAGCGGAGTCGTCCACAATGACGCGCTTGGGGTCAACGCCCTTTTCCTTCAGTACATTGAAGTGCGCCGTGGGCTGACCGGCATCGTGGTAATAGCCGGACACCTGGGAAGGTGCAAGACCGGCATCTGTCAGGTATTGCGGGTCAAAGCACAGCATCATAGAAAGATAGCCGCCTGCAGAGCTGCCGCCGATGTACAGCTTGTCGCAGGAGAGGTTTTCTGTTATGTAGCGATAAGCGAAGGCAGATGCCTTTGCCGCGTCGCAAATAAATTCCGGGTACTTTGCCTCCGGATACAGCCGATAGTTGGCAGAAAACACAGCAATTTGCCGATCTGTCAGATAGGGGGCAAAACACTCGGCAGCATTTTTATCGCCTTTTGCGATGCCGCCGCCGTGGAAGTACAAAAATGCGCCTTTAACCTCTCCGTCGGGAAGATAGATGTCCAGGACCTGCCGTTGGTGGGATTTGCCATAGGAAATATTTTCAATCTTTTTCATCAAAATCACCTCATAATGATTATAGCATCCGCGGTTTTATTTTGTCAACAAGGCACAGTTGTCTATTACAAAGCAATGCTTGTCAAAATGTATCGCCGGCAGGGACCTTTTTGCCCAGACCCATACAGTCAGATTGCCACCCGGCGCGCTCTGCCAAAAATGCAAGCTTCTCTTCAGGCAACACAGAAAGTTGGGCATTTAACAGATCTTCGCCTGCGGTGATTTCATAAACTTCATAGGCAGAGGCAAAATCTATCTGGGGATTGTCCTGGGACAGGGCATCAAACAGGGCACTGCGCAAGGTGTTGTAAGCGGCGAAGAAGGGCGCGTTGATCTGCGCCTTGCTTTTATTTGCGTAAGTTAAGTGCTGGTTCAAGTGGCCTTCAAATAGATTTATCAGGAAGAAAAGGTCGTTGCAGCTTAAGGAATTTTCCTGCAGGAAGGGAACGAGGTTTTCGTAAAACTCTTTTGCCAGGGTAATGCAGATGGCGGGCTTTAAGGAATAGTAGAAGGCATTGGCGGTTTCTTCGTCTGCCAGCAGGTCGATCCCGGTTTTTTTCGTATAGGTGATGTGGAAATTCTTGGGCTCCATTTGAAGGACCTGCAAGGTGATCATCATCTTGATCAGTTCCTCTTGCTGCTCCTGGGTCTCACAGCCGAAGGCATCGAACAGCAGCTTCGGATCGTCATAGAAGCAGATGGTTTCCATCGTGTCCGCGTCCACACTGTCGCGCAGCAGTACAGACATAGTCATACTGCAAAGATAGTCCATTTTGTACTGGTAGCTTACGGCTTCACCGCCGGTGATGTGGCACATATGCCGTTCTGCTGAGCCTTCTGCCATCCAGGTCCAGTCGGTGGTGTTCAGGGAGAAATCCTCCCAGTAAACACAAATACCTGCCCGCCTGCCTGCGTTTTCGATCGCTTCACAGGTACAGCCGATCTGAATGATGTGCATAATTTCGTGGGTCAAGACCCTGGTGAAGCCATCTTCTCCTTTGAGAGTTAGTACGATTTCTGTGTTGTTCTGACTGAGGGATAGGATCATATCCGACGAGACCTCTGCAAAGCTCAGCATACCGGTGTCGTAGAGGATCTTCAGACTGCCCAGATTGCAGTAGACCCGCGCCCAGTCAACGGTAGGATATTTTTCTGCCATCTGTTCCACAACGGTTACGATGAATGCGCAAATCTCGGCAATGTAGGAGTCCTCCGGAACCGTATAACCAAAGGGGTCTGTTGACATAAAGGCTTCGTTGTTGCGTTTGACCAGATCAGCCAGATGGGAACTGTTCAGAGAACCGCTGTCGTCCAGTGCGGAAAAACTGTGGGTCGCAACCGAGGCATCAAAGTTAAGCCGGCGTTTCACTTCCTCCAGTGCGTAAAAATCTTCGTATTCATATTCCGGCACTATTTTGCCAACGGTTTCCAATACTGCCGCGGCGCTTTCCTCGGAAAAGCGGAAGGTATCCGAAGGCAGGGCAGAAAAGGAATAGACAGCTTCATTTTCTGTAAAATCTGTGCTGAGCTGGGGCCTGGAGGAGGGCTTGCTGCTGCTAAGACCACAGCCGGCACAAAGGGAAAGGATAAGGGTGAGGGCAATCAGCCGCCAAAGTTGTTTTTTCATACATTCACCTGATTGTTTTTTGTTGAAATTATAGCATATACCCGGAAAAAATCAAGAACAACACAGTAGATTACAGGCGCGGTGCGTGATATAATAAGAAGGTAAAAAGATAAGGAGATGGTTTTATGGAACTTTGCTATGGCATCTTAAGTACTTCTTCCATTGCACCCCGGTTTATTGCGGCGGTGCGCGCCAGCGGCAGGGGAAGGGTGGCGGCGCTGTCCTCCCGAACATTGGAAAAAGCCAGCCAAAAGGCGGCGCTGTGGGATATTCCGGTTGCCTACGGCTCACACGAAGCGCTGCTGCAGGACGATGGGGTGAATGTTGTTTATATTTCCAATGTGAATGCACAGCATTATCCCTGGGCAAAGAAAGCCTTGCTGGCAGGCAAAAATGTGATCTGTGAGAAGCCCTGCACCGTTTCTGCAGTGCAGACGCAGGAGCTGTATGACCTGGCAAAGGAAAAGGGACTTTTCTTTATGGAAGCCCAGAAAATGCTGTTTTTGCCTGCGGTTTTGGAAGTGAAAAAACGGCTTGGTCAGCTGGGGGAAATTGGGATGGTGGAATTAAACCACAGCTTCTCGCCTGATTATAACGACTGGGTGTACGACCCGGAAGCAGGCGGCGGTCCCTTGCTGACCAGCGGCGTGTATGCAATGGAACTGATTTATTGGCTCTTTGGAGAAATTGTGGATATCAGCGGCAGGGCAAGCAAGCTCCCCAACGGTGTGGAGTGGCAGTATATCCTGACGGGAGAAACGAAAAGCGGTGTGTTGTTCTCTGCGAAAAATACCACCCGGTCTGTTTTGGACAATACCTGCCGGATCTACGGCAAAAACGGTTACATAGAACTGCCGAGCTATTGGAAAGCAAGAAAAGTGATTTTCCAAATTAACGGCAAAACAGAGGAGCTGGAGTTTCCTTGCGAATATGAGCTGGTCTATGAAGTGGCGCACATTGCTGATTGTATGGAAAAAGGACTGCAAAGCAGTCCTGTGATCACAAAAGAACTTTCCGTGGCCGCTATTGTGGCACTGGAGAAAGTAAAAAACAGTTGGTAAGGGGAGGGCATTATGGATTTTTTTGAATTGGCAAGATCCCGCTGGTCGGTGCGATCCTTTCAGGATAAGCCCATCGAAATGCATTTTGCATCCCGGAAACTTTCCGATATGGTAGAAGAAATTTAAAAGGAGAAATTGACTATGGAAATTATCAGTACAAATCAAGCCCCCGGCGCCATTGGCCCTTATTCTCAGGGCTACATTGTAAACGGCTTCGTATACACCTCCGGACAGATTCCGGTGGACCCGGAAACCGGCAATATTCCGGAGGGCATTGCGGCACAGGCAGAGCGGAGCTGTGCCAATGTGGGCGCGATCCTGGAGGCTGCCGGCACAGGCTTCGAAAAGGTGTTCAAAACCACCTGTTTTTTGGCAGATATGGGGGACTTCTCTGCCTTCAACGAGGTGTACGCCAAGTACTTTGTTTCCAAGCCGGCCCGTAGCTGCGTGGCGGTGAAAACATTGCCCAAGGGCGTCCTGTGCGAGATCGAAGCCATCGCAGTAAAATAAGAAACGGGAGGTAATTTGCCTCCCGTTTTTGCTTATTTTCTCCAGAACAGGTGGAAAGAAACTTCCGGCTCGGATGCCTCTTCCACAAGAATTTGCAGATCGCAGATGGCAACTACGCCCTTCATTTCCACTTTACCCTGCCGGCCTTCTTCCTCGTACTTGCCTTCAAAATAACTGGGGTCTAAAATGGCAACCCGACCATCCGGCTCTTCGTTAATCACAACGATGTAGTGACCCCGCTTGGTGAACAGACCCACATAGCCTTCCCGGGCAGTTACATGGGCAACCGCCGCGCCGCCGGTGCGAAGACAGTGCAGCAACCGATCCGCATCATTCGTTCCCTCATAGATAAGCCCCATTTTCTCTGCAAAAGCCGGGGCATAAATGGCGTAATCCGTGCCCCGTTTGTGATTAGCTTCTGAGTCGTAGGAAAGCTGAATGGCGTCCTCTATCTCAAATTGGCAATTAGGCAAAAGCCGGTCGGCAACCATAACCGCAGAACATAGACCACAACCGGAGCGCCTTACCGTTGTGGTTTTTCCGTGCTCGCGTTCTTTTCCTTCCAATTTGGTTTTTGTAATATAGGGCAAATCGGTATATTCCAGCTGATTAACAAATTTCATAGCGTTCTCCTTTATGTATTGTCTTGTGTTCATTATAGCATAAAACCGCTGGAAAGCAAGCCGCAAAGCGAAATTACTTCGCAGCTAAATTCTGTGCTATTGCCCAGAGCTAAATTATATTCGCCCTTAGCTGCCCGCAGGAAATTTAGCTGGCGACAGCCAATTTAGCTTGCGGAGCAAATTTAGCTCGCCGAAGGCGAATATAACTGAAAAAGCACCCTCACGGGTGCTTTATCTTTAGTGTGCTGCGCCGTAGTGTGTTTCACCGTTAGCCTCAAGGTGATAAATATTTCCCTGCTCGTCAACGTATGTAACTGCATCGGTAGGTGTTACAACGTCGTCTGACTTGCTGAGCACTGCGGCAACGATGCCGAGTACGATAACAACAACGAGTACGGGAATGAAGATGTGCTTCATCTTAAGTTCTTTTTTCATTTTGATAGCTCCTTATTTAAATTCATTATACTAATGCC
>JAZNDF010000137.1:0-7487 GCA_045587925.1 Faecousia sp.
AATACTGCAATGCGCCCTAAAACTATGCAATTGTCTACATCCTGCGGATGTAGGGGCGGTCATTGACCGCCCGCGGGCGATTAATAATCGCCCCTACATATTCTACCGTAGATTTTGCGCATTTTGCAACACGCCCTTTTACATCAGGTCAATTTCAAATTGTTCAGAACGATCTTCTTATACTTTGTCTCCAGAGGCCACTTTTCTTCTGCGGCAGCTGTCTTTTCTTCGATCAGTTCCATAATCATCTGATTTTCCGTTTCCACCTGCCAGATCTCATCCAAACCCACAAAGAACATAATGTGATAGCCGTAGGTGGTTTTGATCAGGCCGTAATCACCGTATTCGTGCTCCTCGTAGAACAGCCAGTAGTCAAATTCCTCAACCATCTGGCCCTCGGTGACACCGGTATACAGACCGCCGGCAGTGTTGGAGCCGGTATCCTCAGAGTACTGATTTGCCAGCTGTGCAAAGGTCTCCTCATTGGCATCCCCTTCCAGCCACTGGTCCAGGATCTTCTGAGCTTCCTCCTTGCAGGCATCCCACTGCTCCTGGGTATAAACGGTCTGGCCTTCTTCGTCTGTTTCGCCGCCCTCCGGCATAATCAGGATGTGACGCACATTGCCGTAATAGCCTGCATCCTTGGTGATGCCGCTTTCTGCCAGAGTCTCTTCATTTTCTGCAAAGTAAGCTTCCAGCTCCTCCTGGGTAGGCTTCATCTCCTCATAAAGATGGGACACATAATCCACAGCCGCAAAACGGGCTTTCTGATAATTGATATAGTCTTCTACATAATAGCCTTCGCCGAAATCGGAGGTGATCATCGTCTGGGCGTCCATAAAGCCATATTCCACTGCAACTTTATCCAGTTCTTCTGCCAGTGTGTCAATGGAGGTCTGGACCTCCTGACTGATAGTATAGCCTTCTTCCTCAGCCATCATATTCATCAGCGCATAGTTATACCAATCTGCAAGAGCTGTTTCCACAAATGCCTGCTGCCAGGTCTTGCTTTCTTCGCCGTAAGCGACCTGGGTATCCAGAGGCTGGGTATAATCCAGACCCATATAGGTAAGATAGTAGCTGTTATTATTGAGAAAATCCATTACATCCATTGCATAGTAAAACTGGAAGGTTCCGTTATCCAGTTCCCGGTCGCCGGCTGTAGCGATCACTTTATCCTGCTTTTTATTGAAGGTGTCGATCTCTACCGTATAGGTGTCCTTATAGAAAACATCGTTTTCCTTCTTGTCGAAGCTAAAAAGCTCGTCCAGACTCAAAATGCCCAGGCTGTTCAGAACGACACCTGCAAGCACTGCCAGAAGCAGTAAGCCTGCGACCACTGCCAGCAGGATCTTCCATACGCCCTTCTTCTTTTCTTCCGGAATTACTTCCAAACCGCACTCAGGGCAGGTTTCCGCGCCCTTCCGCAGCTTTGCACCGCAAAATTTACATTCCATAATGATTGCCTCTTTCCACCTGCCATTGCAGGTATGATCTGGATGCTATTCTATCACGACACGGGCATAAATGCAAGTGCGGAATGTTTTTTGCAAAAAACAGGTCTGCAGCCCTTGCAAAAATCTCCGGAAAATGATAGTATAATAAATTGAATCAGTATGTACTAAGGAGCAAATTATGAGCACCAAAACCACAGTAATTTCACCGGATGCGATCCGGCAGCAGCTTATATTCTGTGAAAAGATAAAAGCCTATTGGAACGGGCAGGCTCTGACCCCGACTGCCTATGTGGAAACCTACGGCTGTCAGCAAAACGAGGCTGATTCTGAGCGCATTCGCGGTTTTTTGATAGAAAGCGGCTATAGAATAACCGACACTGCTGAAGGTGCAGATGTGGTGGTGATGAATACCTGCGCCATTCGGGAGCACGCCCAGCAGCGGGTCTTCGGTAATCTGGGCGCACTGACCCATACCAAGCGCCGCCACCCCAGGCAGAAGATCTTTTTGTGCGGCTGTATGGCAGGCCAGGAAGCAGTGGTGGAGCGGATCAAAAAAAGCTATCCCCACATCGACGGTGTGTTCTCTACACACCATTTGTGGCAGTTTCCGGAATTACTGCATCGGGTGTTGTTTGTAGGCAAGCGAACATATTTTACACAGGATGAACCCGGCTCCATTGCCGAAGGTCTCCCCCAGCAACGGGACAGCAAGCTGAAGGCCTGGGTATCCATTATGTACGGCTGCAACAATTTTTGCACCTACTGCATCGTCCCCTATGTTCGGGGCAGAGAGCGAAGCCGCAAGTCGGAGGATATTCTCAGCGAGTGCCGTCAGCTGATCGAAAGCGGTGTAAAGGATATCACTCTGCTGGGGCAGAATGTAAACTCCTACGGCAAGGATCTTTCCGAAGGCACCGACTTTGCTGATCTTCTGAAAATGATTGCAGATATCCCCGGAGATTTTCGCATTCGGTTTATGACGAGCCATCCCAGAGACGCCTCCAAAAAGCTGTTTGACACAATGGCATCCTCTCCCAAGATCGCAAAACAACTCCATCTTCCCTTCCAGTCCGGTTCCAGCCGGGTACTTAAGGCGATGAACCGCCACTACGACCGGGAAGCTTATCTGGAAAAGGTGCTGTATGCCAAATCTGTAATGCCGGAGCTGGTGGTCACCAGCGATGTGATCGTGGGCTTCCCCGGTGAAACAGAAGCGGAATTTGAAGAAACCATATCCCTCATCGAGAAGGTGCGTTACGACTCCCTGTTTACCTTCATTTTCTCCCCCCGCCCCGGCACGCCGGCGGCAACTATGGACGATCCCACCTCCAAAGAGGAAAAAAATCGCCGCTTTGACCGGCTTTGTGCTGTGCAAAATCAGATCTCCGAAGAGATCCACAACGGTTACATCGGAAAGACAATGACCTGTCTGGTGGACGGCACAGACAAGGATTTTCTGACTGCCCGCACAGAGGGCGGTCGGCTGGTCCGTCTGTCCGGACCTCAGTCCCTGATCGGTTCTTTTGTTTCGGCAAAAATTACCGATGCATCCACCTGGAGCCTGTCCGGCGAGCTTAGTTTATAAATAACAGAAAGAGGTTGAGCCTATGGCTGCATCCAAAAATGAAATGACGCCTATGCGGCGGCAATATTACGAAATCAAAGAGCGCAATCAGGACTGTATCCTTTTCTTCCGTCTGGGAGATTTTTACGAAATGTTTGATGAGGATGCCAAGCTGGCGGCTCACGAGCTGGATCTGACACTGACCACCCGCGACAGAGGTAAGCCAAAGGAAGAACAAAATCCTATGTGCGGTGTCCCCTTTCATTCCGTAGACTCCTATATCGCCCGCCTGGTCGCCAAGGGCTACAAGGTCGCTGTGTGTGAGCAGGTGGAAGACCCGGCGCAGGCAAAGGGCCTTGTGGAACGGGAGGTCACCCGGATCATCACCCCCGGCACAGTCACAGAAAGCTGTATGCTGGACGAAAACAAGAACAATTACATTGCCTGCCTGTATGCAGATGGGGACGATGTTGGCCTTGCCTTCTGTGATATTTCCACCGGTGCATTTTATGCAACGGTTTGTAAGGACGCCCCCTCCGCCGCGGCTGAGCTGGGCCGTTTTTCCCCGGCAGAAGTCCTGCGCTACGGCAGTGACTGTACAAATCCTGTTTATCAGGACGCCCTGCTGCATCGGCTCAACTGCTGTGTGGATGAAGGAACACCGGAGCATTTTGATCTTTCTGTTTCCGAAACGATCCTGCAAACACATTTCGGTCAGGACTTAAGTGCCCTCGGTCTTTCCAATCTTCCGGCGGCAGTGATCGCCAGTGGTTCTCTTCTGCAGACCCTTCGTTCTCTACTGAAAAACGAGCTTTCCCACATTCGTCAGCTTCAGTATTATACGACCGGTCTGTTTATGGACCTGGATCTGGATGCCCGGCGCAATCTGGAGCTTACGGAAACGATGCGCAGTAAAGAAAAGAAGTGCTCCCTTTTGTGGGTGCTGGATAAAACCTGCACAGCTATGGGCGGCAGAACCCTGCGCAGTTGGGTGGAAAAGCCCCTGCTGGATGCCACCCAGATCGGCCGTCGTCAAAGTATGGTTGCAGAGCTGGTGGAAAAAACCATCATACGGGGCGAACTGCGGGAGGCACTTCGATATGTGACCGACCTGGAAAGAATGATCTCCAGAGCCGTTACCGGCTCGATCAATGGCCGGGATCTGATGGGCATTGCACAGGGTCTGCGGGCGTTACCCTTTGTGAAGCAGCAGCTGGAGCAGATGGAATGCCCAATGGCAAAGCGCCTTGCCCAGACCATAGACCCCCTGACGGATTGTGCAGACCTGATCGAAAACACCCTGGACGACGACCTTCCTCTGACAATTCGGGAAGGCAAGCTCATCCGGCCCGGTGCAAATGCAGAGGTAGACCGTCTGCGGGACATTATGAACGGCGGCCACAGCACCATTCTTGCCATTGAGGCAAAGGAACGGGAAGCCACCGGCATCCGCACCCTTAAGGTCAGCTACAACCGTGTTTTCGGTTATTATATCGAGGTATCCAAGTCCTTTATGAACCAGGTACCGGAGCATTACATCCGCAAGCAGACCCTTGCCAACAACGAGCGCTATATCACCCCTGAGCTTAAGGAGCTGGAGGAGCAGGTGCTTACGGCAAAGGATCGGGTAACCGCACTGGAATATCAGCTGTTTAACGAACTGCGGGATCAGGTCGCCGCCCAGGCGCACAGAGTACAGACCTCTGCCGCCGCGGTAGGCGAAGCAGATGCTGTCTGCTCACTGGCAGAGGTTGCCGTTAAGCAGGGCTACTGCCGCCCGGAAATCACACTGGGTAATGAAATTCTCATTACAGACGGACGCCACCCTGTTGTGGAGAAAATGCTTACAGATACCCTTTTCGTTCCCAACGACACATCCATTGGTATGGCAGACAATCAGGTCACCATCATTACAGGCCCCAATATGGCCGGTAAGTCTACTTATATGCGACAGGTGGCACTGATCGTGCTGATGGCGCAGATCGGTTCCTTTGTGCCTGCCCGCAGTGCCAGGATCGGCATTGTGGACAGAGTGTTTACCCGAATCGGTGCCAGTGACGATCTGGCCTCCGGTCAATCCACCTTTATGGTGGAAATGTCCGAGGTGGCATCCATTTTGAAATACGCCACATCCAGAAGCCTTCTGATCCTGGACGAGATCGGCAGAGGCACCTCCACCTATGACGGTATGGCAATTGCCAGGGCGGTGCTGGAATATGCCGCAAGTCCCAAGCACCTGGGAGCAAAAACCCTGTTTGCCACCCATTACCACGAGCTCAGCGCCATTGAAAATGAACTGCCCAATGTAAAGAACTTTAACATCGCGGTAAAAAAGCGGGGCGATAAAATGATCTTCCTCCGCAAGATCGTGCCCGGTGCCACCGATGACAGCTACGGTGTAGAGGTTGCAAAGCTTGCAGGTCTGCCCGCTTCGGTTACCAATCGGGCATCCCAGATCCTGGTGGAGCTGGAGAGTCAGGATCCCAACCGCCCTGTGCGTATCCGGGAAGAAGCCCCTGACGATCAGATCAGTATGATGGATCTGACCGGTCAGCAGCTTTGTGCCGCGCTGGAAGCTATCAGTGTGGAGACCCTGACACCTATCGAAGCAATGAACGAGCTTTATAAGCTTAAGAAAATGCTTGGTTGACCGAAAGGACCTTTATGAAACTTTCTATTTCTAAGACCCGCAGTGAGACCCTTTGGGGATGGCTTCTCTTTGCAGGGCATCTGATGATCTTTCCCGGTTTGGCCGTTACCGTAAACAGCCTTCTGGCAAATCCTCTGACAGATATTATGCTCAACTGCATACTGTTTTTGGCAGAATTTGTCTTATGCGGTTTGATTTTTTGGAGATTTCTGGTCTCCTCTGCCCGACTGTCACTGAAAGCACCCTTTCGGTGCTTGCGGTTTGCCCTGCTGGGACTTTTGATATATTTCGGCGGAAGCTATCTTACCGGATTGCTTATTGCTTATATCGACCCGAATTTTTCAAATATCAATGACAGCACTATTTTGGAAATGGCGCAGGATAACTATGCCCTGATTGTCCTGTGCACGGTCCTGATGGTGCCGTTTACGGAGGAGCTATTATATCGGGGGATGCTTTTTGGCTCTTTGCAGTCTAAAAGCCGTCCAGCCGCCTATATCGTTTCAACCCTGGCGTTCGGACTGATCCACATCACCGGCTATATCGGCACTGCAGAACCCCTGACCTTGCTTTTGTGTTTCCTGCAATATATTCCCGCAGGCATTTCCCTTGCCTGGGCATATGAAAAGGCGGATTCCATCTGGGCACCTATTTTGATGCATATGACCATCAATCAAATCAGCATTTCCCTTATGAGGTGATTATATTATGGCAAAAATCGTACAGCTCTCCCCTCATATTGCAAACCTTATTGCCGCAGGCGAGGTGGTGGAACGCCCCGCCAGTGTGGTCAAGGAGCTTCTGGAAAACGCAGTGGATGCGGGTGCCAGCCACATCACCGTGGAACTGCGGGATGGAGGTATGACCTTTATCCGGGTGACAGACAACGGTTGCGGTATGACACCGGAGGATGCACGCACCGCATTTTTGCGGCACGCCACCTCCAAGCTGCGCTCTGCAGAGGATCTGGCGGCGATCAGCACTATGGGCTTCCGCGGGGAAGCTCTGGCGGCGATCGCATCTGTCAGCCGTATCGATCTTTTGACAAAAACATCCGGCTGTGTATCCGGAACCGGCATCACGCTGGAAGCCGGAAATATTACAGATGAATCGGAGGCCGGCTGTCCCGACGGCACGACCATTATTGTGCGGGATCTGTTTTTCAACACCCCCGCCAGAATGAAATTTATGAAAACAGATGCCTATGAAGCAGGAAAGGTATCGGATACCGTTCAGCTTCAGGCTCTTGCCCATCCGGATGTGGCGTTCCGTTTTCTGCGGGACGGAAAGGAAATCCTGTCCACTCCCGGTTCCGGCAATCTCCTCGATGCGGTCTATCACATTTTCGGTCGGGAAAGCAGTCAGATGGTAAGTGCAGACAGCACCTGGGAAAACTGTCACTTAACAGGCTTTGTCAGCAAGCCCAGCGACGCCCGTCCCAGCCGTTCCCGGCAGGTGTTCTTTGTTAACGGGCGGCCGGTACGCTCTGCACTGCTTATAAAGGCATTTGAGGAAGCCTACCGCAATCAGATTATGATCGGCAAATTCCCCGCCTGTGTTCTGCACTTGACGGTCCCCGCCTCTGCGGTGGATGTAAATGTGCATCCCGCCAAGACGGAGGTCAAATTCCTGCAGGAAAAGGTGGTATTTGACTGCGTTCATTATGGCGTTCTGAGTGCGCTGAATAAAGCACCCGACTGTCCGCAAATGCAGTTTAAGGCACCGGTACATACACCGGCTGCACCCCCTTGTGTATCTGCCAAGTCTGAACCCAAGCCTTTCTTCCGCACAATGACTGCCAAAGAATATCAGCAGT
>JAZNDF010000138.1:0-5813 GCA_045587925.1 Faecousia sp.
CGTGGATGCCGATAAGACCAAGGCTAAGTATGTGGACGGTGTTCTGCGTCTGCCCCTGCCCAAACTGGAACAGCGTCTCCCCGAAGGCAGACGCCTGGAAATTGAATAAGCCCACCTAACCAAGACACCTCCCGGGAGCAATCCTGGGAGGTGTTGTTTTCAATCATGCACGGCGTATTGTAATCTCTGCAGTTCTGTGATAAAATGGGCATACGGTGAAAGCCGAATTTATTTTTTGGAGAATGCTGTTTGAAAACGAACAACACCTTGGAGATTGTATTGTAAACGGGAGGTTTGCAAATACATTCTCGCAATCCTCTCGTATCTTGGGCGTCAACGATTTATGAAAGGATTTTAAAATGAACAATTTGACGATACGTTTAGAAACAGAAAAAGACTACAGAGCAGTAGAAGAACTCACCCGTGAGGCATTTTGGAATGTCTATAAGCCCGGTGCGGACGAGCATTATTACGTGCATCAGATGCGTTCTCACCCGGATTTTATCCCAGAGCTTGCGTTTGTGTTGGAGCTGGACGGCAAGATCATCGGCAACATTATGTACACGAAGGCTTGGCTTGAGAGTGATGCTGGCATCCGGAAAAAGATCCTCTCTTTTGGGCCGCTTTGTGTTGCACCCGAATATCAAAGGCAGAAGCTCGGGAAAATCCTGATTGAACATTCCTTTGCAGTTGCACGCAAGATGGGTTATGACGTGAACATCAACTTCGGCAATCCGGGCAATTACGTCAGCCGCGGCTTTGTCAGCTGCAAAAAGAAGAATGTCAGCTTTGTGGTGGACGGCAACTTCCCAACAGCACTTCTTGTTTGTGAGCTTGTCCCCGGTGCCCTGGACGGCAGAAAGTGGATGTATATTCCGTCTACCGCCGCCGATTGCTGCGAGGACACCGCTGCTTTGGAAGCCTTCGATGCTACATTTCCACCTAAGGAAAAGAAATGGATGCCGAGCCAGGAAGAGTTCTACATCTATAGTCATTCATCCGTAGTCCGATAAACGTAAACCCGCCGCTGAGGAATTTTGGTTCCTCAGCGGCCTATTCTTTACTATATTTCAAGCTCGACCTGTATTGGCATGTGATCGGAATATTCCAACCACTGTTCCGACTCATAAATTACAAAAGATTTAAAATTTTTAGGATTTAAGAAACAATAATCTATATGAAATTTCTTTTCTTTATCTCTATGTAGATAAAAAGTATTATCGTTCTCTTTTCCGTGTTGAATGCCACTCATATGGTAAGCAGAAACACTATTTTTGGATTTCAGTTGTTCAACAACGGTAGCCTTGGGCAAGATATACGAGCGTTAGTGCATCCTTGGTGTAGTTTTTTCCGTTAAACAGTTTGGGGAGTTTGACACCATATTGCTTTAGATATTTTTCATGGTACTCGCAAATTAATTCGTATGTTAATCTGATGGCTTCTCTGTCCAATTTAATCATAGTATTCCTCCTCGACAAATAGCAAATAGGTTTGAATGCCCAGAGCATTTGCAATCCGCTGAATGTTTTCAAGAGAAATGCTTCTGCGATAACATTCGATGGCGCTGATATAAGTACGGTGCAACCCACATTTTTCGGCAAAAGCTTCCTGAGAAAGACCAGTTTGTACGCGATATTTCTTTACATTTGATCCAAAAACTTTGACAATATCCATGTAGCATCCCTCCATAATAAATTCTATTATTTCGAATACAATAAGTATCATATTATACAGGAAAAGCCGACAACATTTGGCGTTGTCGGCTTTAATGTTGCATTTTTTCTATTCGTTACACGCCTGCCTATTCGTTACACGCAGACCCTATTCGCTACACGGAGAGGAGTATTGGTTACACGGAGAACTCTATTAGTTACATAGCTCAGTAGGGGCGATTTTGAAGAAATAGATATTTTGAATATAGAAATTCCACCCCAACTTGGCAAAAGTTAGGGTGGAAATATTATTCCTGTTTTGCTTTTACTGTGTTGATGGATGCGATCAGCATCCGGCGGAGCGAGCCGCAGTCATGCAAATATTCCTTAACAGTATTTTCGGGGAGCAATCCTGCTTTTTGCATCAGTTCCAGCCAATATTCTGTTTCATAACATTCCTTTAAAGCAATCTGCAGCTTTGCGGTAAAATCCGCTTTGCTGTGGGCATACTTTGCTTCCCGAATGTTAGCGCCAATGCTGGTTGCGCTGCGCTCCAGCTGATTTACCAAAGAATAATGACCCTTCATTCCATCTGTCAATTTCAGCATTTTAACTGCAAAATCCGTTGATAAATCCGCAAGTTTATTCTCTGCCACAGTGATCACCCCAAGTGCATTATATAATGAAATCCTTGCTTTCGCAAGGATGAAATCTGCTATGCAGATGAAATCTTCGGCTATGCCTCAGATGAAATTAAATCCACCCACCGCCACAGCGATATCATCCGACCGCAGGGAGGATTTCATCATCGAAGATGATTTATCCCACCCGTAAGGGTGGATTTAGCTGAAAAGACCACGGTTTTCTATCAAAACCGTGGTCTTTTCATGGTACACCGGAAGGGACTCGAACCCCCAACCCTCGGAACCGGAATCCGATGCTCTATCCATTGAGCCACCGGTGCATAGCTTCGCTATTATAACAAACAACACCCGTTTTGTAAAGGGGTGATTTGCACAAATTTCCCTGAGCTTTCTCAAAAAATCAAGCAAACAGTTGTTTTTTCGGCAAAAATGTGGTACAATCTCAAAAACGCATTGCAAGGAGGATTATTATGCCGGCAGTACAGCGCTTTCGCTCCGCATTGGGCGGGTTTAACCGCAGCGATGTGGTTGCGTATATTGAGTATATGAACAATTACTATGGGTCTCAGATCCAGCAGCTGAACAATCAGCTGCAGAATGCCAGAAGGGCACCCTCGGACAGTGAGCTGCAGGCGCGCCTGGATGCGGCTTTGGCAAGATGTGCCGAGCTGGAGGCGAAGCTTGCCAGCGCACCCCAGTGCGGTGAGGATGCAGAGCTGGAGACCTACCGTCGTGCAGAAAAGGCAGAGCGTATGGCCAATGAGCGCGCCCGCCAGATCTATGACAAGACCAATGCCGCATTGGCTGATGCTACTGTGAAGGCCGAGGAGATCGCCAAGCAGATCGGCGTTGCCGCCGAACAGGCAACGGCACAGCTGAAGGCATACGAACAAGCGGTTCAGGAGGCAAAGGGTGCATTTTCCGAAACTGTGGATGCCCTTTATGCCATCCGCCCGGAGGAAATGTAAATCCTATAAAAAACACACATTCCGATCTTTTGGGAATGTGTGTTTTATTTATAGGATTTTTTGGTGTCAGTCAGACCGATGATATAGTCAGCGGATAAATTATAAAACCTGCAGAGCTTAACAAGATCTTCGATCTTTAATTCTGCCCGCCCGGCTTCGATGTGATTATAACCCTGTTGGGATTTGTCCAGCAATTTTCCGAGCTCAGCCTGGGTCAGATCCCGGTCCTCCCGCACGCCCCGGAGCCGCGTTCTGTAATCTGCCATACTTATCACCTCCCGGATATCTTAGCATACTCATATTTTGAGTATTGACAAATACTCAAAGATTGAGTAAAATAACGACACCCAAATATAAACAGGAGGAAAATAAATGAAAAAATTATTTGCACTGTTATTGGCAGTTTTGATGTTACTCTCTTTTGCGGCCTGTGGACAGGATACATCCGGCGAAACACCGGAAACTGCCGCAAAAAATGAAGAACCTGCTGAAACCAAGGCCACTGCAGCATCTAAAGGTGAAATCGTTATAAATGATCCGGGTGCAGTACTTGATGAAATCACAAAGGACTTTGAAACTGTCACCACACAGCTGACCCAGAAGCTGGAGAAAACCTTTGAAGATGTAGGCACAACCTATAAGGACTATCAGAAGAACAAGGGCCTTGTTGATGAATGGGTCGCGCTTGCAATTTCTGAATCTGAAGCACTTTTCGCCAGAACAAAGGAAAATTCCGTCACCTATTTCAAGATGATCGCGGAGGATCCCGACTGTAAGTACAGCGAATTTTGCGATGAAGCCACAGAAAAATATTATGATGTTGTTTGTGATGACGCAATAAGTGTATATGAAGAGGCAATTTGCGATGCCGCTATGGATGCGCTGAAAGCTGCATATTATAACGGAATTATCGATGAAGCTGATCTGGAATACGAGGAATGGGAGCAGGCTTCCAATGAAAGCTACGCAACCTGGGAAAGAGCTTGCGATACAACCTATGCAATGTGGTGTGACATTGATGATTACACCTATGGATTGTATGACGCAATAGAAGAGGCCTTCTGCGATGAGGAGAACTTCAATGTTGATGCTATCGTAGCTGCGCTTGAGAAGGAACTGGCAGAAGAAGGAACGGAAGAAGCAGAGACTGCATATTACCTTGAGGTACTGACTCGTGTAAATGAAAAGCTGCTTGCAGTTACACAATAAGGAGCAAAGCAATAAAAGAAAGCAGAAGATGCTTAATAACACAACCGTTTAAGACAAGGTTAAATTCCAAGACATATAACAGGAGGCAGCTCAGTGTTTGAGCTGCCTCATTTGTTTTGTCAAACAGAAATTTGATGGGCAGTGGGTGCGTTGTGACGATCTATAAAAATAAAAATAGTAGCGATTGATTTTTCAGATAGTATACTATAAAATAAAATATATGGCTATAATTGTGTCCGGAGGTGTTATGTAATGAATGTATTTTGGCTTGTGACGATTTTGATCGGCAGCATTTTGCTGTTGCTGCTTCTGATCACCTACATTTGCTATTGTATCGCATTTTATGTGTACAGAAAGAAACCGAATATTGTAGCAATGCCGGACAATGAGCTGTACGGTCCCTACCGGGAGACCATCGACAACTGGGCACGGGAGACCCTGGACATTCCCTGTGAGGAGATGGAGATCAAATCCTTTGACGGGCTGATCTTGCGGGGAAAATACTATGAGTATACGCCCGGCGCGCCGATCGAGCTGATGTTCCACGGCTATCGGGGGACAGCGGAACGGGACCTTGCCGGCGGTGTCCAGCGGTGCTTCAAGCTGGGCAGAAGTGCGCTGATCGTGGACCAGCGGTGCAGCGGACGCAGTCAGGGGCACACCATTACCTTTGGCGTGAATGAGCATCGGGACTGCCTGCGGTGGATCGACTTTATGATCGAGCACTTTGGACCGGATGTGAAGATCCTTTTGTGCGGTATCTCTATGGGTGCGGCAACGGTTTTGGTGGCGGCGGGCACGGAGCTGCCGAAGAATGTAATTGGCGTACTGGCAGATTGCGGCTATACCACGCCCAAAGAGATCATTCAGATCGTGGCAAAAAAGCTGGGGCTTCCCCCGAAGCTGATCTATCCCTTCGTGAAATTGGGCGCGAGAATTTTCGGCGGTTTCCGTTTGGAAGAAATCTCCCCGGTGGAGGCGCTGAAAAATTGCGAGGTTCCGGTGCTTTTCATCCACGGCGAATCGGATGATTATGTACCCTGCGATATGAGCCGGGTAAATTACGAGGCCTGCACCAGCCGGAAAATGCTGGTAACGATCCCCGGCGCAGGACACGGACTGAGCTATCCGGTGGCACCGGAGCGCTACCTGCAGTCCCTGCGGGACTTCTTTGGAACAGAAGCATCGGCATAAATAATACAGGGCGCGTTGCAAAATACTGCAATGCGCCCTAAAACTATGCAATTGTCTACATCCTGCGGATGTAGGGGCGGTCATTGACCGCCCGCGGGCGATTAATAATCGCCCCTACATATTCTACCGTAGATTTTGCGCATTTT
>JAZNDF010000139.1:0-10017 GCA_045587925.1 Faecousia sp.
GGACCAGGGCGTGGCCCTGTTCCTGTGGGGTGTGGCAATGACACTGGTTCCTATGATCATCGGCTACATTCTGGCTGTGCTGGTGGCAAAGCTGGATGTGCTCAACGCCCTGGGCTCTATCTGCGGCGGTATGACCAGCACACCGGCTCTGGGCGCGCTGATCTCCTCTGCGAAAACAGAATCTGTGGCAACGGCCTATGCCGCTACATACCCCCTGGCACTGATCGCCGTGGTTCTGTGCTGTCAGTTCCTGCCCATCTTATTTGGATAATCCTTAAAAAGGGCGTGTTGCAAAATGCGCAAAATCTACGATAGAATATGTAGGGGCGATTATTAATCGCCCGCGGGCGGTCAATGACCGCCCCTACATCCGCAGGATGTAGGCAATTGCATAGTTTTAGGGCGCATTGCAGTATTTTGCAACGCGCCCTTTTTTATAACTGTAATTACTTGGAACCGGCAATCTGAGCAGCGACCTCAGCGGCGAAGTTCTCTTCCTTCTTCTCAATGCCCTCACCCTTGATGTAGTGAATTGCATTGACGAACTTCACATTGCCACCCAGCTTCTTAGCGGCGTCAGCAATGTATCCGGCCACATCACCCTTGAAGATGTCGGAACGGACGAAGTCCTGCTGCAGCAGGCAGCTTTCCTTGTAGAAAGCGGCGATCTTACCGGCAGCGATCTTCTCCTTCACAGCAGCGGGCTTGCTTGCCATCTTGGGATCGTTATCCATCAGAGCGACCTGAACAGCCAGCTCCTTGTCCACATCTGCCTGGGGAACCTGTGCCTTATCCCAGTACTTGGGGTTCATAGCAGCGATCTGCATTGCCACATTCTTACCGATCTCGGTAGCGTCCACATCCGCTTCCAGGTTGACCAGAACACCGTGGCTGCCGCCCATATGGACATAAGCGACGGAGGTGCCGGTAGCAAAACGATCGAAACGGCGGATCTGCATATTCTCACCGATGGACATAACCTTCTCCTGCAGGATCTCGGTAACAGTCAGGTCGGTGCCGGGGTACTTGCAGTTCTTCAGAGCTTCCACATCAGCAGGAGCATCGGTAGCAACGATGGTAGCCAGATTCTTAACCAGATCCTGGAAAGCATCGGTCTTAGCAGCGAAGTCGGTCTCGGAGTTTACTTCGATCACAACGCCAACACCGTTTACAACGGTAGCGTAAGCAACGCCTTCAGCGGCAATGCGGTCAGCCTTCTTGGCAGCCTTTGCCAGGCCCTTTTCACGGAGCCAGTCAACAGCCTTGTCCATATCGCCATCGGTAGCAGTCAGGGCTGCCTTGCAGTCCATCATACCGACATTTGTCATTTCACGGAGCTTCTTAACATCCAAAGCAGTAAATGCCATCTTTATATCCTCCTAAAAATTACTCAGCGGCAGGAGCTTCCTCAGCGGCAGCTTCCACAACCTCAGCAGCCTCAACAGCAGCAGCTTCCTCAGCCACAGCATCCTCGCCCTGACGGCCTTCGATAGCAGCGCTTGCCATAGCGGCGGCGATCAGACGGATGGCGCGGATAGCGTCATCGTTGCCGGGGATCACATAGTCGATCTCATCGGGATCGCAGTTGGTATCAACGATAGCCACAATGGGAATATTCAGCTTCTTAGCCTCAGCGATCGCATTGCGCTCCTTGCGGGGGTCAACGATAAACAGAGCAGCGGGGATCTTCTTCATTTCCTTAACGCCGCCCAGGTACTTTTCCAGCTTCTCGATCTCGCCCTGGTGCTTGATAACTTCCTTCTTGGGCAGCATAGCGAAGGTGCCGTCAGCTTCCATCTTCTTCAGCTGAGCCAGACGGTCGATACGGCTGCGCATAGTGCGGAAGTTGGTGAGCATACCGCCCAGCCAACGGGAGTTAACATAGTAACCACCGCAACGGGCAGCCTCTTCCTTAATGGCATCCTGTGCCTGCTTCTTGGTGCCAACGAACAGAACATTGCCGCCCTCAGCAGAGATGTCACGGATGAAGTTGTAGGCCTCCTCCAGCTTCTTAACGGTCTTCTGCAGGTCGATGATGTAGATACCGTTACGCTCGGTGTAGATGTAGGTAGCCATCTTGGGGTTCCAGCGGCGGGTTTGGTGACCGAAGTGAACACCGGCCTCCAGCAGTTGCTTCATAGATACGACAGACATTTTTATTTTCTCCTTTTGTTTTTCCTCCACCCCGTTCATCTCGCACTGCCCGTCCAGGTAACAGATGATTTTATCAGCGGTTACCAAGACACTTGGGGGTGCGATCACCGGGTGTGTGGTGTAGATTACTACGGGCATAATTTTCCCGTGCCGAACCATTATATAGGAATGTAATGGATTTTGCAAGCATTTTTTCCAAAAAAATTCAAAAATATTCTGATTTTCAGAAAAGAAGTCCCGGTTTATGCCGGGGGACCCGGCACTGATCCGGTTTTGCATCCACCAAAACGATATCCGGACCGATCCGGCGGATGCAATCCCAGGGAATCACAAAGTCGTCCCGATGTCCGCAAAGACCAAAAAGCCGGCCGGTACCGGGCACGATGATCGCGGTGATCCTTCCCTCCGGCAGCTCCACGCAGGCATCGCAAATAAACCCCAGCCGCCGGCCGTCGCTGACGCAGATCACCTCTTTGTAGTGCAGATCTGAAAATTTCACAGCCATACCCATACCCCCAGTCTCAGTTTGCTCAAGTTTATGCACCGAAATGGATCAGTATGCTGTCAAATTCCTGTTTATCGAACAGTTGCAAACATTGCACCATCTAATCGCTTCCCCCGGGGGGAAGCTGTCAGCGAAGCTGACTGATGAGGAACGGCGTGCAGTGCGACACGGAAAAAGCCTACAACTATGCAGTAAATGTGAGCCTACCGCCCGCATTCCTCATCCGCCCCTTCGGGGCACCTTCTCCCCGGGAGAAGGGATTGTTGGTAGCCCCTGCATAAATCAAAACTGTGCGTCAAACAGGAAATTATGACACGGTAAAGGCTTTGCGCATCGTGCTGATGGCGCTTTTTTCCAGCCGGGAGACCTGCGCCTGAGAAATGCCCAGCACCCCCGCCACCTCCGTCTGGGTCTTGCCGTCGTAAAACCGCAGGGCGAGAATTTGCTTCTCCCGATCACCCAGGGCCGCAAAGGCATTTCGCAGAGCGATCCGCTCCATCCAGTTTTCATCTGTATTTCGCAGATCCCGCACCTGGTCCATTACGGTCAGCGGATCGCCGCCGTCGGAAAACACCGGGTCGTAGAGGCTGACCGGCGCACACACGGCATCCATCGCCTCTGCCACATCCTCTGTGCGCAATGCCAGCTCCTTTGCGATCTCCTCCAGGGTTGGCTCCCTGCCCAGCCGAAGCTGCATACTCTCCTTGCACTGCAGTACCCGGTATGCCACATCCCGGATAGAGCGGGAAACACGGATCGCAGAATTGTCCCGCAAATACCGCCGCACCTCTCCGGCGATCATCGGAACACCGTAGGTGGAAAAACGCACCTGCTTATCCGGATCAAAATTATTGATCGCTTTGATCAGTCCGATACAGCCGACCTGGAACAGGTCATCCGGGTTCTCCCCACGGCTGACAAAGCGCTGGATCACCGAAAGCACAAGCCGCAGATTGCCTTCGATCAGCTTTTGCCGTGCAGTGGCATCCCCCATTTTTGCCTGTCTTAACAACACATCCATATCTGCCTGGGATAAAACTTTCAGCCGGGCGGTATTCACACCGCAGATCTCTACTTTTCCCTGCATACGGTCCTCCTTTTTTCTAACAGTATTTCCGGGCCTGAAAAAATCATACGGCTTTGAAATTTGTGAAAAATTACCAAAAATTTTGCCGCACGGTGGGCTCAGCGCCCTTCACAAACCCTGTCATTTAGGGAAAATGCCAACTTTTTCCCGAAAAACCGTCTGAAAATAATGGGGGAAAAGCAAGAACATAATTCACCGGTTATGTGCCTGGCTGACATAGTATGCATCCGAATATTCACCCACAGTGAATGGGACTTTGCATCCAAATTCAGGGAATTTTCCGTTGATAACCCTGACTTTTCCACATTATCCACAGAGTTTTCCACAGGGGCTTTCCACAGGACAAATATCGACTGGATATTCATTTAAGTTAACATAAATGTTTCTGACAGTCTTCGACAATTTCCCCACTTTTTCCTTCGTCAAAATTTCGACGATAGGGATAAAAAGCAGAAAAAAATAAGACTTGACAAATCAGGAAATCTCTGCTTCTGAAAAAAATTATAAAAAAGTATTGATTTTCTCGCAAAAGCGCGCTATAATGGGAAAACGCATGAGCGAAACAACAGATTAGGAGGTGTAACAATGCCCAACATCAAGTCCTCTAAGAAGGATGTCCTCTCTTCCAAGATTGCTTACGAGAAGAACAAGGCCGAGAAGACTGCTCTGAAGACTGCCATCAAGAAGTTTGAAGCTGCTCTGGCTGAGAATGACCGTGCCGCTGCGGAAGCTGCATACAAGGCAGCTGTTAAGAAGGTTGACCAGGCGGTTAACAGCGGCGTTCTGCACAAGAATACTGCTGCCCGCAAGAAGAGCAGTATGACCCTGCAGCTGAACAAGCTGGCCTGAACTCTCTGAAAATATCTCCTTCCGAACTATACTCGGAGGGAGTTTTTTCACATTATGGGGCATTTTTAGTTGACAGTGGACAGTTGATAGTTGACAGTGAATGTATTTCCTTCGGAAATGAATTTTAATAAGTGCGCAAAGCGCACACCTTAACTGTCAACTGTTCACTATCAACTATCAACTCAATATTTGAAAAGTCTTATTCTTTATGCTATAATTTTGTAAAAGGGGGTGCATCTATGGCACGGCTTTCCGATCCCATTACCGTCTTAAAGGGCATTGGCCCTGCACGGGCAAAGCAGTTTGCGGTTTTGAATATTTATACTTTGGAAGATCTGATCTGCCATTTTCCCCGTGCTTACGAGGACCGCACCCGGCTGATCCCCATTGAAAAGCTGCAGGTGGACACCCCTGCCTGTTTTAAGGCAACGGTGATGAACACCCCCCGTACCCATCACATCCGCAAAGGTCTGGACCTGACGAAGGTACAGGTGGCAGACCATTCCGGACGGCTGAGCCTGACCTTTTTCAACAACAAATTTGCCGCACAGCAGCTGCAGTACGGCAGGGAATATATTTTCTACGGAACCGTCAGCGGAGATTTTATCGGCTACAGTATGACCAATCCCGTTTTCGAAGCCCCGGACAGCAAGCCCCTGACCACCCGCCGGGTCCTTCCCATTTATCCCCTGACTGCGGGACTTTCCAATCAGGTGGTGCTCCGGGCGGTGCAGGAGGCGCTGGCGATCTGCGATCCTCCTCCGGAAATTCTGCCCTGTGACCTTCGGCAGGAGTATGGGATATTGCCGGCGGAACGGGCTTACTATGCCATTCATCAGCCTGCCTCTATGCAGGAGGCAGAAAATGCGAAGCGGCGGCTGATCTTCGAGGAATTTTTCATTTTCTCTGCCGGACTATCCCTGATGCGGGCATCCCGCACAGAAAAGAAAACACCCCCCTATCAAAACACAGAGCTTTCTGCCTTTTACAGAGCGCTGCCCTTTACCCTGACCGGTGCCCAGCAGCGGGCGATCGCTGAAATCATACAGGACCTGCGCCGGGGCACACCGATGAACCGTCTGGTGCAGGGAGATGTGGGCAGCGGCAAGACGATGGTAGCCGCTGCAGCTGCCTGTCTGGCGATCCAAAACGGTCATCAGGCAGCGCTGATGGCACCTACGGAAATTCTGGCTGAACAGCACTACGCCTCCCTTTCCAGGCTTCTGACCCCCCTGGGCATTTCCGTGAGCCTGCTTACCGGCTCTCTGACCCCCAAGCAAAAGCGGCTGGTCCGGGAAGCGATCGAAAACGGGCAAACGGATCTGGTCATCGGCACCCACGCACTGGTGGCAGATGCCACTGCCTTTTCCCGGCTGGGCCTTGTGATCGCCGACGAACAGCACCGCTTTGGAGTCGCCCAGCGCTCCCGGCTGTCCGCCAAGGGAAGCGATCCCCATCTTCTGGTGATGTCCGCCACCCCCATCCCCAGGACCCTTGCCCTGCTGATGTACGGGGATCTGGAAGTATCGGTCCTGAACGAACTGCCCCCCGGCAGAGAGCCGGTGGATACCTTCCTGGTAAACGAAAGCTATCGGGCGCGGATCAACGCCTTTATCCGCAAGCAGGTGACGGAAGGACACCAGTGCTTTGTGGTCTGTCCCGCCGTAGAGGAAAACGGAGATCTGGATCTGAAATCCGCCACTGTCTGGGCAGAGACCCTGCAAAAAACCGTGTTCCCTGACCTGCGGATCGCCCTTTTGCACGGACAGATGAAGGGCGCGGAGAAGGAAGCCGTAATGTCCGGCTTTGCCGCCGGCAATGCAGATGTGCTGGTGGCTACCACCGTCATCGAGGTGGGTGTGGATGTACCCAATGCCACCTTGATGGTCATCGAGGATGCCGACCGATTCGGTCTTTCCCAGCTCCATCAGCTTCGGGGACGGGTAGGCAGAGGAAAGGCAAAAAGCTACTGCATTTTGACCTCACACAGCAAAAACGCCGAAACCAACCAACGGATGAAGGCCTTTTGCAAAACCACCGACGGCTTCAAAATTGCAGAGGAGGACCTGCGTTTGCGGGGCCCCGGCGATTTCTTCGGAAGCCGCCAGTCGGGACTTCCCGTGTTCCGGGTGGCTAACCTGAGCCTGGACCTGCAGACCCTGAAAACGGCACAGCAGGCATCCGTTGCCTGGATCGAAAGATCCGGCACTGCCAACACACCGGAAGCAGAGGCCCTGCGAAACCGCATCGGTGAGCTGTTCCGTCGCGCCCAGGGCACGATGAATTAAAGGTTCTATATAAATATCCGGGTCAGGCGAACCTGACCCGGATATTTATATAGAACCTTATTCTTTCTTTTCTGCATTCAGAGCATCCACCACGATGTCCGGATAGGGGTTTACAATGACCGTGCGGTAGGTATGGTAGATCACCATACCCGGCTTGCCGCCGGGCGTCTTTTTCACCTGACGCACCTGGGTGGCATCCACCGGGATATTCTGGCCGCCGGCGGTTTCGGCATAGTATGCCGCCAGCTGTGCCGCCTGGGTCACCGTATCATCCGGAGGCGTTGTGCCGCCGCAGGAAATGATCACATGACTGCCGTGCACCTTGGAGGCGTGAAGCCACAGATCGTCCTTCCGGGCGGATTTGAAGGTCAGCTCGTCATTTTGGTGGTTATTTCTGCCCACATAAATGGAATACCCGTCGGTAGATACAAAATGCAGCGGCGGCAGCTTTGCCTGCTTCATTTTCCGCTTTCCCGTATCCGGGCGCAGATAACCGCTCTCCTGCAGCTCCTTTTTGATCTCCTCCAGCTCTGCATCCGTCTCCGCCCGGTTGAGCTCCTCCAGAACACTTTGCAAATAGGTAAGCTCCTGCTGACCCAGTTCGATCTGACGGGTCAGCTCTTTTTGGGCATTTTTCATACGGGCATAGTCTTTATAATACTTCGCCGCATTTTGCTGGGGAGAAAGAAGAGGCGACAGAGGCACTTGGATCTGCGCCATATTTTCATCATAAAAGTCCTCCACCGTCACACTGGTCTGACCCTTTTGGATGCGGTGGATGTTGGCAGTGAGAATATCGCCCAGCTGGCGCAGGCGTTCCCGGTCATAAGTGGCCGCCAGCTCCTTTTCCTGAATGGCAAGCTTCCGCTGCAGGCGCTGGCAAAGGTTGCCGACGGTCTTTCGCACCGCCTGGCTCTTCTGCCGCATTGCATCCTTCCGATCCCGGAGGATATAAAAGCTGTCCAGCAGTGCCCCAAAGGACGCCGCCTGCTGAAATTCTCCGTACTGCCGGATGGGGCAGAAGGCAAACTGCTTGGGTGTGCCGTCTGCCTGGGCATAATAACAGGGCGCGGGACGGTTCAGATGCTCCCGGAAGAAAATATCCAGCTTGTCTGCAGCTTCGTCCATATTGACCTGGTCCGTCCGCAGATCCTCTATCCGGGCATCTGTATCGCCGGCGGCAAACAGAGCCGCCTCCCGGCAAACCAGCAGGGACAAGCCGCCCAATGTGTCCATCAGCCGGTCTGCGATCAAATCTGCGCCCACACCGGAGAGCATCCTCATATAATCGTCAAAATCCCAGTTGCGGGGGTCTGCTTTTCCCATTCCCTCCGGCGGCTGATAGTACATTCCCGGCAGAGCGGGGCGTTTGGCAGTCTCATCCAGACCTACCCGCCGCAGGCAGTCGATGATCCGACCGTCCGGTCCCAGCAAATACAGATTGCAGGTCCTGCCCATCAGCTCAGCCACCAGTTTTTTCTGCACCGGGTCACCCATTTCATCGATGCAGTCGAAGGCAAAGGTGGCACAGCGCTCCATCGGGATCTGGGTGATCTCCCGCAGTCTGGCACCGGACAGATGCTTACGCAGAAGCATACAAAACATAGGGGGCTGGGCGGGGTTTTCCGGATTTGCCTCCGTCAGGTGCAGGCGGGGTGCGGCGGGGCTGGCAACGATCATCAGCTTTTGTCTGCCTGTCTGGCTCTTTAAGTGCAGGATCACCGTATCCCGACCGGGCTGGTGGATCTTCTCCACCCGCGCTCCGGCGGTTTCCCCCCGGATCTCCTCCAGCACTGCTCCCAAAAAACACGCATCAAATGCCATAATATGCCTCCATACACATCAGAAACAGCTCGTTTACCCGTTGTTTTTCGCCCAGCAGGTACAGCGCACCGAACAGGGTCTCCAGGCCCGTTGCCTTTTGATATTCCTGGGGGGTAGCGGATTTTGGGGCGGCGTGGGTATGGGCATTTTTGCCCCGGCGGAAATAGGCAAACTCCTCCTCGGTCAGATGGGATTTGAGCATATCGGCAAATTTCGCCTGAGTGGGGGCCTTTACCAGTGCCACTGTGTCCTTATGGAGCTTGAGCACAGTCTGATCCCCCTTTGCGCACAAATAAGTACGGCAAAGAAGCTCATAAACCCCGTCTCCAATGTGGGCAAGTCCCAGATTGGAAATGGCATTGACCTGCGCAGGTGTAAAATTCATTTCAAAAAGGTTTTCCAAAGCTTGTCTCCTCGATTCAAAAGCAATTGGGCGCAAAGGCCCGTAAACAGACCGGTAATACAGGCGCAAAGGATCATTACCGGCAAATAAATGACCAGTCCCGGTGTGCCCGTAAACAGCACCGCCACGATCATTTGCCCGATGCTGTGGGCAATGGCACCCAGACAGCCTGCCACCCAGATCTGTTTGTGAGTGAGGACCCGTTTCAGTCCGATGGCCACCAGCCAGGCAAGCAGGCCGCCGGCGGCGGAATAGAAAATGGTGCCAAACTGACCGGAAAAGATCGCACCGAGAAAGATGCGGCTAAATAAAATAGCCGCCCCCCGTTTTCCGCCCAGCAGAAATACCGCAAAAATGGTAACGATGTTGCTCAGACCCAGCTTTATGCCGGGAATGGGTACCAGTGCCGGGATCTGGGCTTCCACCATAAAGATCGTCAGCGCAATGGCAGTTAAAAGTGCCATTAAGGTAATTTTCCGTATTTTCAAACCGCCACCGCCTTTCTTAAGATATGGTAACAAATTTTCCTTGCCCTGTCAAATTCCTGTTTGACAATGCCTTCCCCCGGGGGGAAGGTGCCCCGAAGGGGCGGATGAGGAATGCGGGCGGTAGGCTTACATTTACTGCATAGTTGCAGGCTTTTTCCCTGTCTCACTGCACGCCGTTCCTCATCAGTCAGCTTCGCTGACAGCTTCCCCCCGGGGGAAGCGATTAGGCGGTGCAAGGTTTCCAACTGTGATCAAACAGGAATTTGATAGAAAAAGGCGCTGTAAAGAAACGCATATTGATCCAAAGTGAATGAAAGTTATAGGAGGTGCTCGGTTTCGAGCACCTCCTAAATTTTGTATAATTCCTGTTCAACGCACAGCTTAAATACTTTTTCGCACAATTTGGCAAGGGAATTCCT
>JAZNDF010000140.1:0-61789 GCA_045587925.1 Faecousia sp.
CTGGTACAAGCGTACACATGGCACGGAGTACCGTTCACAATGGCCTTGACCCGCTTTACATTGGGCTTCCAGGTCCGGTTGGAACGTCTGTGGGAGTGGGAGACCTTAATACCGAAGGTAACGCCCTTACCGCAATAATCACACTTTGCCATTCACTGCACCTCCTATCCGCTATGATGGCTCACTAAAATCACGCCCCAAAACAGGCGCTTACATATGATAGCAGAGTTTCAACCAAAATGCAAGTGTTTTTTGCAAAATTTTTTTCTTTTTCAAAATATTATTGATATTCCGTGTGCTTGCAGATATAATATAGGGCAGAAAGGGGCGGTTATTATGTTTGATATGTACAGCGTTCCGCTGACTACATTGGTAAAAGAGTTCAATTTGGAAGTGATATATGCGTCTTCGGACTTTGCATCTATTCAGATCACAGTTGAGGATGTAGGCCGTCCCGGTCTGCAGCTGGCGGGCTATTTTGACCATTTTGAGCCTATGCGCCTTCAGGTTATGGGCAATGTGGAAAGCAGTTACCTGCAGAAATTGACCGAAGCAGAACGGGCGATTACTTATGACCGTCTGCTGTCCTACAAGGTGCCTGCACTGCTCATCGCCAGAAACAGAACGCCGGACCCCCAGTGCGTGGAAATGGCGAAAAAGCACGATGTTACTTTGCTGAGAAGTCCGGAAGCGACCTCTACGGCGGTTTCTGCCATTATTACTTATCTGAAGGCGGCGCTGGCACCCCGCATCACCCAGCACGGTGTACTGATGGAGGTTTACGGCGAGGGCTTGCTCATTCTTGGCGAGAGCGGTATGGGCAAAAGCGAAGCGGCAGTGGAGCTTCTCAAGCGCGGTCACCGTCTGATCGCAGACGATGCGGTGGAGATCCGCAAAATATCCGGCAGCGCCCTGATGGGAACAGCACCGGAGCTGGTCCGCAATTATGTAGAGCTTCGGGGTATTGGCATTGTTAATGTGGCAAAGCTTTTTGGTATGGGCGCCATTCGCACGGAAAACGAGATCGACCTGGTGGTCAATATCGTACCCTGGAATACCCAGAAAAATTATGACCGACTGGGACTTGAGGACCAGCATACAGAGATCCTGGGCGTAAAAGTGCCGATGTACACCATTCCCATCACCCCCGGACGAAACCTTGCGGTGATCCTGGAGGTGGCGGCTATGAACAACCGTCAGCGCAAAATGGGCTACAACCCGGCGCAGGAATTTACAGAGCAGATCGATAAACATTACCAGCAGAAGGTAGAGCAGCAGAAGCTATGAAGGAATTTACCGTAGGACCCAATGATGCAGGTCAGCGGCTGGACCGCTTTTTAAGTAAGGCAGTGCCCCTGTTGCCTGCGTCCCTGGCGCAGAAATATATCCGCATCAAGCGAATTAAGCGCAACGGCGGCAGGGCAGAACGGGACACCCGTTTGCAGGCCGGGGATGTGCTCCAGCTTTATATTAACGATGAGTTTTTCGAAGCGCCGCGGGAAGACAATGCTTACCTGACCGTAGCAACGCCGAAATTAAATATCGTATATGAGGATGACAATATCCTGCTGGCAGATAAGCGACCCGGCATTGCCGTCCACCCCCACGATGGGGCGGAGTACGGCAGGACCCTGATCGATCATATTCAGGCGTATCTGTACCAGAAGAAGGAGTGGAGCCCCAGAGGGGAAAATGCCTTCGCCCCTGCCTTGTGCAACCGGATCGATCGCAATACCGGCGGTATCGTGATCGCCGCGAAAAACGCAGAGGCGCTGAGAATTCTGAATCAGAAGATCAAGGATCGGGAATTGGAGAAGCGATACCTTGCCATTGTGGAAGGCACGCCCAGGCCTGCATCCGGAAGCCTGAAGGGATATTTGTTTAAGGACGCCAAAAAAAATCGGGTGTTTGTTACCGACAAGCCTCAGCCCGGCGCAAAAACCTGTCAAACCAACTATGAAGTTCTCTCCTCGAAAAGCGGACTTTCTTTAGTGGAATGTGAGCTGATCACCGGCAGGACCCACCAGATCCGCGCCCAGTTTGCCCACAAAGGGCACCCCTTGCTGGGTGACGGAAAATACGGTAAGCTCAATAAAAAAACGGACCGGAATTATCAGGCACTGTATTCCTACAAGCTGACCTTCCGGTTTACCACCGACGCAGGATGCCTTGACTACCTGAACGGAAAAACCTTTCAGGTGGAGAAGGTGGACTTTGCGGAAGAATATTTTCCCGGTACTGTAATTAAATAATGTATAAGGCGGGAGCAAGCCCTGTCCAATTTCATTAAGTTAAGCGAAAATGTCATTCCGAGACCAGTGCGCACACTGGTCGTGGGAATCTCCGAGGTGTCGATACACCGGAGTTTACCACAACCAGTCTGCGGAGTGGTTTCGCAAAGACACAAACTTAATGACATTGGACAGGGCTTGTCCCCGCCTTTTATTATAATACTTCCGTTATGGTGCCGCCGCCGATAACCTGATCGCCGTCGTATAACACAACAGCCTGACCGGTGGTGATCGCCCGCTGGGGCTCGTCAAACACGACCCTGTAAAAACCCTCACTCTCCGGATAGACAGTCGCAGGCTGCTCCGACATTCTGGAGCGCGCCTTGGCAAAAACGCGTATCGGCTCTGTTACTGCGTCAAAGGGGAAGAAATTCCAGTCATTGGCACGCAGAGCTCGGCTGAAAAGGGCATCGTTACTGCCAATCGTAACCGTATTTTTTTCCATATCCTTACTGCACACATAAACCGGCGCACCCATTGCCAGCCCCAAGCCCTTCCGCTGGCCTCTTGTGTAGGCAACAGCGCCGTTGTGACGCCCGACCACATTGCCCGCCTGATCCAGAAAATCGCCCCCGGCATACACCTTGCCGGTGTAAGCCTTCAGGAAGGAGAAATAGTCCCCGTCCGGCACAAAGCAGATATCCTGACTGTCCCGCTTGTGGGCGTTCATAAAACCCTGGTCATCCGCAATTTTCCGAACCTGCTCCTTTGTCAGCTCCCCCAGAGGGAAGGCTATGTGGCGAAGCTGTTCCTGAGTCAGGGTATAGAGGAAGTAACTCTGGTCCTTGCTTTTGTCTGCCGCTTTATATAATAGGTATCTGCCGGAATTTTCGCAAAAACGGATAGAGGCATAGTGCCCCGTGGCAATGCAGTCACAGCCCAAAAGCCTGGCCTGCTCCAAAAGTGCATTGAATTTCAAGTGCCGGTTGCAGTCAACACAGGGATTTGGCGTCAGGCCGCATTCGTAGCACTGCACAAACTTATCCATTACCTGTTCCCGAAACCGGTCTGTAAAATCCAAAACATAGAAGGGAAGACCCAGCCGATCTGCAACGGCGCGGGCATCGTCGGCATCCTCCGGCGACTTGTCAAACAGCTGCATAGTAGCACCGACGCAAGCCGCGCCGCCGCTGCACACCAGATGTGCGGCGACTGAGCTGTCAACACCGCCGCTCATAGCGATCAGTACCTTGCGATCCATAGCCGTACCTCCTTGTTTTTTCTGCACTTATTCTATCATAACCCGTAAAAAAATGCAATTGGCAATGGCAGGGGAGGCGTTATGTTAACTTTTCTGCTGTAAAAGTTTCAAATATAACCCAATATATCTGAAAATTAAACAAATATGGAAAATTTTGGTGCAATTAAAAAGTAACAAACCTGTAATTTTTTTAGGAAAAGGGTTGCAATGGGTAAAATAGTCTGTTATAATGACTCCGGACGATTTGAAAGGAGTATGCATATATGGCAAAGAGAGTTATCGGTTTTCTGCTGGCTGCAGTGATGCTTGTGGGCATCCTTCCGGGTGCGCTTTTTGTAAATGCACAGCAGGATGTGCCTTCACAGCAAACAGATGCTGAGACAACGACCGCACCGGAGGAGACCACGGTTCCGGAGGAAACCACTGTTCCTGAAGAAACCACCGTTCCGGAAGAGACCCTGCCTCCGATCGTAGATACAGGATACAATGGTTATAAGGCCAGCGATGCTTGCATTGCCATTTTGAAGCTGGAGGAAGGCTTCAGCGAGAGACCCTATTGGGATTATTCCCAGTGGACAGTGGGCTACGGAACCAAGTGCCCGGACGATATGCGTACCTATTATACGGAAAATGGCATTACAGAGCGGGAAGCTGAGATCTTACTGCGCAATCACCTCCAGGGCGTTTACAGAGACCTGGTAGGCTATATGGACAAAAACGGCGTGACCCTGTCCCAGAATCAGTTTGACGCCCTGGTTTTGTTCTCCTACAACTGCGGAACCGGCTGGAGCTTTGATAAAAGCGGTACATTATATAATGCAATTATTAGCGGCGCCACCGGCAATGATATGATCCGTGCCTTTGCCCTTTGGTGCATTGCAGGCGGTCAGATTCAGTCCTACTTACTCAGACGGCGCCTGTCTGAAGCGAATATGTATTTAAATAATGTATATTCCCAGACACCCCCGGATAATTATTGCTATGTTTTCTATAATCCCAACGGCGGCACAGTCAATCCCAAAAGCCAGGGCTATGACGCCAACCTGACTGCCGCACCGTTCCCCACGCCTACATATTCCGGCTATACCTTCAAGGGCTGGTTTACGCAGGCGACCGGCGGCGAACAGGTCACTGTCCTGACAGCGGCTACGAAGGGCGCGACCCTGTATGCCCAGTGGGAAGGGGATGCCGGCCAGCCCCCGCAGAGCAATGAGCAGACCGTAAATGTGACTGTCACAGTTACAGATGATTATGTGAATTTGCGCAAAGGCCCCGGCACGAACTATACGATCGTTGGAGAAGCCAATAAAGGCAAGCAGCTTACCATCACCGCAGTGGCGACCGGAAGCGGTTATACCTGGGGTCAGTTCGATGGCGGCTGGATCTGCCTGAAATATACCAACTACGATGCAGTAAAGGACGGAACAGCCGGCGATACACCTTCTCAGGAGCCGGAGCAGCAGGAACCGGTCCAGCCGACAGTGGTAACCGGCACGGTCAAAGCAAATGGCGGTTTGTGTGTCCGCAGCGGTCCCGGCACCGGCTACAGCGCAGTCCGCTATGCGGCAAACGGGAGCAAGGTCCAGATCCTGGAGCAGAAAACAGTTGGCTCGATGACCTGGGGCAAGATCTCCGATGGCTGGATCAGTATGAAATATGTGGTTCTGGACTCTGCCGGTACGGATACCCCCACCACACCTACCACACCTACCGAGCCTTCCGACCCCGGTACAACAACAGTGACCGGCACGATCACGGCAGTGGGCGGTCTGCGCGTGCGCAGTGGCCCCGGCGTTGGATATGCCGTTGTCAGATACATTTATAAAGGAACCAAGGTCCAGATCACAGAAACCAAAACAGAAGGCACTACCACCTGGGGCAAGATCTCCGATGGCTGGGTCAGTATGGAGTATGTAAAGCTGGACGGAAGCGGCAGTACCGATCAGCCTGCCACAGTGGCAAAAGCCGGCACAGTGAAGGTCAGCGGAAATCTGCGTATCCGCAGCGGTCCCGGTACCTCCTATGTAGTGTGCGGATACCTGTATAACGGCGACAAGGTCCAGATCACCGAAACGAAAACCGCGGGCGCCGTCGTTTGGGGCAAGATCGCCAACGGCTGGGTCAGTATGGATTATATCGTGCTTGACGGCAGTGGAGACAGCGGTTCTGCAAATGCATCCGCAAAAACAGTCACAGCGAACTGCCTGTGCGTCCGCAGTGGCGCCGGCACTACCAATAAGATCGTCGGCTACCTGTACAAAGGCAGTAAGGTGGAGATTTTGGAGACCAAATCCGCAGGCGGCACCACCTGGGGACGGACATCCGCCGGCTGGATCTGTATGGACTATGTAAATTAATGTGGACATCCACAACATATTGTGTCAACAGAAACGGTGATTAACATAAATAGAAAAATATTTTTTAGAAATTCGTGAAAAAAATCCAAACTTTTTCCAAAATAGTACTTGCAAAATTCAGAAAGTGGTGCTAGAATGATAGTGACCATTGATAGCGGTGATGCTATATCCGTTGTTCACGCCGTCTGTCAGCATCCTGAAAGGAGTCAAATCCCCTGATGAACATTAAGAAGATTTCAGCACTTGTCCTTGCAATGTGCTTGATTTTGGGTCTGTGTGCCTGCGGCGGCAGCTCCGACGCAAACACCACCCCTTCCACTACGGAAGCAACCCAGCCTGCAGAAACCACTCAGGCTACGGAAGCGGCCAAGCCTTCTCACACCGTCAAGGTCGTGGACGAGGGTGGCAACCCCATCGCCGGTGTGTTTGTTCAGATATGTCTGGATACCTGCACCCCCGCACAAACCGATGAAAACGGCATCGCTTCTTATTACGATATGGCAGATGCCGATTATGAGATCAAGCTGATGGCTATGCCCGCCGGATATGGCTATCCCACAGAAGAACAGGTGTTCCACTTCCCCGATGGCGCAAACGAAGCGGTCATCACCCTTCAGGCGATTGCCTGAGTACATATAAGCGGAAAACTCCCGATGTTCTAAAAATACAGAAGGAAAGTACAGGGCGGGGGCTTGCTCCCGCCGCATAGCGGGACCTGCGTGCTGCCGCCGCCCACGGTCAGCACCTCTCTCCACCCCTAAAAAGGCGGTGGTGAGCCCTCATCCTGTACTTGTCGGATGATTTGAAGAGTATCTTGGGTTTTTATAGGTCGAAAGACCAAATTACAAATCAGGAGGAAAAATCGAATGAAGAGAGCATTATCTCTGATCATTGTTCTTGCAATGGTCCTTTGCATGATCCCCTTTAGCGCATTTGCTGCAGATTTCGGCACCGCTACCGATTTTGTTGATGGCGTTATCACTCTGCCTGCAGATGAAGAAGTCTCCTACCTCTGGACTGCTACTGAAGACGGCACTCTGGAAGTCTACGCTGAGGCTGTTGTTCCCGAAGTTGCAGAAGGCGAAGAGGCTCCCGCAGTTGCTGAGCCCTACATTCTGGTAGACGGCGCTGACTACGATGCTGAGGCTGGCGTTGCAGTTGTTGCTGGTCAGTCCTACGAAATCACCTTCGGTGATGATGCTGGTATCGGCGGCGATGTTACCGTGTATACCGTATTCAAGGGTCTGCCCGGTACTGAGACCAACCCCTATGAAATGTACAATCCCTCTACCGGTATGGGCGACGGTAACAATGTTACCGTATCTGTTGAACCCGGCGCAAGTGTGTACTACAACCTGTACTACTATGCTAACACCAATGTTAAGATTTCCGGTGAAGGCGTTAAGGTAGTTAAGGGTGAAGAGACTGTTGACGGCACTGAGGCTGGCTATGTTGAGTTCGCATTTGCCGCCAATGACCGTGTGGTCCTGATCAAGATCACCAATAAGGCTGAAACTGCTCAGACCTACACCATCGAGGGCATTGTTCCCGTTGGCACTACGGATAACCCCGAAGTTGTTACCTCTGGCGAGCACACCGCTGAGCTGGCAGCTGGCAACCAGGGCTACTACTACAGCTACATTGCCGAGGGCAACGGCACTGTTAATGTTACCGTAAGCGCAGCTGATGCTGAGGGCAATGCACTGGCTACCATTATGGGCATTAACAACCTGACTGCTTACATTTACAACGATCAGACCGAAGCTGGTACTGACTCTATCGCAGTCTCCACTGGCGATGAGATCTCCATTATGGTTACCACCTACAACGCAGAAGATATGTGGAACGCACCTGCTGGTACCGTTACCACCACCATCGAGTTCGTTGAGGCTGAGGTTGGCCCCATTGTGATCGAGTCCCTGCCCTACGAAGTAACTCACTCCGGCGTTTACGAGCAGGCTTACACCTACACTGCTACCGAGGCTGGCTACCTGTATGTAGCTTCCACCGGTTGGGTTGAGATGAATGTTGCCGGCACTATGAACTATGCTGAAGGCTATGGCGACGGCTATGTTCTGGCTATGAACGCAGGCGAAGTTGCTAACATCAACCTGTATGCATACTGGGGCGAAGAGACATTCACCTATAACTTCTCTTGGATGACCGAGATCACCCCCGACGGTTCCTACGGCTTCCCCTTCGTCGCTGAGATCCCCGCTGATGGCACTGTTGTGACCCTGGCAAATGACGGTGACGAGGCTGTGTACTATGTTTACACTGCTACCGAGGATTGCAAGATCTACAATGCATTTATGGAGTCTACTACTGATGTAGCAGCTGGCGACTCCCTGATGATCTATGTTGCCCCCGGCGGCATCCAGGTCAACTACGTCCTGCCTGTTGCTACTGTTGCTGGCACAAACTATTATGATCTGAATGAAGCTGTCCTGGCTGCTGTTGCAGCTGGTGGCACTGCTACTGCTCCTGTAGAAGTTACTCTGCAGAAGAATTATGAGATGGACGGCGCATTGGTTCTCTATCCTGGTGCTTATTTGAATCTGCAGTCCTATTCCTTGACTGCTGACTATTTGGTAGGCTTGACTGGTAGCTATATTACCGGTGAGTGCATTGCTAAGGATGGTGTAACTGGTGCAAAGCTGTATGTACCTAATGATGCTATCTCTCTGCCTGCGGATGCTCCTGTAAACGCTAAGGGTCAGCATATCATTCCTGTTTGGGACAATGATCATTTTGTGCTGTCCTTGATGCTGATTACAAATACAGAGAAGACCGCAACAACTGATGATGAAGGTACTACAACTGTCAAGTTCCAGTTGAACTCTACTTCCTATGTTAAGAGCAGTCTTCTGAACGATGGTGGCTCTGATAACGATGTTTCTGTTATTATCCGTGTTTCTTGGACTGAAGTACAGTCTGCTGGTGAGATCCGTGTTGAGCAGAACTATTTCTATAGTGATTCTCTGGTTGCAACAACTTCCAGCAACGGCAAGCTGACATGTGCAATGTCTGGTTGTGATAACTACATTGATTTGGACTTCACTATTGTTGTTTTGGCCGATTCTGGTGTTGAAGTAATTCATTCTTTTGAATAAGTTACTAATTATTCTTTGAAAGGAGGAAGTACAATGTTTACTATGCCTCAGATTAAGGTTATGACCCTGGTAACTGAGAACATCGCTGCAGAGCTGGGCTCCGAGAGCGGTGAAGACCAGGAAGAACTCTAATTACCTAATGTAAGTTGTGGCGGAGCTTTCGCTCCGCCACAATTTTTTGGTTCTATGTCAATAGTTGGGGTAGAGCCTAAATAGAATAGGTTCTATGTCAATAGTTGGGTAGAGCCAAAATAGAATAGTTTCTAGATCGTGTCGGAGTTATACTCCGGCACGATAGAATAATCATTGGAATTTGCCGGAGCCGAAGCTCAAGCACGATTTTTATGTATTACAAACAGGATTCTTTGTTTATAACAAAACAGAACAATTCGGGTTGCATTTTAAATATAACTTCACCACGAATTATGTATATATTGAATCTTGTATCCATATTTTATTTTCATTAAAGTTATAATTGCTTTTTTTTGATATTATGATATAATAGGGTCATAATTAAATAATACATCGAATTATTATGGAGGGTTATGGAAAATTATTATAAGGTAGCTGGTCTCACAATAAGAATGGACACATTTGGGAAAACAATATTGCAAGCAGAGCCTTACCGCATTCACGAAATCGATAGTCCTGATGTTACAATTTCAACTGATGGCTACGATCTTGAAAAATTTTGGCCTAATCTTTCTCCTGAATCTAGAGAGTATATGGCGACAGGCTTTTTGTTCTATAAGGCTTTATTAAATTATGATGGGATGATGCTTCATTCTTCAGCAGTAGTTGTAGATGGAAATGCGTACCTTTTTACAGCAAGTTGCGGAACTGGAAAGTCTACGCATACATCATTGTGGCTCAAATTGTTTGGAGACCGTGCTTATATTTTGAATGATGATAAACCAGCACTTCGTTTTGAGAATGGTGTGTGGTATGCCTATGGAACACCCTGGAGTGGAAAAAATGATATTAGCAGAAATGTTCGTGTTCCCTTAGCCGGCATCGCAATTCTTGAGCGAGGTGATGTAAATTCTATCTCTCGATATAATGGTATAGATGCAATCAATAAAATTATTAGACAGGTGAACAAGCCTAAGTTTCCAGAATACCGTGTAAAAATGTTGAAAAATCTTGATTTGTTATTACAACATATTCCGGTTTGGAAATTGGAATGTAATATGAATTTGGATGCGGCAATTGTTTCTTATGAAGCTATGTCCGGTCAGAAATTTGAAAAGGAGAATTAAGTTATGAAGATTAAAGAAGGATATATTATTAGTTCGGTTGCTGGTGAAAATGTTGTTCTACCAACTGGTGATGATTTAGATCTTAGCATTATGATTACATTAAATGATACCGGTAAGTTCTTGTGGGAGCAGCTGCTGGAGGACAAGACAGAAGAAGACCTGCTTCAGGCCGTTGTGGACACCTACGAGGATGTAAATGTGGAAGAAGCCAAGGGCTTTATTGCCGACTTTGTTGCCCACCTGAAGGAATACGAGCTACTGGCGTAACCCCTCAGACAATTGCCTGGGATCGGCAATTGCCAGCTCCCCTTGACAGGGGCGCCTGGTCCCTCAGTCAGCTTCGCTGACATCTTCCCTTTGTTGGGGAGCCAATTTGATACGGAGAAACGAAAATGGATCGAAAGCACAATAGCCGCTTAGTTCCGGCTGCTCGTTCACTTCGAAAGACGATGACTAAGGAAGAACGACATCTTTGGTATGACTTTTTGCGCTGCTATCCTGTACATATTTATAGGCAAAGAGTAATTGGTAATTATATTGTTGATTTCTACTGTGCGCAGGCTAAGCTTGTGATTGAATTGGATGGTTCTCAGCATTATGAAGATCAGGGAATTACCTATGACGCAAAGCGTACAGAATTTCTCCAAAGCTATGGCTTGCAAGTAGTACGAATTCCAAATAATGAGGTCAGCAAGAATTTTAGCGGTGTATGTGAATACATTGATAGAATTATTAATGAGGCAATTAAAGCATCTCCTGTGTAAGGAGAGGGGGACCGCGTTAGCGGTGGAGTGGTTGAACCCCTCAGACAATTGCCTGGGATCGGCAATTGCCAGCTCCCATCAGGGGAGCCGACCCCTCGGTCAGCTTCGCTGACAGCTCCTCTTTATTGGGGAGCTTTTGTAATTCGAATTTACGATTATAATTTTATTTGAGGTTACTTATGAAAAAGAAACTAGCGATATTTTTATTGATTCCCGTGGTGCTTTGCACCTTGTTTATTGCCTGTGGTGAGGATAAGGTGCCCGAAGGAACAACCGGCAAGCAACCTGCCACTCAGGACATCGAAACACAGGATACAACCGAACAGACTGATCCAACGGTGGCAACAGAAACGGACACCACTGTTCCTTCCGGTCATATAATTTCTTACTCTGAGTATTTAACTCTGAACGGTGAGCAGAAGAAGAATTTGATGAGCCAGTTTGAAAGTCAGGAGGCCTTTGATGCCTGGCTTGCGGAAATCAAAAAAGACTATGATGCTTATATGACTACCGTTAAGCCCACAAATCCCACATCTACAGAACCGAATATACCCGAAAAACCAACATTTCCGGATGTGTCAGATGTTACTGTACCGCAAAAAGATAAACTAACTTATTCTGAATATTTTTCAATGAGTGCTGTTGAACAGCAGGCCTTTATAAATACATTTGATTCTTATGATGATTTCTTTGAATGGTATAATAGGGTACTCAAAGAGTATGAGGATGCTATGACAGAAATTGATGGAACTGGTCCTGATATAGTGCTTGGTGCGGATTGACTTATAGAATAGTATACGATGAGAACCAGCCAGCAATTGCTGATGCAATTGCTGGCTGGTTTTTGTTATAGATTCTTATTGATAAATTCAGGGAAATTTGCCTTATCTTGACCGTTATGAAATTTATTGTAGAACTGCCCTATATTATGTATTAAAGACTTTTCCTTGTTGTATGAGCAATAATCTGAGTAGGAGCATTTACCACAATTGTGTAGGTCACATTTGAGAACAAGTGAATTAAATGGTGACTCGCCGTTATTTAAATGTTGCAGCAGTTTGTCGGTTGCATTTGAAAAGAAAAACTTTGGAAGAATTGATTTGATTTTTTGCACATCAATTGATTTTAGAGTTAAATCAAGATACATTATAATGCAGGACAGGTATTGACGAGTATCTTCGTCCAGAAAAGTAGCACTGATTAGAGTCTTGCAGTATTTAATTGTATCTTTATAACGCTTCAATTTATATGAAGCATAGGCTAAGGTTATATATGGGAGGAAAATGTTAGATGAACCGGAAATAGGAATGCCAGCAATTCGGCTGAATTTATTAAATTTTCCAACCTTACCTGAAATCATATTGCTGTATAGTAGACAAGAGGTAAGCTCACTATGGCTTGCGGTAGTAATATTTAGGAATGCTTTTCGGAGATTTGCGCCAAAAGCGTATTCGGAAACAGGATCAAAGAATTGCAACCAATTTCCTTCTGAATAGCCGGGTATTACAACCTTATAGCAGGTAAAACCAAGATAACTATAGTTTCTAATATAGACGGGCTTCTTAAATCGCTTACAAATGCTGTAAGCATACTGAAGTAGTTCTTTGTTGCTTTTGTTAGTGTTATTATGAAACTCTGTACATTTATTCCTTGGTTCTAAATCTGCAAAAAAGTCAGCAGTAAAGAGACCCTGTGATGATTCTAACGAGTTCCACGCATTTGTCGATAAAGGCACATCGTCTGGTTTCTTTAAAATAACACTACTGTGACGTGCATGATATGCATCTATGTTCTTTCCTTGTAGCAGTTCAGTTAGGGTTCGTTGTATTGCAATTTCAAGAACTGGATCTGCGGCTGCATTTACCCAGTAATCATGCGTTTTCTTATTTACAATGCGTGTTGCAATAACAGGAAAACCGCTCCCGTCAGATATGTCTAAGACACTGATATCAAATATATTCCTATCTTTTATTTGTTTTAAAATTTTAGAAACGGTAGGGAATTTGTTCAAAATATCGTCAGGAACAGCTGGAACACTTTTTCCAGAGATGAGAAGGTCTTGTTTACATTTTCTTTCAATTATTTCTGATATGGCATGTGTTAATGCTTCTTCGGGAGTATTACCGGCGCAACATCCATTTGATGCGTAAACTTGCTCAATAAAACCAGCTGGTAGATATACATATTTGTTTTCAAAAATACTATAGTAGGGTAATGTGAGAATCTTATCATCCTTTGAACAAGAGAAAACTTTAGAATAGTAAGCAATCTTCTCACGTGAAAGAGAATTGCCATAAGATTCAATCAAATAATCCATCCATACGCCATCATCAATTAGCTCCTGCTCGGTCATATATTTTGCATCTGGTGCAAAAGTGTGCAGATCCATTTCTGGATCTTCACCGACAGACTGTAATTTGTAATAGTGTAGTCCTTGCTGCAGACGCTCAATAAATTCAGCATAAGCACTAGCTCGCGCGAGAGCTTTTGTTACACCCTTGCCATTACTTGAAGGATAACCATCTTTAACCTTCAATGAGAGACTATAACAGTGCGCAATGCCTGAATCACTCCATTTTTCTTCAACCTCAATACCAATTGAGTAAAGTATGCGTTGAATATTTGCTACTGTTTGCTCAGGTGGCAGATCCTTGAAGATTTCGTCAATATGCTTTTCCATTGTTATCTCCTTTTATTGTTATATTAAATAAAAAGTAAAAGTGAAATATTAGTATGGACTGTAATTGTAACTGCACAAAAATCACGATTATGTCAAACCTGTTATGTGCCAGACTGTGTTTAAAACATAATAAAAGTTTTTAGGGAAAACTGATTATACTCTGATATAGCAAACATTTCAATTCTTTTTATGTTGCTTTTTCTACTGCGGTTTTCAGGTCATCGTAGGTGAGGGAAGAGACGAAGATTTCGGTGATGACACCGGTTTCGTCAAGGACCACGGTATAGGGGTAGGTGCCTCTGCCGCCAAGGGCTGCATAATAGTCGCCGTTGAAGCCCTCGCCGCTGTCCTGGGAGAAGATCAGGGAGGAATCGGGATAATACTGGGCGATATATTCCGGTGCTGTCTCACGGGAGAGGGCGGAGTGGACGGCGATCACCGTCACTTCGTCGCCGTATTCCTCAGCGATTTGCTCGAAATAGGGGAGCTCTGCCACGCAGGGCGTGCACCAGGTACCCCAGAAATTGATAACGGTTACAGTGCCTGTTGCTGTGGGGTCCAGAGTTTCTTCGGAGACACCGTTGGCGGTGACGATGGGAAGGTCGGTATTGTAACACAGATCGCCCACCTGGTTGCCCCGGTCCGCCGTGATAACGCCGGGATTGGGGTTGGTCTGATCCGGCTGTTTCCAATAGTAAGTGATCGCGCCTGCCAGGACACCCAGCAGCACAATGGAAGAGATTATCCGGGAAATCGTTTTGCGCCGCTTTTGCTTATCCGGCGCGCCCTCGTTGGCTTTCAGCAGGACCTTGGGGCCTTTCCAGACGATCGCCTTTGTGGGACACACATCCACACAGCTGCCGCAGCTGATACATTCCTGATCGCCCGGATGCTTAATATCCACCTTACAATGGCTGACACAAAGGCCGCAATCGGTACATTTGCTGCCCACGACCTTGATACCAAAGAAGGATATCTTATTGAACAGTCCATACAGCGCGCCCAGCGGGCAGAGGAACCGGCAGAACAGCCGGAAAATGAACACACATCCCACCAGAATACTGACCATCAGCAGGAATTTCCAGGTAAACAGGGGACCGAGCATAGAGAAATAGCTTTCGTTTACCTTATTACTCAGCAGCCCAAGACCGCCCTCCAGCGTACCGGCCGGACAGATGTACTTACAGAAGGTAGGCAGGGGCGTATCCCGGAAGGCGTACATAATGGGAACGATCAGAACGAAGAATACCAGAATTGCATATTTCAGGAAGGACAGCACCCGTGTTACCGGGCTTTTTTTCATTTTTGGAGTTTTGATCTTGTACATCAGCTCCTGCACAAGTCCGAAGGGACACAGCCAGCCGCAGATCATTCTGCCGAACATCAGGGCGTACAGAAGCAAAATACCGCCAACATAAAAGATGGTTGACCGGTCTGCACTGAAGGAGCCCTGCAGTGAGCCAAGGGGACAGGCGGCGATCGCGCCGGGGCAGGAATAGCAGTTAATGCCGGGGGCACACATCGTTTTGGAATTGCCCTGGTAAATATTACCGGTGATAAAACCCTTCAGGTTTGCGTTGAACAGCAACGCAAAATACAGCTGCATAATTTTTCGCTTACTGGGGATGAGCCTTTTCAATCTTTCTTTCATACACTATCACCCCAATCCCACGCATTCGGTACAGATGTTGACCGCCTTGGTCAGCACATCCACAGTACCGCCTGCAAAATAGCCATAAACAATGGATAAAACCGCAACACCCAGAAGCACCCACCGCAGAACATTGCCTGCAGATTTTTCAGAAGACTTCAGGCTTGTTTGCCGGTTGGGTGCAACACTTCTGACCAGCTCGATCTCTTTCTTCATACTTGCTCTGGCAAGGTAGGAAGACAGAACTGCATACACAAAGGGCACAAACAGGCAGATCAGCATAATCACAGTTCCCTTAGCCATCGAGCCGGTAATGTCCTCAGAAGGGAAGTTATCCGGATCGACTGCATAAGCCAGGAACAAAAGGCTGCCAATGGATAAAAGACCGATGCTGATATATGTATGAAGCTTTCTGCTCATTTGCTGCTTTCGGATATCTGCCTGCAGCTGAGACTCCAAAAGGGTGATATCCCGCTTTTCCCACAGGCGCCGCAGTGTGCCGGGGAGGTTCTTGCCGGGCTTTTTGGATTTTTCCTTCGGCAGTGCAAAGCTGAGAATAAAGCCACCTGCCGTCAACGCCAATGCCAGATACACCGGCACTGAGATCTCCGAGAAATAAAAGGCTACCGCTTCCCGGGAAAATGGCTTGTCACCGGAGTGGTAGATGCAGATGCACGCACCGATCAGGCAAATACCGGCCACCACGAGAGCGATGCCGAGAATAATGCCGTAAATCAGGCGCACCCGTTGGGTTTTTGTCATATTTTGTCCTCCAAAAGGGATATTTTACCCGTACAGTATACCACAGCAAAGGCGGAAAGTAAATCGTACAAACACAGATTTCCCGCAATTATTTGCCTGTGTCCGCCGCTGGCGGATGCTTTCTGGCGTTTTGTATTTATTTCGCCTAAAAGGCCTACTTTCAGCGAAAAATCCTTGCTTTTTGAAACGAAATACAGTATTATATTCTGGACTATGTATGCATATCAATGTGCGAATTTTAGAGATGAAAGGCGATTACTCTATGAAAAAAGCAAGATGGATTACCTTCACCCGTTCAGCGATCGTTGTGGTGCTGACTGCGGTGATGCTGGTCTGCGCGTTCTATTCCCCCCAGGCGCAAGCCAGCAATTATCAGGCTTCCTACATTGACTCTTTGGGTCAGAAGCTTGATGTAAATTACGGGAACTACCTGAACAGCGATATTGTCTATCAGCTGCCTGAGGGAATGCAGGATGATCAGGAGATCTCTGTGATCATTTCTCTGGATGTTCCCGACATTATGTCTGCTTATGATGCGACCGACAAGTCTGAGAGTTTTACAGATTATGCACTGTACAGCCAGGATGCGGCAGACATCGAAAAGCAGATCGCCCAGCGGAAGGCGGAAATTCTGGCTTCTCTGGACGAAAAGGGTGTTGCCTATAAAACCGGTAAGGATTACTCCACCATTCTCAGCGGCTTTGAGATCTTGTTGAAGGCAGGGGACTATGCTGCTGCCTGCAAGTCCTTGCATAAGGGTGAGAATGCCATCATCGGTGAAGTTTACAATGTGGCTGAGACCGAGCTGGTGGAAAATACAGTCAATGTGTTCGACACCGGTATTTTCAACAGCGGCGACTCCGGCTACGACGGAAGCGGTATGGTTGTTGCCGTTCTGGATACCGGTCTGGATACCAATCATACGGCTTTCTCGGTTGACAACTTTACCTCCGACAACCTGGGCCTGACCTATGAGGATGTGGCAAAGGTCGTGGACAGCACCAAGGCAAATGCCCTTTCCGGTGCAACCGTCGACGATGTGTATGTCAATAAAAAGGTGCCCTTCGCCTTTGACTATGCTGACGGCGATTCCGATGCCTACTCCACCCACAACAATCACGGCACCCACGTCTCCGGTGTTATTGTGGGTAAGGACGATGTGATCACCGGTGTTGCACCCAATGCCCAGGTGGTCGCTATGAAGGTGTTTTCCGATGTGGTCGACACCGCTATGAGCTCCTGGATCCTGGATGCCCTGGAAGACTGCGTCATTTTGGATGTGGATGTTATTAATATGTCCCTGGGTACTGCCTGCGGCTTCAGCCGTGAGTCCGATGAAGAGCTGGTTTACGGCGTTTATGAGAAGATCCGCAATGCAGGCATCAGCCTGATCGTTGCCGCCTCCAACAGCTACTCCTCTGCTTATGGTTCAGAGGCAAACGGCAACCTGGGCCTGACCTCTAACCCGGATACCGGTACGGTCGGTTCTCCCGGTACCTATCCCGGAACCATCTCTGTTGCTTCCATCAGCGGTAAGAAAACGCCTTATTTGATTTATGATGAAACCATCATCTATTTTGACGAAGCCAACAGCGGCGCGGCAAAGGAGCTGAGTTTCTTTGACACCTTGCTTGGCGACGAAGAGTCCAAGACCTACGAATATGTTGTCATTCCCGGCGTGGGCAGATCGGCTGACTATACCGGTATGGATGTTACCGGCAAGATCGCATTGGTCCGCCGCGGTGACAACACCTTCGAAGAAAAAGCTATGATCGCCCAGACACAGGGCGCCGCCGGTATTATTATTTATAATAATGTGTCCGGTGATGTAAAGATGAATGTGGGCGATGCCACACTGGCTGTGTGCTCCATTTCCCAGAATGACGGTGAATTCCTGGCTGAGAAGGGCGGCGGAAAGCTGTCCATTGAAAAGAGCCAGACCTCCGGTCCTTTTATTTCTGACTTCTCCTCCTGGGGCCCCACTCCGGATCTGAAGATCAAGCCTGAGATCACTGCCCACGGCGGCAACATTTATTCCTCCGTGACCGGCGGCGGCTACGATTACCTGTCCGGTACTTCTATGGCTTGCCCCAACCTGGCAGGTGTTGTGGTTCTGCTGCGGCAGTATGTCGTGGAGAATTTCCCGGATATCGCAGATGACAATGTGGCTGTGAACAAAATGGTCAACAAGCTGATGATGTCCACTGCAGATATCATTCTGAACACCAACGGCTTGCCCTATGCCATCAGAAAGCAGGGCGCAGGTCTTGCAAATCTGGCATCCTGCCTGGATACCACCGCGTATATTACCACCTACGACAAGGACGGCAAGGAAATGGATACCTCCAAGCTGGAGCTTGGTGACGATCCCAGCAAGTCCGGTGTCTATGAAATGAAGTTTACCGTTACCAACTTTGGTGAGAAGAACCTCTCCTACGAGGTTGGTGCCTATGTGATGACAGAGGGCGTCAGCGAAACAAAGACAAACGCCGGCGAAACCACTGTCACAGAAGAAGCTTACACCCTGGACGGCGCATCAGTATCTGTTTCTGTTGCAGAGTCCGAGGGCGGTTCCCTGAAGAAGAACAACAAGCTGACTGTAAAGGCCGGCAGCAGTGTGGATGTAACTGTGACCGTCACCCTTACAGAGGAGAACAAGGCATACTTGAACAGCGCCTTTGCCAACGGTATGTATGTGGAGGGCTTCGTGACCCTGACTGCAACAAAGGGCACAGAAGTGGACCTGAATGTTCCTTATCTCGCTTTCTATGGCGACTGGACGCAGGCGCCTATGTTCGACCTGACCTACTATGAGACCAATGCCGATGAGCTGGATGACGGCATCAACGAGGAAGACAAGCTGAAGGCGGATGCCTATGCTACCCGTCTGGTAGGCGGTATGGAGCAGGACTATGTCAGTTACCTGGGCTCCTACTACTTCCTGCAGGATCCTGAGGATGTGGTGATCTCTGCTACCAAGGATTACATCTCCCTGTCCAATCAGGAAGGCACCGTTCACTCTCTGCGCTTTATGTGGACCGGTATGCTGAGAAATGCGGCAAAGGTCGATGTGGTGATCACTGACGACACCACCGGCGAAGTTGTCTTTGAGGTAGAGGATACAGATGTGCGCAAGTCCTATGGCGATGGCGGCTCTATTTATCCTGCCAATGTGGAGATCGAGTTCGACACGATGGACTACAATCTGCCCAACAACAGCAAGCTGACTGTCACGGTCACCGGCTGGCTGGATTACGGCGACGGCGGTGAGGCCACCAACGAAAAGAATACCTATTCCTTCCCCCTGACAGTGGATATTGAAGCGCCCACTGTGACGGATGTGGAATTCTACTACGAGTACGATAAGACACTCAAGAAAAACCGCCTGTATGCAAAGGCTGCAATTTACGATAACCACTATGCAATGTCTTCTCAGCTGGGTGTTGTGGTTATGGGTGAAGATGAAGACGGCAATGCAATGCAGGAGTTGAAGGCTTTTGAGCAGTATATGACTCCCGTATATGCCCAGGAGAACAGCACGACCTATGTGACCTACGAGCTGACCGACTACATTTACAACATTAAGGAAAATGCATATAACGATAATTCCTTCGTTTTGACAGTGTATGACTATGCGCTGAACTATGCTACCTACGAGATCGGTCTTCCCGCTAACTATACAGACTTCTTTGTTGACGGCATTGAGGAAGGCCTGACTATGAGCGTCAATGAGGTCTATTCTCTGGAGCCTCTGGTCTATCCGGACTCCGGCTGGAGTGAGCTTCTGGAGTTCAGCTCTTCCAGAACCAGTGTGGTCCGTGTGGTAAACAACAAGCTGGTTGCCGTTTCTGACGGTATGGCAGTTGTTAAGGTCCGCGACCCGGAAACAAATAAGAGTCTGACCTTCAATGTAACCGTACTTGGCGAGGGCGACGAGGGCTACCGCCGCTATGACAAGCCTGTTGCAGATGTGTTCCGGCTGAACGGTTACACCACCCAAAAGGCCTTCTTTATGTTGGCAAACGAGGATAAGCTGCTGGGCGATACCGGCAACATCCGGTTCTTTGAGGGTAAGTATGACCTGTCTATGTATCCCTCTGAATCCGTCTTGCTCAATTACGACCTGGCGGCCTATTTCCCCAAGGATACAACGGTTTCCTTTGAGACAAGTAATGAAAACATTGTAAAGGTTGACGAGAACGGAATTGTAACGGCTGTGGCAGAGGGCTATGCTTCTGTGACCGTTAAGGTCCTGATGGACGGCAAGAGCACCTATTACTCCGAGTCTGTTTCCGTTGAAGTAAAAGATCCCTATGTGACCACTGCCGCATCCCTGACCCACTACTACGGCAATGGCGGTGTGGTTACGATCCCGGATGATCTGTCCCTGACTGAGATCGGCAACTTCGCATTCTCTAACTTCGACTATGTGCCGAAGACAGAGGAGGAGCTTGCCTTCGATGACAGAGAGACCACCAAGCAGTGGTATATCGGTGAATCCACCGTCACAAAGGTCATTATTCCTGAGGGCGTGGAAAAGATCGGTGCCTATGCCTTTGCAAACCTGACTGCGTTGGAGGAGGTCGTGCTTCCTTCCACCCTGCAGGCGATCGAATACGGTGCATTCTATGGATGTTCTTCCCTGCAGAAGATCACCTTCAGCGGCGAGAACAATCTGCAGATCATCAACCAAAGCGCATTTGAACAGTGTAATCTGAAGGATACGGTTGACCTGTCCGCGATCTGCATTGTTTCCGATTACGCATTTGCAGGCAATAAGAGCCTGAAAGAAGTGGTTACCGGTGACAGCCTGCTGTCCATTGGTCAGTATGCCTTTGCAGGCTGTGAAAGCCTGGAGACAGTTAAGATCACTGCCGATAAGGTAAAGTACGGTGCTTACGCCTTTACCGGCTGTGACGGCTTGGAGTCCTTCTATGTGAACGCCGCAGTTCTGCCGGAGGGTATGTTCTACGAGTGTGAGAATATGAAGGAAGTAACCGTTGGACCGGATGTGAACAGCATTGGCGCATTCGCTTTCCGGGATACCAAGATCTCCAAGTTTGAGGTAGAGAAGGGCAATGCCGCATACAAGGCAGGAAAGGAAAAGTACATTCTTTCTGCTGACGAAAAGACACTTGTGGCGGTTGCACCTACCATTACCGGCACATTTAATTCCAAGGATATCGACGGCGCAGAGGTCACTGCCATCGGTAACGGCGCATTTTCCCATAATGTGGAGATCACAAAGGTGAAATTGCCCACGGTTACCGTTCTTGGTGATTATGCATTCGGTTCTTCTGAGGAAATTGCATCTGTCACCCTGGGCGATCTGACCAGCATTGGCGAGTATGCATTCTTCGAAACTGCAATTACTGAGCTGCCTGCATTTACTGCGGATACCTATATCGGCAAGTATGCCTTCTCCTTCACAGACATCACATCCGTAACCATTCCGGATAAGATGGAAATCAACGAGGGTGTATTTAGTGAGTGCCTGAAGCTTCAGGAAGTGGTTATCGGCAACGATGTCGTGATCGGCCAGTATGCCTTTACCACCAATAAGGACAATGTGTTTACGGTCGTGCCCTATCTGGATACGGAGTACTACTGCTATCAGTTTAGCGGTGCGCTCACTTCTCTGACCATCGGCAATAATGCTGTGATCGGGGAAAACGCATTCTCCTATGCGGCTGGCCTTGAAACCGTTACCCTTGGCGAGAATGCCCAGATCGGAAAGATGGCATTCTACAATGCGGTCAATTTGAAGGAAATTGATCTGAGTAAAGCACAGTCCATTGGCGACTATGCATTCTCCGGCGATGTGTATATGGTCTGTATGGATACAGAAATGGCCTATGGCGCTGTGTCCAGCGAAGGCTATTACATTTACAGCTACTATGCACCGAAGCTTGTGAATGTGGATGTGTCTGCGGCAACTGCTGTCGGTGAGTATGCCTTTGCTTATTGTAAGGATCTGAAGCAGGTGGTTCTGGGTGAAGCCATTACCGAGATCCCCACTTATGCCTTTACCGGCTGTGACAGCCTGACAGATATCAACCTGGAAAAGGTCGTTACCATCGGCGACTATGCCTTCTCTGAAAGCGTCGCTCTGACAACTGTAGATCTGTCCGCGGCAGAAACGATCGGCGAGTATGCCTTTGTAAACGGCAAGCAGCTGAGCACTGTGGTTCTGAACCCCAACGGCAGCAAGCTGGCAGAAGGTGCCTTCTGCTACAATGCACAGCTGACGAAGGTGGAAAACCTTGGCGCTGCAACTGAGATCGGCGATTATGCCTTCGCTTATACAGCCCTTTCTGAGGCAGATTTGTCCGGTGCGGTCAGCGTGGGTATGCTGGCATTTATGAAAGAAAATGCCGCACCCTTTAAGGTGAAGCTGGGAAGCCATCTGGTAACCCTGGGTGACAATCCCTTTGCAATGTGCGAGATCGAGCCCTTCCATCTGGTTGAGATCAACAGCTTTAACGGCGTTGATTATGAAACCGTTATCGATACCTATCAGGTCAGCGATACCGTGTTCGTGATCGATGGCAGCCTGTATTGCAAGGTTCCCAACGGTCTGGAGCTGATCACCTATGCCGGTACAGATCACATTGATGTGCATCTGGATGAGGATACTGTGCGTATTACCGCGATGGCATTTGCGGGCACAGATATCCAAATGGTGACTATGCCTTATTCCACCACCGCAATTGGTCATAAGGCATTCTATGGCTGTGAAAAGCTGCATACAGTGGTCTTTGGCAGCTATATTGCGCCCACCCTGGAGGAGGAATTCGATCCTTCCTACTACGATTCTCTGGAGCACATTCCCGGCTCCGGTGACTACGGTACCTACACCGATTATGACGGTAACGAAGTACAGATCGACAGTATGAATATGGTGCCCTACTTTATGTGGAACGCAACCAGCGGTATGTACTCCAATGCATTCTACGGTGCAAACTTTGTAGATTATGTGGGCTATGTGGAAGATAAGCTGACTATGGTAAGACCTGCCAACGGTCAGAATTACGACTCCTATGTTATGAGCCAGTACTTCGATATGGTCATTGACGGCGAGAGAGCTCCGGATAAGACAACCTTGGTGGCGATCTCTGCGATCAAGGCAATTCCCTCCGGTGTTACCTATGAGAACAAAGCACTGGTTGAGGCTGCCCGTGCCGCCTATGACAAGGTTGCGACCCACGAACAGAAGGCACTGGTCCTGAACTATTCTGATCTGGTTTCTGCGGAACAGAGAATTCTGGCACTGACTCCCACCGAAGAACCCACAGAGCCTGTGGAGCAGGAAGAGAAGTCCGGCCTGGGCGGCGGTTGGATCGCTGTGATCGTTGCGGCAGTTGCGGTAATTGCTGTTGCGGTTCTTCGTAAAAGAAAGAAGGGCGATGCAGTCCGGACCGATGCAGCGGAAGCTGTGGAAGCGGAAGAAGTGACCGACGAGCCCCAGGAAGAGGTAGAAGCGGTCGATGCGCCTCTGGAAACAGAAGAAGTGAGCGAGGACACGGATCAGGAAGCACAGACCCAGGATGAAGAAACATCTGAAGAGTAAGGAATTCCCGGAAACGGGCAGAGCATTTTGCTCTGCCCGGACCGGCTCCAAAATGAAGGATGCGGAAACTATGAAGCTAAAAAAGAAAGCATTAATATTGGGGGCATTGCTTCTGATGCTCTGCGGATTATTTGCAGGCTGCAGTGAAAAGCAGACCCCTTATCAAGTCAATGACGCGGAAAATTACACATTAAGTGTTAAATATGATGCCAACGGCGGCACATTTACAACCAACACCTCTGTGATCGTCGATACATACGATCTGTCCCAGATCGGGGAAGACGGCAGCGGTGCCAAGAAAATTGCGCTTCTGGCTCCGGAAAATGAAGCCAGAGGAAACAATGCATTCGAGGCGGGCAAGAACGGCTATTTTCTGGCTGGCTGGTACACCCAGCGGACAGAAGCAGGCGTTGACGAAGAGGGGAATCCCCTGTACACCTATTCCGGAAAATGGGATTTTGAAAATGACCGACTGACGGTCGATCCCGGAAAAACCTATACATCGGCAGAACCGGAGATTACATTGTACGCGGCCTGGATTCCGGTTTTCCAGATCGAATACTACGACCGGCTTACCGGCGAGCTGCTGAGCACTTCTGCCTATAATCCCGCCCAAAACGGTGATATCCAGATGCCCCAGTGGAATGTATCCACGGGAAGACTGGATATGCACGATATTCCCAAGAGAGAAAATTACACCTATTGCGGTGCTTATTTCGATGCACAGGGCAATGAGCCTGTTAGCACCGATGTGCTGCAGCATTGTGCAGTTGTCAACGAGGAGACCGCTACAGCGGAAAACACCACAATGAAGCTGTATATTGACTGGCAGGCAGGGGAGTGGTACCACATTTACAATGTGGATCAGTTCCTGGACAATGCCAGCTTGAACGGCAGCTATGTGATCCACGAAGATCTGGATTTCTCCGATAAGATCTGGCCTACGGTTATGATGTATGGCACATTTACCGGTACCATTGAGGGCAACGGACACACCTTCAGCAACATCGAGCTTGTGCAGACGAACAACTCCAAGAATTACGCAGGTCTGTTCGGTCAGCTTTCCGAAAGCGCGCAGCTGTCTGATCTGACCTTTAAGAATGTGACCTTTACTGTAAAATCCGGCACCCGTGTTGCAGGTACTGCATACGGCCTGCTGGCAGGTGCGGTTGCTGACGGTGCGCAGCTCAATGCCATCAACATTCTGGAAAGCAGTCTGCTGATCGATTCCGGCTGCTACTTCGGCACAGAGGATTATACCATCGGATTGCTTTGCGGTATGGGCAGTGCAACGGTAGATACTGCGGACATTACCTGCGGCGCAACCGGCAATGATCCTGAGAAAGTAATTATTTCGGTAACGGATGAAACGGTCAGCGTTTCCTTTGCCGAATAATATAGTATTTTATTAAAGGAGCGATAATATGAACAAGAAAATTATTTCCTTGATCCTGTGCATTGTAATGTGTGTGGGAATGGTCTCTATGTTCTCTGGCTGTGGCGGAAGTGCAGATGCTTTCGTTATTATGACAGAGAATTTGGATGGCCTGTTCAATCCTTTCTTCTATACCTCTGCCAATGACGGCACCATTGTCAGTATGACCCAGATCTCTATGATGGGCGCTGACTATGTCGATGGTGAAGTCGTGGTTGCCTACGGTGAAAACCAGGCAGTGGTTGTTAAGGATTACGATGTAAAAGAAGACAACGACACCACTACTTACACATTCGTTTTGAAGAACGGCATTAAGTTCTCCGACGGACATCCCCTGACTATGGAAGATGTTCTGTTTAACTACTATGTGTATCTGGATCCCGTTTACACCGGCTCCAACACTCTGTATTCTACAGATATCGTAGGCCTTGCAGAGTACCGTACACAGACTGTCGGTTCTTCCTCTGATGACAGCAATGAGCTCATCAACACCCAGGCTTCCACCAGAGCACAGAACAGAGTTCAGGAGCTGATCGCTCTGTTCAATGCCCAGAAGAAGGCTTCTTCCACCAATGAAGTCAGCTATGACGATATGGTCAAGGCTATCAAGGGCGCAAGCATTTCTTCCGGCTATAAGGATGCTATCTCCAACAACCCCGACGAGATCGACAACGACGATCTGCTGGCTGACTATGAGTATGCACTCAAGCTCTTTAAGGAAGAGCTGGGCAACGACTACATCAGCGCACAGGAGTCCTACACAGAAGCTCCCTACAATAAGTACGAGGAGTTCAAGGATGAGATCTTCTGCTTTATGTACACAGAAGGCTATGTGGAAGTAAAGTATGCAGAGGGCGCTGACGGCAAGATCGACCGTACCACTATGGAATCCCTGAAGCCCCAGTATCCTTCCTCCATCGAGACCAAGGAAGATGCGATCAACTACATCTACAACGATAAGATCGCAACCGAGCTGGACATTATTCTGCAGTACTGGGCTACCGGCACCACTCTGGCGACCGAGTTCACTGCAAAGGCAAAGGAAGTCATCCTCCACGAAAATGTCTCTGACGACGGCTCTCTGGCTGTTGAGAACATCTCCGGTATCGTTTCTCTGGGCCATACCGATGCTGCCGGCTCTACCATTACCGTTAACGGCACAGAATATAAGGTCGCTTCCTCCCACAATGCTGACGGCACTGTAGCAGGGGAGAACGAGTACGATGTTCTGCAGGTCACCATCAACGGCGTTGACCCCAAGGCTATCTGGAACTTTGCCATTACCATTGCTCCCCAGCATTACTATGGCGAGGGCAGCTCTGTTGGTGTGGACATTGCAAACAACAAGTTTGGCGTTGAGTACGCAAACTACGGCTTTATGACCGATATCGTCCAGTCCACCAGAAATATTAAGATCCCGATGGGCGCCGGTCCCTACAAGGCTACCGACAACCAGAACGGCGATCCCACAGAAAGCACCTTCTACACCGATAATGTTGTATACTTCAAGTCCAACGAGAACTTTAACACCGTTGGTGCTGAGCTGGAGAATGCAAAGATCGAGAAGATCCGTTATCAGGTCGTCAGCTCCAACAACGCAATTGCTGCTCTGGAGAACGGCACTGTTCACTACATCTCTCCCTCTATGACCACCAAGAACTATGAGGACCTGGAAGCTATGTCCGGCAAGGGCATCGTGACCCTGCACACCGACCAGCTGGGTTACGGTTATATCGGCATCAACGCCGGTAAGGTCAAGGATCTGAACCTGCGTAAGGCAATTATGTGTGCAATGAACACCTCTCTGGCACTGGACTACTACCGTGCCGGTACTGCTGAGCAGGTTTACTGGAATATGTCCACTGTCAGCTGGGCATACCCCAAGGGCGATGCCGCAACCGACAACGGTCACGACTATCCCCAGATGGGCAACTGGAACAAGGACATTGCAATTGCCAACATTGAAAAGTATATGCAGCTTGCCGGTGTCGGCGCCGGTGACAGCGAACTGAAGGTCACCTTCACCATCGCAGGCTCCAGCCTGCAGGATCACCCCACCTATAAGGTGTTCCGTGATGCAGCTGCAATGCTCAACGATCTGGGCTGGGAGGTAGAGGTTGTCTGCGATACCCAGGCTCTGACTAAGATCAATACCGGTTCTCTGGCTGTCTGGGCAGCTGCCTGGTCTTCTGCTCTGGATCCGGATATGTATCAGGTTTACCACAAGGATTCCTCCGCAACCAGCACCCTGGCTTGGGGCTACAACTACCTCAAGAACAGCGGCTCTGCTGAGGAGCTGGACATCCTGGACGAGCTGAGTGACCTGATCGATGATGCCCGTTCCACCAACGATCAGGACGAGCGTGCAGCAATGTACAAGGATTGTATGAGCCTGATCCTGGATCTGGCAATTGAACTGCCTGTCTATCAGCGCGAGGTCCTGTACGCATACAACTCCAAGGTGATCTCTGCTGACAGCATCGATTCCGATGTCAACCCCTATTCCTCCCCCCTGGACCGTATTTGGGAAATTGAATTTGCTAATTAAACCCGGAGTGGATTATGTTTAAATATATCGTAAAGAGAATTGCATATTCAGTTTTGATCCTGCTGGGTGTTTCCCTGATCATTTACTTTTTGATTCGTTTGATGCCCGTTGATTTTATCCAGGATAAAATCAACGCCATCAACCAGGGCGGCGCTACGGTCAGTGAAGAAACTGTGCAGGCTATGTACGAAATGTACGGCCTGGGAGACAACAGCTTCAAGGGCATCCTCAAGGGCTATTTCAGCTGGCTGGGTGCTATGTGCAGGGGAGACCTGGGCACAAGCTTTGTCTATGGCATTCCTGTGGCACAGGTTATCACCGAGAATATGGGTGTATCCTTTTCCGTGTCTTTGATTGCAACCGTTTTTGAATTTATGATTGCGATCCCCCTGGGCATTACTGCGGCAAGACATCAGTACAGTCTTCGGGACTATATCGTAACCATTCTGGTTATGGTGGGTATCTCTCTGCCGTCCTTCTTCTTCGGTCAGATGCTCAAGGATGTACTGGCACTGAAATTCGGCTGGTTCCCGCCCTCCGGTCTTGTTAATGCGACAGCCTCCTACGGCGGCATCCAGAGATTGCTGGACCAGATGCACCATTTGTTCATTCCTATTTTGACCATCGTGATTTTGAGCATCGGTGCCAGAATGAGAATGACAAGAACCAATATGCTGGAGGTCCTCAATTCGGATTATATCCGTACTGCCCGTGCAAAGGGCCTTAAGGAGCGCGTTGTTATCAATAAGCACGCATTCCGCAACACTATGATTCCGCTGGTTACCTCTCTGGCAGGACTTCTGCCCAGCCTTTTCTCCGGTGCGATCATTACCGCGCAGGTCTTTGACCTGCCCGGTATCGGTAAAATGGCGCTGGATGCAATGAACCGGGGCGACATTCCCTTCATTATGGGATACAATATGTTCCTGGCTCTGTTGAGTGTTCTGGGTGTTCTGCTGGCGGACCTGATGTACGGTCTTGTTGACCCCAGAGTAAAACTTGAGTGAGGAGGCGCTGTATGGAAGAGCTTGAAAACAAAAATCAAGAAGCTGCTGATACCCAAGTGCCTCTTGACAAAAATGTCCGTCTGATGTCTCCCACCCGTATGGTGGTGCGCCGCTTCTTCCGTTCCAAGCTGAGTATTATCGGACTGATTATGGTAGTCGGTCTGTTCCTGTTCAGCTTTGTCGGTCCGCTGGTTTATGATCAGTGGGGAGAAATTGAACTGGATGAAAGCGGTAAGACAGAATACGCCACCTCCGTAACCACTTATGAAGTGGACGGGGTGGAATATACGATTCGTCAGACAACAGAGAAGTATCTGAAGGATAACTTCCTGTCTGCACCCTCTTCTGAGCACATTCTTGGCACAGATAACGAGGGCTATGATGTCTTTGTCCGCTTGATGTACGGCGGACGGATATCCCTGATCGTCAGCTTTATTGCGGTTATTCTGATTACTATTTTGGGCGTTGTGCTGGGCGGTATCGCCGGTTACTTCGGAGGCACGGTGGATAACATCATTATGCGTATTTGTGATGTGCTGATGTGTTTGCCCGGCGTCCCCATCCTGCTGATCATCAGTACCATTCTGGATGCATCGGATATTGATGCAAAGTATCGCATTTATCTGCTGATGATCTACCTGACCTTCATTTCCTGGACAGGCACTGCCCGTCTGGTCAGAGGTCAAATCCTGTCTCTGCGTGAGCAGGAATATATGGTTGCCGCAGAGGCAATGGGTTATTCCACCTCCCGCAAGATATTCAAGCACCTGGTTCCCAATGTTATGCCTCAGCTGATCGTTCAGATGACCCTGAGCCTGGGCAGTATGATCCTTTACGAAGCAACCCTGTCCTACTTGAATTTGGGCGTTAAGGCACCCTATGCCGCCTGGGGTACAATGATCAACATCATTTCCACCAACCAGGATGTTTTGCAAAATCACTGGTATGTTTGGGTACCTGCCGGTATTTGTATCGTGATTGCGGTTCTGGGCTTCAATTTCGTAGGCGACGGCCTGCGGGATGCCCTTGATCCCAAGGGAAGGAGATAAGCCAATGAGTGAAACAAAGAAATCAAAAGGCTATCTCTCCGGCAGAGAGGTCCGCGCCATCGCGAAGGCAAATGCCAAAGAAATGAAGCGTTTGGAGGCATATAAGAACAGACGGGCAGAGGAATCGGAGTTCTTGTCCCAAATGCGAAATTCCAATAACCTTTTGGAGATCGAAGATCTGCATACTTATTTCTTCACCGAGCAGGGCGTGGTCAAGGCCGTCAACGGCGTGTCCTACGATGTGCCCAAGAATGCGGTGGTTGGCGTTGTGGGCGAATCCGGTTGCGGTAAGTCTGTTACCAGTATGTCGGTTATGCGCCTGATCCAGGGCCCCACCGGTCAGATCACCGAAGGCTCTATCCGCTTTAAGGCTTATGACTATAAGCGGGATGAGCGGGGGAATATCATTCCTCTGGAAGGTCAGCCCGGCCGGTTCGAAATGGAAGAAAAGGTTTACGACATTGCAAAAATGCCCATCAATGAAATTCACAGAATTCGCGGCAAGCAGGTTGCAATGATCTTCCAGGAGCCTATGACATCCTTAAATCCCATTTTTACCATTGGTGATCAATTGGATGAAGTGACCCTGATCCATGTTCCCGGTGCCACCAAGGAAATGGCAAAAGCCAAATCCGAGGAAATGCTTCGGCTGGTTGGCATCATTCCTGAAAATGTCTATAAGGCATTTCCCCACGAGCTGTCCGGCGGTATGCGCCAGCGCGTTATGATCGCAATGGCATTGGCGGCAGAGCCCCGTCTGATCATTGCAGACGAGCCCACCACTGCATTGGATGTTACCATTCAGGCGCAGATTTTGGATCTTCTGCAGGATATTAAAAAGAAGATCGACGGCTCAATTTTGTTGATCACCCACGATCTGGGCGTCATTGCCGAAATGGCGGACTATGTGGTGGTTATGTATGCAGGCAAGGTAATTGAAAAGGGCACGGTCCAGGAGATCTTCCACGATCCCAGACATCCCTATACCATCGGTCTGCAGAAGTCCAAGCCTACAATGACTCTGGACGACAGCACCCAGCTGTATAACATTCCCGGCAATGTTCCCAATCCTGTGAATATGCCGAACCACTGCTATTTTAAGGAAAGATGCGCAAAGTGTATCGGTAAGTGCTCCGGTGATTATCCCGGTATGATTCAGATCAGTCCCACACACTTTGTTGCTTGTCATTTATACAACGAGGAGAACGAAAATGGCTGAAGAAAAAATTATGAATAATCAAGCCACAAACGGTTCTGAAGTGGTATATGACGATGCAAAGGAAATGGAAAAGTATCTGGAAAACAGAAAGCGCCAGATGGAAGAGGACTTTGCACAGCCCTATGATCCGGAGTGCGTTCTGGAAGTGCGCCACCTGCGTAAGACCTTCCCTATTAAGAAGACTATGTTCGGCAAGGTCACAAAGGAACTGGTTGCAGTCGATGACATTTCCTTTAAGCTGAAGGCCGGCGAGACCTTGGGTATCGTTGGCGAATCCGGCTGTGGCAAGACCACTGCTGGCCGTGCGATTTTGAAGCTGCACCAGCCCACCGGCGGTCGGATCATCTTTGACGGCGAGGATATCACCGATTATAATTCCAAGCAGATGCGGGCCTTCCGTAAGAAAATGCAGATCATTTTCCAGGACCCCTATTCCTCCTTGCCTCCCAGAAGTACCGTTGGCGGTATTTTAAGTGAACCGGTGGCTGTCCATAAGATCGTGCCTGCGGGTCAGATCAAGGATTATGTCCTGAATTTGATGGAAAAATGCGGTCTGCGGGATTATTACTATGAGCGCTATCCCCACGAATTTTCCGGCGGTCAGCGCCAGAGAATTTGTATCGCCCGTGCATTGTCCGTAAATCCCAAGCTGGTGATTTGCGACGAGCCGGTCTCCGCATTGGATGTATCCATCCAGGCCCAGATCATCAACCTGCTGAAGGACCTTCAGCGGGAAATGAATTTGGCTTATGTGTTCATTTCCCACGACCTTTCCGTGGTCAAGTTTATTTCCGATAAGATCGGCGTTATGTACTTAGGCGCAATGATGGAGTTCGGTACCAAGGACGATATCTTCCGCAACCCCATCCATCCCTATACAAAGGCGCTGTTCTCTGCGGTTCCCAATCCTGACCCGGATACCAAGATGGATCGTATGAAGCTGGAGGGCGATATTCCCAGCCCCGCAAATCCCCCCAAGGGTTGCCGTTTCCATACCCGTTGCCCCTATGCGATGGAGGTGTGTAAGCACATTCCTCCGGAATACACGGAGTATGAACCCGGTCACTATGCGGCTTGCCACCTGAAGTATCAGAAGTAAAACTATGGGAAAAAGGCAAAAAAAAGAAAAGGTCATTTATGTGGACGACGGACGGACCATTGCAGATATGTCCGGCGTGTCCAGACCCGGTTGGTCCTATAAGAAAAAACAATATCGCGCCAGCTTTAAGGAGCAGTGGCAAACATATTGGAGTGCTGTGAGGATGATGGTAAAACCTATGCTTATTTTCACCGGTATCATCTGCGTGGCCTACGGCCTGATGTACCTGCTCCTGCGTTTAGGACTATAAAAAACACCCTGTCTTTCGCTTTTGAAAGACAGGGTGTTTTGTACTTATTTACTCTGGAATTTTCCAATAACTTTTTTGAACTTCGGTTTATAGCAGACCCAATAAAGACCCAGGAAGATCATCAAACAGCCCAGTGAGATCTTCCAGCCCAATGCAAAGGCACTGTTGTGATAGCGGAAGGAAACGGTGTGATAGCCTTCTGTGATGAGCACGCCTACCATTGCGTCACCGATCATTACGGTTTCCGCAGGCTGTCCGTCCACGGTTGCTGTCCAGTTGCCGTTCTGGGGGATGGAGGTGTAAAGCACGCCGTCCCGATCACATTGAATGGTGCCTTCCACACGGGTGTTCTTAAATTCCGTCAGCTCCAATGTGGAAGCATTCAGAATGTCATAGCCCCTGCGGAACACTTCCTCGTCAACGATTGCGGCGCTGATATTCATTGTACCGCGCTCATTTGCATTGCAGGAAAGCTTGATCTCTACCACATCGCCTGCAGTCACATTGCTCACAGCCAGCATTTGGGGCAGACTGTAGGTTTCACTGTAAAGCAGCTGCCCGTTCAAATAGAATGTGGGGCTGTTTTTCTTACTCAGGTCCAGATGGACGCACATCAGTCCGTCCCGGTCGGCGGTATAGCTGTAGGTGACAGTACCGGTGGAAGTGCCGGTGGAGTAGGAGCAGTAGCCGGTCTGTGTCTGGTAAGCGTTCAGTGTCAGATTACTGCCGTTGATGATCAGATTATTTCCCGGAACTGTTGTCCATACATTCTCGGTCAGACCGGTGGCAGAACGAAACAGCTCGTTTTGCATCTGGAACCGATTTCCGGTTTGGGCAAAATCCACATTGAGGATTTGGGAGTTGGTTAAAAATCCCAAAGGCAGGTAGGTGTTGTTTTCCAGCAAATGCACAGAGCCAAAATAATGCACATCGTCAAAATAGGGATTATCTTCCACCTTTCCGTCCCGTTCGATCATATATTTCAGGTTCAGGAACAGGTTTGCGACCGGGGAGCTTTCCTCAAAGCAGTAGCGGTTGTAGGTGTTCTTTGCGCCGTAGCCAAGGGCCTTCATAAACTCGGTCACCCGAACATTGGCAGAGCTTGTAAAGGTGCTGATGCCGTTGTAGCCGTTCAGTGCGCCGTCATTCAGGGTTTGGGAATGGGTGGTCTCTGCCCGGTAGAACAGGTTGTCCGATTCCCGATCCTGCATATAGGAAATAGCCCATTGGGAATTGGTGGTTCCTTTTGGATAGTTGGAAACATTTGTGCCGGGGAACCAGGAGCTGAAGTTTACAAGATTGAGCGCCAGCTCCACCACCATAATGCCCAGAAGCAGGGCAGAGGCAGAGCGGGTTTTGCTTTTGGCGGTGACTTTTGTGTATTTTCCCACTTGTGCAGGGGGGATTTCCGTTTCGGTATCCTCTGTATTTGTATTAAACAAAATCGCCAGATACAAGCCCAGGAACAAAATGTTATACAGCACGAAGGTGCAGTGGGTCGCGATGGTTTCCAGATTTGCGGAAATGTTGGAGCCGGTCCAGGGCTGGAGGGGGACATTTCCGGAGATAAGGTCAACAAACTTTGCCGGCTCGTCACTGCACAGGAACAAACCGAGGGACAGCACGCCGGCGATGGAAACCTGCCAAAGCCGGAAATCGCGGCGCAAGGTCCAGGCGTGATATGCCATATACAAAAGCACAAAGCTGTACAGGAAGCTGAACCGATAGGGGATCATATTGGTAAAGTGGAAGCCATGCCAGATATAGTCCAGCTGTCTTATAATAAAGCTGACATTAAAAAACAGAAGCAAAAATACGGAGCAAAGCTTGTCCCGCAGGCGGACCTGCTTGCAGGTCAGATACAAAAATGCCAGAACATTGGTGATCACACCGCAGTACAGATTGGGAAGACCTTCCTTGAAGCTGGGCTCCAGGCCGCCGTTCATATTGCCTGCTACCTGACGCATAGCATCCAAAAGGCCCAGCCAGGTGTTTTTGTCTGCAATGTTCAGACGGAAGCCCTCCGGGAACTTGTTTACACTGGATTGGGTGGTTTGCAGTGCGGCCAGGGTCGGAAGCTCCAAAATGGCAGTCATACCGATGGCAAGCAGGGAGAATAGGGCGATCCTTGCCAGATCCAAAAAGAATTTCTTAAATCCGCCCCAACGGCAGATCTCGTAGCAGATAAACGCCAGCATTACAAAAATGCAGGTAAACAGTCCAATATAGTAATTGGAGAAGACTGACAGGAAAAGGGTAACGGTATATAAAACGAATTTTTTATCCTTCAGCAAGGATACCGTTCCCAATGCTACCAGAGGAAGCAGGGCAAAGGTGTCCAACCACATAATGTTCCACTGATAGCCCAATGCCCAGGCACATAAGCCGTAGAAGCAGCCAAATACCGCAACAGAGAAGTCGTCTTTATGAAATACCTTTTTCAGGAAAATAGCAAAAAATGCGGCGGCAAGACCCAGCTTAACCGGCATCAGCAGGGAGAAGTAGCCCAGCAGCCATTTTTCCGGCACAAAGATGCTCAGTAAATTCAGGGGAGAGGCAAGGTAGTAGGAGATCAGACTCAGGTAGTCCATACCCATACCCACATTCCAGTTGTAGAGCAGAGACTCGCCGGAAAGAAGGGCTTTCCGATAGGCAACGAAAAATGGGTAATACTGATGATAGCAGTCAGAATACAGCATTGAGTAGCTGCCGGTGAAATTCAGAGAATTGATAAGACGAAGCAGCAAAAGCCCACCGCAGACCATAATGAAGGCCAGAGCAGGGGCACTGATTTTTTTCTTTGTAAGCGAATATGGTTTTTTCATATTGAACTCCCAGAGTAAACTTTTTTCTATTTTACCACATTATTCCCAGCCGGTAAAGGATTAAATTCAAAATATATAGAAACATTTTGTGCTGTTTTTATGTTGCATAACTTCAAAAACTGTGGTAAACTAACTATGCCAAACTAATCAAATATTGGATAAGTATCGTTTTGTATGGGGGTAGTATACCCTTTTCTCACATTGGTTATCTTACATTATGAATTTGATAAAATGCAAATTCCGGCAATGTAAGATGGCGATGCTTATTATATTGATTAGTTTGGCGACTATCGGAGTTTGCATTTTTGTGCGGTTACTTCGGTAGCCGCACTTTTTATTTTATAAAGGAGAGCAGAAAAAATGAAAAAACTGAAACAAATGAAACGACTAGTGGCATTGGTTTTCGTACTGTGCTTGCTGGTAACAATGATGCCGACGCCTGCATCTGCCGCACTGTTCATTGATAGCGGAACCTGTGGCGAGAATGTGTATTGGTATCTTTCCTATGAAGGAACATTGTGCATTTACGGTTCAGGTGCAATGTATGATTGGACTCTGCTTAACTGCTACAAGGTGCCTTGGTATTATTATTCATATGATGTTGAAAAAATTATGATTTTAGGGGATATTACCCACATTGGCGGCTGCGCATTTTATTCTTGTAGCTTAGCCAAGAGCATTATATGGGATGACAGTGTTACATCTATAGGTGATTATGCGTTTGCAAATTGTTATGGTCTTACTGACATTACAATACCGGACAGTGTTACCATAATTGGAACAAGTGCCTTTTCCGGATGTATGAACCTTAAAAATGTCACATTGGGAAACCGCGTTGCCACGGTTGGCATTGAAGCCTTCTACGGTTGCGGCAGTCTTACGCATATCGAGTTTCCGGACAGTGTCATCAGCATTGGCAGTAATGCATTCTATAACTGTGTCAATCTTACAAGCATAATCATCGGGAGCAATGTAAAAAATATCGGCAGTAGAGCATTTGAAGGCTCTTATGGTGAGAAATATCTGAAGGTTGTATATTACCGGGACATAAAGGATAAAAGCTACGATATTACTGGTGATGTACCCGTCTTCGCCCAGTGGCATTTTGAAGTCACAGATATTGAAGGCGTAGAGCCGGCATATCATTGTGGTGAGTGTAATAAAACTTATTGGTGGGATGGATCTGAATCCAGCTTTACAGATGTACTTACCAGCAATTGGCAGTTTGCCTTTGCAAAATATGCAGTGGAACAGAACCTGATGTCGGGTACTGGTACAGATGAATATGGCAGAATTACTTTTGTTCCAAATAAATCGATCACCAGAGAAGAATTTGTGCAGGTGCTTTACAATGCAGAGGGCAAGCTCAAAGTGGAAAGCGAAAAGCAGTTCCCGGATGTGGCCGTAAACGCATGGTATAACAGTGCAGTTTTGTGGGCGTATGAGAATAATATTGCCAGTGGTATGGGTAATGGAATCTTTGGCGTTGGCAAGAATATTACCCGTCAGGATTTAGCACTGATGCTCTATAAGTATGCAGCACTTCTTGGCTGTTCTTTGGATGCTTCAAACGGTGTGATCTTCCAATATGCGGACGGCACTAGGGTATCTGGATATGCTGAGACAGCAATGAACTGGGCTGTTACCAACGGCATTCTCAGTGGTAAGGGCACGGCAGGCGACCCCATCTATACATTCCGCCTTGACCCCACCGGCACAGCCAGCCGCGCAGAATGTGCCGCTATGCTGAAAAACTTACGCACAGCATTTGGTATTTGCAACCATATAAATTTGCAGGCGACGGAGGCCAAAGCGGCTACATGCACAGAATCGGGTAATATCGCCTATTGGTACTGCATTGATTGCAGCAGATACTTCATTGATGCAGAAGCGACCCAAGAAGTATTGCAAAAGAATATCACCGTTAAAGCAACCGGTCATAGCTGGCTGGATGCAACCTGTACAGAACCTCAAACCTGCAGCGAATGCGGTAAAACATTAGGGTATGAAGCAGGACATATATGGAAAGGTGCTACCTGCACAGAGCCTGAGCATTGCATTGTCTGCAACGAAACGAGAGATGATGCGTTGGGGCATTATATGTGGTGTACCCTATGTTTGCGCAGAAATTGTGACTATGTGGATTATAGCTCTATTGCCGGCGCATATACAAATGTCTTTAGCGAATACGGATATCCTGTGGGATCGACAACAATGGTCGACATTGATGTAACAAATGTGTCTATCAGCGATTCCGGTGAATTGAGCTTTAACTGCAATGGGAATAACTATACATTAACTTTGCAGCAAAATGATAAGGAAGATCTGTTCACGGCATATTTTGATTGCTATTTCAATGGCGAGCTGGTTGAAAATATTTTTAGAGTGGATAATGAAGGCCGGATTCATTTAGATGGACTTGTCATAGATAACTGCAGAATCTATCTTAATGCAACCAGATAATTGCAAAAATACGCCGTGAAGAAACGCATATTTATCAAAAGGAAATAAAATGGGAGGTGCTCGGTTTCGAGCACCTCCTGTTTGTTTGTCAAATTCTTTTTTTCTGAGTAGGGTCGGCAATCTGCCGCCCGCCAACCCGTCGTACCTGCGATAGCCTGTAACTTGCGGTCAATGACCGCCCTAATCAAGCCGTCAAATTCCTGTTTGACGCACAGTTGGAAATCTTACACCGCCTAATCGCTTCCCCCGGGGGGAAGCTGTCAGCGAAGCTGACTGATGAGGAACGGCGTGCAGTGGGATACGGAAAAAGCTTGCAACTATGCAGTAAATGTGAGCCTACCGCCCGCATTCCTCATCCGCCCCTGCCGGGCACCTTCCCCCCGGGGGAAGGCATTGTCAAACAGAAATTTGACGATGGTTACAAAATCAGGCAGATCAGGCCGGTTGCGCCGTCGTTGACGATTCTTGTGAGTGTGCCCCGGAATTTCTCCCGCACATCCTCCGGGGTGCGGATCAGCTTTGCGGTCAAGCCCTCCTGGATGAGGGTATACACAGACCGCCCGAAGATGTTGCTTTCCCACAGACTGTCCGGATCCTGATCGGCAAGATAGGAGATGAGCTCCTGAGATTGCTCCTGACCCCCAACCATAGGACTGATCTCTGTATCGATATCCACCCGCATCATATGGATAGAGGTTGCTCCGGCCTTCAGCTTCACCCCATAGGCACTGCCTTTTCGCACGATCTCCGGTGTCTGAAGGGTCATTTCCTCCGCCGAGGGCATTACGATCCCGTAACCGGTGGCTTTTACAGAGGACAGTGCGTCTGCAATGCGGTCATATTCCTTTTTGACAGCAGAAAGCTCCGTGAGCAGTGCAAACAGCTCACCGTCGTTGTGCAATTCCACGCCCACCTTCTGACTGAGAATTTCGTAAAACAGGGACTCCGGAAATTGCAATGCGCAGGATACGGTTCCGGTGCCCAGATCCACCGAGCGAATGGAAAAATCCAACACAGTCTCCATATCCTTCAGCTGGGACAAGGAAATTTCTGCCTGCCCCAATGTGGAGATCTGCTCTGCCCGCTGGAGCAGTGCCTCATATACAGACGCCTTGACGGGATGACTTGCCTCCAAAGCATCCATCCAACGGGGCAGATATACTCGCAACTCCATCATCGGGAAGGCATATAATAGGTTCGTCAGAAGATTTTTGATATCCCGGTCCGTCAATGCCTGGCAGTCCGCAACAGCCGCCCGGACACCAAATTCCTGATAGATCTCCTCTGCTACCTGCTGCGCGGCATCGGAGGAAGGGTTGCGGGAATTGACGATCACCAAAAACGGCTTTCCTGTGGCCTGCATATCCGAGATGGCCCGTCGCTCCGCAGTAATATAATCAGAACGGGGGATATCGGTGATAGACCCGTCGGTGGTCACTACCAGACCGATGGAGCAATGCTCTTGCATTACCTTTTTCGTGCCCAGCTCAGCTGCTTGAGTCATTGGGATCTCATAGTCATACCAGGGCGTGGTGATCATCCGCACAGAGCCCTCTTCCTCTGCACCCACAGCGCCTTCAACCATATATCCCACACTGTCGATCATCCGCACCCGCAGTATCGCTGTGCCGTCCGGGGATATCTCCACGGCTTCCTCCGGCACGAACTTCGGCTCACTGGTCATAATCGTTTTCCCGGAGCCGCTTTGGGGCAGCTCATCCTTTGCCCGTTCCTTCCGGTAGGGGTCTTCTATATTGGGGATGACAAGCTCCTCCATAATCCGTTTGATCAGGGTAGATTTTCCGGTGCGAACCGGTCCGACAACACCAATATAGATATTACCGCCGGTACGAACTGCCATATCCGAGTAAATAGTTTCCATAGCCAGCCTCCTTATCCGGCAGGAAAGAAAGCTCCTGCCACGGTCTAAGAAAGCGTATGTCCCAGGGTGGACAAATAGAACGAAAAATCATTTTTACAACATATTGTGGTTTTGGTTGACTTTACGACACAAAATGGGTATAATATACTCGTAAAAATATGAATTTTGGCAGGTATACAAAATATGGCAAGATCAAATCAGGAACAATACGGTAACTCCAGTATTTCAATGCTCAAAGGCGAGGAGCGTGTTCGTAAGCGCCCGGCTGTCATATTTGGCTCAGACGATCTGGAAGGCTGTAAGCACGCAGTCTTCGAGATTCTTTCCAATGCCATCGACGAGGCAAGGGAAGGCCACGGCGATACCATTATCGTCACCCGGTACGAAGATCTTTCTGTGGAAGTGGAGGACTTCGGACGGGGTTGCCCTGTGGACTATAACGAAAAAGAAAAGCGCTATAACTGGGAGCTGGTATTTTGTGAAATGTATGCCGGCGGCAAGTACGGAGAAAACGGCGAGAACTATGAATATTCCCTGGGCCTGAACGGTCTGGGCTCCTGCGCTACCCAGTATGCATCTGAATTTTTTGACGCCACCATCCGTCGGGACGGCTTCCGCTATGACCTGCATTTTGAAAAGGGCAGAAACAAGGGCGGCCTGAAAAAAGAGCCTGCCGACCGGAAAAAAACAGGCTCGCTGTTTCACTGGCGTCCGGATAAAAATGTTTTTACTGATATTAACATTCCCGTTGAGTACTATCGGGATGTACTGCGCCGTCAGGCAGTTGTGAACAAGGGCATTACCTTCCGCTTCCGCAATCAGGTGGGAAGCCGGTTTGAAACAGAGGAATACTGTTACGAAAACGGCATCCAGCAATATGTGGAAGAGCTGGTGGGGGACAATGCCTTTACAATGCCGGTGTTCTGGGAAACGGAACGGCGGGGCAGAGATGCAGAAAACCGCCCGGAAATGAAGCTGAAGATCACAGCCTCCTTCTGCTTTAGCAAGCAGGTCAGCCATACAGAGTATTACCATAACTCCTCCTGGCTGGAATACGGCGGCAGTCCGGACCGGGCAGTGCGCCTGGGCTTTACCGCGGCGTTTGACAAGTTCCTGAAGGATAACAATAAGTACACCAAAAATGAAAATAAGATCATCTACCAGGACCTGCAGGACAGCCTGGTTTTGGTGACCAACTGCTTCTCCACCATTGGCTGTTTCGAAAATCAGACAAAGAAGTCTGTCAATTCCAAGTTTACCCAGGAGGCGATGACTGCCTTCTTTAAGGAGCAACTGCAGGTTTGGTTTATTGAAAACAAGCAGGAAGCGGAAAAGGCTGCAGAGCAGGTGCTCATCAATAAGCGAGCAAGAGAATCTGCGGAAAAGACCCGCAGCAGTGTGAAAAAGAACCTGAGCGCAAAGGTGGATATTGCCAACCGGGTGCAGAAGTTTGTGGACTGCCGCAGTAAGGATACAGCCGTCCGGGAACTGTATATCGTTGAGGGTGACTCTGCATTGGGCAGTGTCAAGCTCAGCCGGGACGCAGAATTCCAGGGCATTATGCCTGTGCGCGGTAAGATCCTCAACTGCCTGAAGGCGGATTATAATAAGATCTTTGCATCTCCCATCATTACAGACCTGATGAAGGTTTTGGGCTGTGGCGTGGAGCTGCAGGGCAAGAAGGCAAAGGAGCTGTCCAGCTTCGATATTGACAATCTGCGCTGGAACAAGGTGGTTATTTGTACGGACGCGGATGTGGACGGCTCCCAGACCCGCACCCTGATCCTGACAATGCTTTGCCGCCTGTGTCCCACCCTGAACCGGGACGGCTATGTGTATATTGCAGAATCCCCCCTGTTTGAGATCAATTATAAAGAGGGCGGCAAGGACCTGACCCAATTTGCCTATAACGAGCTGGAAAAGGTGCAGATCCTGCGTCAGCTGGAGGGTAAGAAATATACCATTCAGCGCTCCAAGGGTCTCGGTGAAAACGACCCGGAAATGATGTCTATGACGACTATGAACCCGGAAACCCGGCGGCTCATTAAGGTTATGCCGGAGGATGCAGAACGCACTGCACATTATTTCGATGTTCTGCTGGGCGATGCGCTGAATGAGCGGAAGAATTTTATTGCGGAAAACGGTGCCAGATATTTGGAACTGGCAGATATTTCCTAAGAGAGGTCAATTATGGCACGGAAGAAGAAAGAACCGGTACAGATAAAGAAAAAGGTGGATACCAGCGGCGTGATTGGGCTGGTAGGCTCCACTACAGAACAGGCAATTTCCGAAACCCTTGAGATCAATTATATGCCTTATGCAATGTCGGTCATTGTATCCCGCGCGATCCCGGAGATCGACGGCTTTAAGCCATCCCATAGAAAGCTGCTTTATACGATGTATAAAATGGGACTGCTGAACGGCGCCAGAACAAAATCTGCCAACATAGTTGGTCAGACGATGAAGCTCAACCCCCACGGTGACGCGGCAATCTATGAGACGATGGTGCGTCTGGCAAAGGGCAACGAGACCTTACTGCATCCCTTCGTGGACTCCAAGGGTAACTTCGGTAAGGTGTATTCCAGAGATATGGCTTACGCCGCCTCCCGTTATACAGAGGCAAAGCTGGACGGGATCAGTGCAGAGCTTTTCCGGGATATCGACTCCGATACTGTGGATATGGTGGACAACTATGACGGCTCTATGAAGGAACCCAGCTTGCTGCCTACCACATTCCCCAATGTGCTGGTAACAGCCAATCAGGGCATTGCTGTCGGTATGGCAAGCAATATTTGCTCCTTTAACCTTACAGAGGTCTGCAATACGGCCATTGCCCTGATGAACGATCCGGATGCAGATGTTTTGGACACCTTGCCCGGACCGGATTTTTCCACAGGCGGAGAACTGCTGTTCGATGAAGGCGCCACCAGAGAGATCTACTCCACAGGCCGCGGCAGCTTTAAGCTTCGGGCGAAGTGGCGCTATGAGAAAAAAGACAATATTATCGAGATCTATGAGATCCCGTACACGACCAGCTGTGAAGCCATTATGGATAAGGTGGCAGAGCTCATTAAGGCCGGCAAGATCAAAGAGATCAACGATATGCGCGACGAAACAGACCTGAACGGTCTGAAGCTTGCCATTGATATCAAGCGGGGCGTGGAGCCGGAAAAGCTGATGCAAAAGCTGTTCCGTATGACACCTCTGCAGGATAGCTTCGCCTGCAATTTCAATATCCTGATCGCCGGTATGCCCAGAGTGATGGGCGTGGGCGAGATCCTGGAGGAGTGGACCGCCTGGCGGACGGATTGCGTGAAGCGCCGCCTGTTCTATCAGATCCAGAAAAAGGAAGACCGCCTCCACCTGTTGAAGGGCCTGGAACGGATCTTGCTGGATATTGATAAAGCCATTGCGATCATTCGGGAAACAGAGCTGGAAAACGAGGTCGTTCCCAACCTGATGATCGGCTTCGGCATCGATGAGGTGCAGGCAAATTATGTGGCGGAGATCAAGCTGCGCAATATCAATAAAGAATACATTCTCAAGCAGATCCGCAATGTGGCAGATATGGAAAAAGAAATTGCAGATCTGAAGGATACCCTGAACAGCTCCAGAAAGCTGAAAAATCTCATTATTTCTGAACTGAAAAGTGTATCCGATAAGTACGGACAGCCCCGTAAGACGGAGATCGTCTACGAAGCGGCACAGATCGAGCCGGAGGAGATCGAGGATGATGTGCCGGATTATCCGGTTACCCTGTTCATATCCAGGGAGGGCTACCTTAAGAAGATCACGCCCCAAAGCCTGCGTATGTCCGGCGAGCAAAAATTTAAGGAAGGGGATAGCCTGGCATTTTCCAGAGAAACTACCAATAAGGCGGAAATCCTGGTGTTTACAGACCAGTATCAATGCTACAAATCCCGTCTGTCTGATTTTGACGACGGAAAGGCATCTCAGCTTGGTGATTATCTGCCCCAGAAGCTGGGTATGGATGCAGGTGAAAATGTAATTCAGGTGATTCTTCCTGGCGATTACAAGGGCTTCGTGCTGTTCTTCTTTGAAAACGGCAAGGCCGCTAAGGTGCCTCTGTCTGCGTATGAGACGAAAACAAACCGCCGCAGACTTACAGGCGCATACTCCGATAAGAGCCCTCTCCGGACCGCTATCGCCCTGGAAAGCGACTGCCAGATGGCGGTTTATACGACAGACGGCCGGGCGGCAGTTATTTCCACAGCCCAGCTTCTGCCTAAAACCACCAGAAACACCATCGGTGTGTCGGTTATCAGCCTGAAAAAGAAGGCATCGCTGAGCAATGCAGTACTGCTGGAGGAAAGTGGTATCGTTAACCCCAGCCGCTACCGCTCCAGAAATATTCCTACAGCCGGAGCGCTCCTGAAGGAGGAGGACTCCGCAGAAAAGCAGATCGGATTTGAAATATAAATAAGGGGAGAATGTTTGTGAAACTTCGTCAGACGTTATCGGGCAGTATCCGTGTGGCAGTGGGTTGTGCGTTATTCGGCATAGGCTTTAATCTGTTTCTGCTGCCGAACGAGCTGAATGCCGGTGGTTTATCCGGCCTTTCTATGGCACTTGTGCATCTGCTTCAGTTCGGTAAGGTTGGCTTGCTTACGGCGTTTTTTAATCTCCCGTTGTTTGCCGTTGGCGGGCTGAAGCTGGGAAAGAAGTTCTTTTTCAGCTCCTTGCTTGGAATGATTTTGTCTTCGGCCTTTATCGATCTCTTTGGAATTCTTCCAATTCCGGATACAGAACCTCTGATCGGTGCACTGTATGGCGGTGCGATCTGCGGATTTGGACTTGGCGTTGTATTTTCCACAGGGGCAACCACTGGAGGATCGGACATTATTGTGCGCTTGCTTAAACGCAAATGCCGCAATCTTCCCATCGGTATCATTACCATTGCTTTTGATATGTGTGTGGCGGTGTTTACCGGCATCGTATTTAGGGATATCACCCGAACCCTGTACAGCGGTGTGGCGATCTTTGTGTCCGGACTTGTGATCGATGCGGTGGTTTACCGGTTCGATTATTCCAAGGTGGCATTGATTATCACCAGTCAGCACGAGGAGATCGCCCGGCAGGTCGCGGCAAAGCTGGACCGTGGTGCCACATTCCTCCACGGCGAAGGCTCCTTCCGCCATAATGACACCAAGGTGGTGCTGACGGCGGTAAAACGCCAGCAGGTGGCGGAATTAAAGCAGCTGGTGTCGGAGATCGATCCCAATGCATTCATTATCCTGCAGGAGGCCCATCAGGTCCTGGGCGACGGTTTTTCCCGATACAGCAGGGATTCTCTGTAAGTTTTTATGGCGTCCTCAAAAAAATCAAGAGAAATGAAGCAGAATTTGAAAAAAAGTCTTGACTTATTTGAAAACTCTGCTATAATGTCTCTTGTTCCGCGGGTGTAGCTCATCTGGTAGAGCGCCACCTTGCCAAGGTGGAGGTAGCGAGTTCGAGCCTCGTCACCCGCTCCATAATCCTGACTTGCAAATTGCAGGTCAGGATTTTTTCTTTTGTGATAGATTTTTGGGGATTTTTATGGTATGATGTTTCAGCGGTTTTCCGCAAATCTACGAATACGAGGGTTGTTATGAACGAAAAGGAAATTGGCGAGATCCGGCGCAGAGTTCGCCGGGATCGCAGTAATATGACGAATATCTATGGCTGCTATGTGAACGGTCAGGAGGAGATCATCACCGAGTTTTCCAAAAGCACCGGCATAATGTCTGAAAATGAGGCAGAAAAATACTTTGGTCTGATGAAGCGCACCTTGTCCGGCGGTCTTGGAAAGAATTTGATCGACATTACCTTCCGCACGGCACAGGTGGCAGATTCTCCGGAGCACAAGCTGCTGATGGATCTGCGCAGCTGTGGCTTGAAGGATGGAGAAAAGCGGCAGGAGCTGTACCGCAAGATCATTGAGACGGTGAGCTTTCCGGAAGGCTTTTTGATTTTGATCGGCTGTGACAGCTACGATGTTCCCTTCAAAGGTAAGGATGATGAGACCCAGGCAGATGCATCCTCGGAAACCTATACCTACCTTTTGTGCGCAATTTGCCCCGTAAAGCTGGCTAAGCCAAATTTGCACTATGATGCGGACAGCAAGGCGTTTTCCGATGGGGGAGCGGTGAATGTGGTATCTGCCCCGGAAGCGGGCTTTCTGTTCCCAGCCTTTGACAACCGGGCTACCAATATTTACAATGCTCTCTACTATACCCACAGCCAGAAGGACAATCATCCGGAGCTGGTGGATGCACTGTTTTGCGTGCAGCCGCCTAAACCTGCTGCAGAGCAGAAAAAATCCTTTGAAGCTTTGCTGACCACTTCCCTTGATGATGCCTGCAGTCTGGATGTGGTGCAGACAGTCCACGAGCAGATTTGCCAATGCATTGCCCTTCACAAGGAAAGTAAAGTACCTGAGCCCCTGCTGATCTCAAAGGAGCAGGTGAAACAGGCACTTAAGGAAAGCGGTGTTCCGGAAAACAATATTTCCAAATTCAGTGTGGAATATGATTCTGCATTCGGCTTTGAAGCGGAGCTGCATCCGAAGAATATTATTAACAACAAGCAGTTTGTGATCAATACCCCGGATGTGTCCATTAAGGTCAATCCGGAGCGCAGCGATCTGATCGAGACACGCGTTATCGGCGGCGTAAAGTACATCCTTATCTGTGCCGATGAAAATGTGGAGGTCAACGGCGTAAACATTCATATTGCGGATGCAGAAGTGTTGAGCATTTAATGAGAATTTTCCTTCGTCAAACCGGAAAATGCGAACTTTTGGTGGACATTTTCCATAAAAACGATACGAAATTGTATTGAAAATAGATTTTTCTTTGGTATAATTAAAGTATCTGGAAAATGGAGGGATATAAATGAAAAGATCCTTAAAATGTTTGCTGGCAGTGGTGCTGGTCATATGTATGACAATGTCGTATATTGTGCCGGCTGCCTATGCAGCAGGAACCACATCCGAAACGGTCATTTACGACTTTGACCTGCTGGATGAGAAGAATAAAGTCCTGAACGGCAATTTTTATGGCGTTGACCCCAACGGGGACGGTCAGCTTCGTATGAGTGAAATTCTCGATGAACTGAATGCATTTTACGACAGCGGCGACTTAAACTGGAAATTTGCCGGTGCCAGCACAGATATCCTTGGAACATCTGCCGCTGAGCAGACACTTCCTGTTGGCGTGCGCTATGCAAAAAACTTTGGCACCCGCATTTATTCCTCTGCAGGCAGTTGGCTTGCTTACACCATCAAGTCTCCGGGAACCGGTACATATACCCTTTCCCTGAACTACAGCCACGATTTTGATAACGGCATTGTGGCAGTCTATGTTCTGCCTGCGGACACCCAGGATATTATCGGCGCGACCGACCCTTCCAACCGGGTGGGTATTGCGGATATTTCCGACGGCACAGGCACAAAGTCCAATGACAGCAACCGGGATGAAAACAAGGTCTACTGGGGCTACGATGCCTTTGTTGGCTACTGGGATTTTGAAGCGGACAAGGAATATATCGTTGTTTACGAGGTCTACAAGGGCTCGCCCTATAACGGCGCCGGTCAGATGCATCTGTTCAGTATGGGTCTGACCCCCGGCAAGGCAGATCCTGCCAACTTCGATCAGAATGACTCCGGTGATGCAGTCAAAACCCATCTGGTTATGGAAAATGTGATCCCGGTGGCAGATGCGGGCGCAATGGCGGCGGTTTGGGAAGTAAACGGCGAGGACTATTATTTCCTGCCCATCGAAGGCGGCAGACTTCTGGTATTCAATCTGGACACCTGGGAGCTGATCGATTCCGTAGAATCCGGCATCAGCTATCCCACCAGCACCGCAGTCGTCACCAAGGCTGACGGTACTGCGGAAGTGTATGTGGGCGGCAACGGCAAAAGTCTCTTCTGGTACAATCCCTATACGGGACAGTACGGAAAGACGGTTCAGTACACAACAATAGAGAGTATGGAAAATGAAAGTGCCTTGCGTGGTATCTACGCCCACGAGGGCAAGGTCTATGTTGGCTTGACCCCCAACGGACACCTGGCCGCCTACGATACGGAAACCAAGACCTATGAGGATCTGGGGGATATGGTGGCAGGTACAATTGACACCGAAGCGGGCGAAGAAGGGGAAGTATTGGACACCACCGGCGGTATCAGCGCCATTACCTGCTACGAAAATGACCTGTATCTGACGGCCGGCAACCAAACAAGCTACAAGCTGATCCAATTCGACCTGACTGCCAAGCATGTGGTCCGGGAGTGGGATGTAACCTCCCTGATGATGGGCTGCAGCAGCAGCCGGGGCCTGACTGTTCTGGGCAACGGTGATTATTTGTTTGCCGGCGGTGTGGGCTGCAAGGGTCTGGTGATGGTGGATCTTGCCACCGGTGAGCTTGTAACAGATGCAGAAGCCAAGGTGATGGGGCTTTCCGATAATGCGCTGACTTCCGGTGCCTACGGTATGGCAACAGAGCCTCTGGACGGAAAACAGTATTTTACTACCGCCGGCGGCTTGTACGAATACGACCACACCACAAAGGAATTTTCCTATGTGGGTCCTGCAACCAATCCCTTTGTTACCTCCGGCAAGCAGTGGGTGACTATGAAGATCGATGAGGAAAACGGCTGTGTCCGTTCTGAGGATGCGCCCGAGCAGCTTTACTTATTTACCATTGCCGGCGGCGGTCAGCCCAGACTGTATAACCCCAGCGAGACATCTCCTGTCCGGGGAAAGAAGCTCCAGCTTACCAACGACCTGATGAAGCAGGAGTACGGCACCGGCGGCGCAAGTATGCGTATCAATACCACCGCGGAGAACAGGGATAATACAAAGTTCTATCTGGGCGCGTTTAATACGCCCCTGTCTGCGGAATTTGATGTGCTCACCGGTGAATTTACATACTACCGCACCAGCGGTCAGACCGACAGCCAGATCTGGTATGACGGAAAGCTTTATGCCGGCAACTACAGCGCTTGTATTGTCTATGAGATCGATATGGAAAATTCCGATAACAATACACCGGTCATTGCCAATATGATCAATTACGAGCAGAAGCGTATCCATACTCTGGCGGCAGGGGACGGCTATATCTTTGCCGGCACCATCCCAACCACCTATATTAACGGCGGCGGTATCGGCATTTATAACATCGCCACCGGCGAGGAAGATTTTATCCGCTTCAAGGAAGCTTCTGTAAACGGAGAAAAGGTAGTCTCCAATCCGGAGCTGTGGGATCTGTCTGTTAAGGCGTTGGTCTATAGTGACGGTTTGCTTTACGGTGCGACCACCAGAAGCGGCGGTACTTCCAGTACCTATGTGGATGGCACTTCTGCCCAGATCTTTGTGTATGATTATAAAAACGGTACCATACTGGATACTCTGGATCTGAGAGACTATATTCCGGACAATTTGCTCTCCGGCGCCATCGACTTCATTGGCGGCATCGCCGCTGACCCTGTGGTGGAAGGCAGATTTTGGGGCAGCGTTTCCGATGTGGTGTTTACCTTCTCCTATGACCGCGCCGCAGGGCAATGGGATGTGCAGCTGATCCACGATTTCCAGCATACAAAATATGAAACCTCCGGCGGCAGAGCTAACTGGAATTTGCCCATCACCTTTGATACGGAAAACAACAGCGCCTATGTGTCCCTGTCCAATACCGGCACTGTCTGTATCCGTACAGACGACTGGGAAACACTGACGGGTATTTCTTCGGAGGTCGCATTCACGATTTCTCCTATGTTTATGGAATTTGGTGCAGATAACAATCTGTACTACGGTTCCGGCGCGGATCTGCGTATGTACCCTCTGAATCTGACCGATGCAGAATGGGCGCAGGCAAAGGCCTGGGATGCGGCGGTTGCGGCGTTGGATGTAAATTCTGTAACTTATGCGCAGGATGTGCAGGCACTGCGGGATGCTTATGAAGCCCTGCCGGTGCGTGTGAAGGTTCTGGTGCAGGATTTGGTTTTGTTTGAAGAAGCAGAGGCAGAGCTGCTGGAACGGCTGATCACTGCGGGAACAGGCTCTCTGACTTCGGATTCTGTGGAAGTGTTGGAAGGCTATCTGGCGCAGTACGAGTCTTTGACTGACCGCCAGAAGCGGTATGTGAAAAACTATACAACTTTGACAGATGCCTATGATACGGCGGTTGAAATTAGAGAAGAAGAGGATGCTGTTGCTGTTGACGGTGTCCAGGCGCAGATCGATGCCCTAAATGTGACCTCTTTGGATGATGCGGATGCAGTTGCGGCGGCAAGAGCGGCTTACAATGCCCTGAATGACCGCCAGAAGGCATTGGTGGACGCTACCAAACTGATTGCCGCAGAACAGCTGCTGGCAGAATACGAAAGCGCCGTAAATAATGTGCAATCTCTGATCGATGCTCTGCCGGAACGGGTGTCTGCCGAGGATAAGGCGGCTGTGGATGCGGCCCGTGCGGCATTTGAAGAATTGCCGGAGATCTTGCAGGCAGAGATCGACACCGAAAAGCTGGCGGCGGCAGAGGAACGACTGCAAAAGCTGCTGAGCGCAAATGTGGCAGGTCAGGTTTATGACTTCAAGCTTTACGAAAATGAAGATTATATGCAGTATATTTCCGATACCTTGCAGGCGGCAGGTGCTACCGGAGACCTGACCTTTACCGATCACAACCTGTATAAGTACACATATACCGGCACCAGCTACTATGCTATGGGCTACAAGTGGTTCAACAATGCCTATGCGAATCAGCAGATCAACTGGGCCATCGAGGGTGCATACGGTACTGCCTCCGGAAACTTTGGCAAGGACTATCTGGTGAATCTGGACTCCCGGACCGGACTGATGCTCAACTTCGAAAAGCCTGCCAATGCCACAAAAAATGATTTTTCCGGATTCCGCATTCGGGTGCCGGACAGTGGCAGCTACCAGATCGATCTGAGCCTGTTTGAGGGCAGTGCAAGCAATCGGTTGGCAACCGGTGATGTGCTGGAGGTATATATCTTCCCGGCATACGAAAGCTATGCGCCCAGCAGTGATAACTATCAGCAGATTATGAATTATCTGACTGCAGATAATTATGTGGGTGACATCCAATATGTGACCCAGTCCGGTGCAACCACCACCAGCACCTATACCGTCAGCCAGGCCTACACCTTCGATACAGCCGGCGATTACATCATCGTTCTGCGGGAAAAGGAGATCGACACCTGCCGGTATGCTTATCTGGATGCGCTGACCCTCGGCGTTAATGTGACGGAAGAAACGGCGGTTGCAGAGGTGGACGGCAAGTACTTTGCAGGCGTGCAGAGTGCGCTGGAATACCAGCTGCAGACCGGTGCACAGAAGGTAGTGCTGTGCAAGGACGCACTGGCAGAGGACTTGATCCTGAACCCCGGCGCAGTGCTGGACCTGAACGGCTATGTGCTGGATGCCGATTCTGTGCTGACCTATGAAAGCTCTGCCGTTATCGACAGCAGTGAAAAAGATACCGGTGTACTGAAGATCTATGAGCCGGACGGCAATATGCTAAACGAAAATAACCCCCAGCTTCCCATTTATGATACGGCCGCTGAAGGTTATCGGTTCTTTGAGATCGCTGTACAGTCTGTGGCGGTTACCGGAAACAGCAAGTACTGGTTTAAGGTCAATGCGGTAAACTTCGAAGAGGTTTATAAGCTGATCCAGGCAGGTTCCCAGCTTGATATTGCTGTGAAGATGAGCTGGAACGGTGGGGAAGCAGAAGCTGTCGCAGGCGCTGACTTCCTGAAGCTGTGGGTAGATGCTTTCCGCAATAATGAAAACATCTATATCACTGTCTCCGCGGTCAATACAGAAGGACTGGAGGAATTCTCCCTGATTCCGTGTATAACGGCAAACGGTGTGTTTGCGCAGGGTGATCAGATGTAATGGATAAAAAACTCCCCCGCTGAACCGTTCAGCGGGGGAGAAGTGTTATTATTCTTTGCTTGCGTTTACAAGATCTACAATGATCTGGGCACATTTTTCAACACCCAGGGTGCTGGTGCTCAGGCAGATATCGTAATTTTGGGACTGGCCCCAGTTTCTTCCGGTGTAGTGCTGGTAATTGACCTTGCGGCGCTTGTCCTTTTCGTTCAGGCGGGATTCGGGACTCTTTTCGGTTTCGCCGTACATTTTTACAATTCTTTCTGCACGGTAGTCCTTATCTGCGTGGATGAAGACGTGGAAACAGTCTTTCCGGTCTTTGAGTATGTAGTCAGCATTTCGTCCGACGATGACACAAGGACCCTTTTCTGCCAGCTGCAGAATAACACTGCATTGGATATTCCAAAGAAAGTCTGCAGTAGAAAGACCGCTCATAGCACCGGGGATTCCGTGATGGGCAAAAGCATAGGAAAATAGGCTCTTGCCGGGGGCGTGTTCGCCGTGCTCCTCGATGAATTTGGGGGAGAAACCGGATTCCAGTGCAATGTGATCCACCAGATCCTTGTCGTAAAAGGGAATACCAAGTGCGTCCGCGACCATATGTCCAACGGTGTGACCTGCACTGCCAAATTCCCGGCTAATGGTAATGATTTTCTTTTCCATAAACGGCCTCCTTCAGAACGATTTTACAATATTATTATACAGTGTGTGCCCGGTGTTGTCAATTGTCTCATTTGGAGAAACTTTTTTTAAGCGGAAATGATTGTAAAACAGATGAAAATATGGTATGATATTGCATATCAATTAGTTAGGAGAAACCTATGAATTCTATTGTAGAAGCCCTGGCATTGGAACTGGGGCAGAAAACGCAATATGTGGAAAATGTTGTAAATCTGCTGGACGAAGGCAATACCATTCCCTTTATCGCCCGCTACCGCAAGGAAATGCACGGCAGTATGGACGATACGGTACTGCGCCAGCTGGAAACACGCCTTACCTACCTGCGCAATTTGTTGGAGCGCAAAGAGGAGGTCTGCAAGGCGATCGCCGCACAGGAAAAGCTGACGGAGGAGCTGGAGCAGGCGATTATGGCAGCTTCCACCCTGGCTGAGGTGGAGGATCTGTACCGACCCTATAAGCAAAAGCGGCGCACCCGTGCTTCTGTTGCCAAGGAGAAGGGACTGGAGCCCCTGGCACTGGCGATCTTTGCCCAGGACGGTCAGGACCCTGCGATCCTTGCACAGGATTATATCGATCCGGAAAAGGGTGTGGAGACACTGGAGGATGCTCTTACGGGCGCATCGGATATTATTGCAGAGATGATTTCTGACGACCCGGATATCCGCAAGGCCTTGCGCCAGAAAATGGAGCGCTTTGCAGTGCTGTCTGTTCAGGCAGACGATCCGGAAAAGGAAAGCGTCTACGAGCTTTATTACAACTTCTCCTGCGTGGTTTCCAAATTGCAAAATCACCAGGTCCTTGCCATTAACCGCGGCGAAAAGGAAGGCTTTTTGAAGGTTTCTGCAGCGCTTCCGGGCATTGAGGGTCAGGCACTTGTGTGCCGTATGGCATTAAAGCCTACTATGCAGGTATCTGCCTTTGTCCGCACGGCTGCGGAGGATGCCTTTAATCGCCTAATCGCCCCCAGTGTGGAACGGGAGCTTCGCAACACACTGACCGACCGGGCAGCAGAGTCTGCTATTGCAAACTTTGCGCTGAACTTAAAGCCTCTTTTGATGCAGCGGCCGGTCAAGGGCTTCGTAACAATGGGACTGGACCCCGGATACCGCAATGGCTGTAAGGTCGCAATTGTAGACGGAACGGGTAAGGTCCTGGACACTGCAGTGGTATATCCCACCTTCTCCCAGCGGAAGAAGGAGGAGGCGATCGAGATCCTTTCCCGTATGATCCGCAAGCATCAGGTTCAGCATATTGCCATCGGAAACGGTACGGCTTCCCGCGAAACAGAGGCTATGACTGTGGAAATGCTGAAGCAGGTGCCCGGTGTGAGCTATATGATCGTCAATGAGGCGGGCGCATCTGTGTATTCCGCATCCAAGCTGGCGGCAGAGGAATTTCCGGATTACGATGTGAATTTGCGTTCTGCGGTATCCATTGCCCGACGGATGCAGGACCCCCTGGCAGAGCTGGTGAAGATCGACCCCAAGGCGATCGGCGTGGGCCAGTATCAGCACGATATGCCCCAGAAGGAGCTGGACACCTCCTTAAATGCAGTCGTAGAGGATTGCGTAAATGCTGTGGGCGTGGATTTGAACACTGCCTCTGCAAGTCTTTTGCAGAGGGTATCCGGTCTGAATGCAACAACTGCAAAAAATATTGTGGCATACCGGGAAGAGAACGGCGCATTTACCGGCAGAAGCCAGCTTAAGAAGGTACCCAAGCTGGGACCGAAGGCCTATCAGCAGTGCGCAGGCTTCCTGCGTGTTCCGGAAAGCAAGGAAATTCTGGATAATACCGGTGTCCACCCGGAGTCCTATGAAGCGGCAGGAAAGCTTCTGACCCTTTGCGGCTATGATAAGAAGGATGTTGCCGCCGGCAAGATCGACCAGCTGCAGACCCGGTTCAATGAGGTTGGTCCCCAGAAGGCGGCAGAGGACTGTGGCGTGGGTGTTCCCACACTGGAGGATGTGGTCAAGGAGCTGCTGAAACCCGGCCGTGATCCCCGTGACGAGCTCCCTGCACCGATCTTGCGCACGGATGTGCTGGAGATGAGCGACCTGAAGCCGGGAATGGTCCTTTCCGGAACGGTCCGCAATGTGATCGATTTTGGCGTGTTCGTGGATATTGGCGTTCACCAGGACGGTCTTGTGCATATCTCTCAGGTATGTAACCGCCGCATTGCCCACCCGAAAGAGGTGGTTAAGGTCGGCGATATCGTGAAGGTTGCAGTGCTGGATGTGGACGAGAAACGCAAGCGCATCAGCCTGACAATGAAAAATATCCCCAACGAATGAATGAATACAGGGCGCGTTGCAAGACGCGCCCTCCCTTGTGACCGTCCGTAAAATTCCTGTTTGGCGGGATTATAAGACTAGGTATTGACATTTTGCACATAATGTGTATACTATATATAGCAAACTTAATAACCGGTGACGCTTTTCGGGACTATGGCTTTGTAAAACCGAAAGGCTGAGGACTCTCTGGAGAACACATTGAGTTGTGTGCCGAAGGTGCAAGGCGAAAGCTGAATCTCTCAGGCAAACGGACGGAGATGCTTATGGAAGCGTTTTTTCAGAGTTTGGACAGTCCTCTTGTGGAATTGTCCATTTTTTGTTTGGTAAAATACAGAAAGAAGGAAATGTAAAATGTACGGAAAGCCTATTGATTCTATTGGATTTGTATCCCAGTTCGACCCGGAAGTGGCGGCAATGATGGGACGGGAATTTTCCCGTCAGCAGGATGGCTTGGAGCTGATCGCTTCGGAAAACTTTGCTTCTCCTGCGGTGATTGCCGCTATGGGTTCTATTTTGACAAATAAGTATGCAGAAGGTCTGCCTGGCAAGCGGTACTACGGCGGCTGTCAGTTTGTGGACGAGCTGGAAAGCCTTTGCATCCAGCGGGCAAAGGACCTGTTTGGCGCGGATTTTGCCAATGTTCAGCCCCACTCCGGTGCCCAGGCAAATATGGCGGTTCAGCTGGCACTGCTCCAGCCCGGTGATACGATGATGGGTATGAGCCTGGCAAACGGCGGCCACCTGTCCCACGGCAGTCCTGCCAATATTTCCGGTAAGTACTACAATGTGGTTTCCTATGATGTAAATCACGAGACCGGCCGCATCGATTACGATGAAATTCGGGATATGGCTAAGAAGTGCCAGCCGAAATTGATCATTGCCGGTGCATCTGCTTACCCCAGAGCCATCGACTTTTCCATTTTTGCAGATATCGCCCACGAAGTTGGGGCAGTGCTGATGGTGGATATGGCCCACATTGCCGGTCTGGTTGCCGGCGGTGCACACCAGAACCCTGTTCCTTATGCGGACATCGTTACCACCACCACCCACAAGACCCTCCGCGGCCCCAGAGGCGGCCTGATTATGGGCAAGGAGGAATATGCCAAGAAGATCAATTCCGCCGTATTCCCCGGCACGCAGGGCGGTCCGCTGGAACATGTGATCGCCGCCAAGGCGGTGTGTCTGAAGGAAGCAATGAGCGATGATTTCAAGGCGTATGCCAAGAATGTTGTTTCCAATGCAAAGGTTATGGCAGAAAGCCTGCTGGCTGAGGGCTTCGACCTGGTCACCGGCGGCACAGACAATCACCTGATGCTGGCAGACCTGCGCCCGATGAACATCACCGGCAAGGAGCTGCAGACCCGTTGTGATGAGAACCACATCACCCTGAACAAGAATGCAATTCCCAACGACCCCGAAAAGCCCTCTGTTACCAGCGGTGTCCGTATCGGTACTGCCGCAGTGACCACCCGCGGCCTGGGTGCTGAGGAAATGAAGAAGATCGCTCACTGCATTGCGCTGACCGCGAAGGATTTTGAAAACACTGCCGACGAGGTCAAGGCAACTGTTCACGAAATCTGCGAAAAGTTCCCTCTGTATAAATAATCAGAACAATAACGGGCAACGCGCTTTTTATGGCGCGTTGCCCGTTTGGTCTAATAGCCTTTGATCGCGTTGACCAGGATATAATTTAACTTCCATTTATAGCCCGGTTTTGTGGAGATGTGCAGGCGAATATGTCCGTCCTCTTCCAGGACAAGGGGGAGAAGCTTTGCCTGGTACTGGCCCTCCTTAATAAGCTCACCGCCGGCACTTCTGCCGTTTTCGACCCACACATAGCTGACACTGTCCTCTTGCGTGTCGCCGCTTACTGCCAGCAGCTCGTATTGTCCTCTAGGCACTTCAATAGCAAACACTGCCTCCTGTGTGCCTTCGATAAAGTCACGGCGCAGAAGATCCGGTTCGCCTCGATCCAGACAGGAAATTTGGGATGCATCTTCAAAACCGTATCCGCGAATAACTGCGAAAACTGAAGCGGAAACAGGGATAAAGGGCAGATGCCGTCTCAAAGTGCCCTTAGCGGTATAGGCAAGCGGGGAGAAGGCCTTACTGTAATCCTTATCTGCCAGATCGGTGAAATCAAATTTCAGCACAGTCCGGTTTTCCATTTTGCAACTGCCCATATACCAGCTTCTGGTAAAGCTGTCCAGTGCTTTCCGGTAGGAGGTGTCAGAGTCTTCTCCCAAGTAGATGTTCCGCTTTGTGTATGTTTGGCGGGAAAGAACCTTGTGGAGATATGCGCCTTGTTGGGGCGGCGTATAAGCATCGGGGCTTGTCGCAATGAGATATGTATTTTCAGGGCTTGTTTCAAAGCAGAGCATACCCGCATCTACCGTAAAGGGCACGGACTTGCCGTTGCAATATACCTGCATATCTTCGGAAATATAAGGGCAAGCCACACGAATGCTGCCGCCTTTTTTGCTGTGTATCTGAATCCATTGCAGGGCACCATCCTTGCGGCTGGCACTGACCGCAAAGGCACCCTTTGCCAGCAGCTTATCGAACCGGACGGTATCCCAGGGTGCATAGGTGGCGCACCGGTCATCATACTCGTCCAGACTTTGACCACGGAGGATCAGCTGGTAAAATTCCCGATCGCCGTCAGGCAATGCAGGGAATACCCGTATAACACCGTTGTGGGATTGCAGGAGCATTTCATTTACCGCCGCCAGCATTTCGCCGGTAAATTCCATCATACAGGGATAGTACAGGGGCTGCCGAACGATCAGGCAATCGTTAATAAACCGCTCTGTTTCTTCGGCGGTCAAGCCGTTGCTTCGAAGCATATGATCGATGCCCCGCTCGTAAATCAGCCGCAGAGCCGTCTGTCCGCGGCCCAGTCGGGCGGCACCGGCCGCCAGCCAGCTGCCGCCAAAAATGCCGATCTCGCAATTATCTTCCAAATAATCAATGGTATTGGAAAGCTTTTTCTGAATATCGGCAGGGGAGTCCAGTGAGAATTCACCAATGGGGAACAGGGGCATCAGCAAACTGGGATGCCGAAGCCAAAGCTGATCCGGTGCGTCGGGAGAGTCCTTCAGATGCACTCCGTATTTATCCTGCGCAGTCCAGGTGTAATCCGGCATTTTTGCCAGAAGCCTGCGGCAATTTGACAATATGGGAGAATGATCACCCAGTATGTCTGCGGCCTGCAGAGTAAATTGCAGCAGGTATTTTACACTGGCGACCGTGATCGTTGTATCGTGGGACAAAGGTCCTTGCTCCGGTGAAACATCCGGATAAATATGGAAGCGGTCCGTTTTTGCATCGTACACAAAGACCTGAGTAAAGAATTCACACAATTCCAAAAACAGGGGATAGGCCTCCTTGCGTAAATAATCCTCGTCCAGAGAATACTCGTAAAGAAACCATAAATACTGTGCACACCAGGGCCAACAGCAATAATAGAAATCGTATGGATAGTCGCCGGCGATACCGCTGACATTATGAACCCGCCTTGCACTGTGCCGTGCCAAATCCATATAACTGCGAAGACCGTCGGAAAATACCTTGGCAAGATTTAGCCGGTTGCTGGAAAAAACGCCTGCAAAGGCGGCTTGAATATTTACATCCCAGTACCACATACTGCCCCAGAGATTGGGGTGCTTGATTGCCCACAGACCATTCAGACCGCAGGCGTGATGCTTCATAATGCCGCCTTCGCCACTGCAGCAGTCCAGCGCATACTGATTGATATAATAAATATGCTCCAGAAACTTGTCCGGAATATCAATGGAGGAAGCATCAAAGAATTTTTTCCAATAGGTCCTGTGATCGGTGTATAGCTTTTGCAAGGATCCGGCATATTTGCGACTTTGGGCAATGCCGTCTGCAAGAACATTCTCGTAGCGGAAATCCGTCACCACGGAGGTGAGAATATGGAAATCCTTTTGGGCGTTGGTAATTTGAATACTACAGGCATATTCGGAACTTTCTAAAATGCCTTCTGCGGCAATAAGCTCTAAAACGACGGAAAAACGAAATAATTTTTTGCCAAACAGTCGGGAAACTGTGTAGGCAAATGTGTGGCTGTCGATTTGGGTAAAATCCACTGTCGGCGCTTCCAGATCCCGATAAGGGCTCAGATCCAGAGACAGGTTGCGCACAAGCTGCTCCCGTGACGACTGTGTTATGTGGGTGATCACGCAATCCTCTCTTGCAACTATGGTTTCTGCCGTCACACTGTCGGTATCTTTTGTAAGGGTAAGCCGGGTTTTTGCGTCCTCCGTGTAAAGACCCAGCAGACTTTCGGCGTCAGAAAGACTGTCGCTGAAGGAAATGGCAAGATTGCCTGTGGCGGGATAGCTGCCGGAGATAGAAGAGACCGCATAAGGGGCAGTGGATGCGTTCAGGGGCTGAGACTTGTCAGAATTTTCACCGGAGGGATCGCGCACCTTTTTATAGTGCACAAAGGGCTTTCCGGGACCGGGCGTATTTGTGTCGGCAATGGCAGTTCTGTTTGCCTGTACGGCACCGGGATCGGTGACCTCCGGCAGAGCATTGTATTTATCTGCCGGAAGGACCGCGTCGCTGATGTTATAATAGACCTCATAATGGTTCATAGGGATATGCAGGCTGTTCTTTTCGTAATAGACCATACAGCCGAATATACCGTTGCCAAGCGGCAATGCGTTATCCCAGTGGTTGGGCTGATTTTCAAAAAGAATAGAGTGTTTCATACTATGTCCACCTTACCTTGATAGCTTAGTATAAGCTTAGTGTTAAGATAGAGCATTGTCAATAATTATATGAGAAATTTGTTGTATTTCACAGGTTTTTTTGATATAAACCTCATATTTTGATTTCGGTGTATCTATCCTTATCTGCCCTGAATTCGCTCAAAAATATATGCCATCAATCCGACCTTGTCCATATTCAGAACATACTGCCACTCATTGTACAAGATCTGCTCAGCATCCTTCAGAAAATTCTCGTCGGATATATGCAGGCGCTTTCCTTCTGCTTCCCGTTCTTTTTTGCGGGAGAAAAGTGCTTGCACCATCGAAATGATTTCAGAATGGTCTCCACTGGCGATGATCTGCTTATAGACTTCTTTTCGCTCGTTATCATTTTCGATCCAGATCGGTTTTTTGCTAGGCATCGAATCGATCAAAGAATCCACATCTTCCTTAGTCATAACCTTTCGTATTTTGCCCCAGGCTTTTTCGTTCCAGGTGGGCACATAACAGGTTGCACTTGTATCGTTTTTCGGTTTCAAAACAAAGAATGTTTTTGTTTCGCCGCCGATCCGTTGATCCGTAATACCGATAATTTCACAGACACCTTGCGTGCCGTAGATAACAACATCATTTACCTTAAACATAGTTCACCCCATTGAAAACTCTGTAAAATCGCAGGAATATATTCACGATTATATTATATCAAACCTTGCGCGTTAGTGCCAAATGGACAATTTGCACAAATCTTGTTGGATGCGGATAACACTGGCCATAACCGGGAAATGAATAGGGCGAGCCGCACGGCGGCTCGCCTTCGTTCACTTTTTTAATACTTTTTTACACCAAGTACGCCTTTTGCATTGGGGGCACATTAAATAACGGGTAGTTCCCATATGCATCGCATTGAGTGCCTGCGTATAGGTGGGCACAATTTCGTGACCGCAATTTTTGCACTTGTAGGCACCCACACTGACTTCCAGCTTTAACGCATAAAAGCACGGCACCAAAAATACAACGCAAACACCCAACATCGTCACAAGTTGCCACGGCCCTTCCGGAACCACAAAAGCGGCAATGAAGATGCCTGCAAGCAAGGCGGTTATACTTACGATCATAAGCGCCCACATAGAAGACCAGACAGTTTTGTTTTTTGCTTCTAATTCCTTCGCCATATCCAGCAAAAGCTGCTCGTTTTTTTGACCGTTGGTTTCCATATTGATTTTCTCCCCACTTAATAATTCATTTACACTGATACCAAGGATGCTGCACAGTTCAAGCATTATGGAAGTATCCGGCATTGCTATGCCCCGCTCCCACTTGGAGATGGCTTTATCGGTGATACCCAGCTTTTCTGCCAACTGCATTTGTGTTAAACTTTTCTCCTTTCTGCACGCGGTAATGAATTTGCCGATTTTTAATTGATCCATAGGCGTTCTCCTTTCACATACAGTGTAACGATTTTTCTGTATGAAATACACCTACCGCTGGTTTAGTGAGGAGAAATAAACCGTGGGTAGATAACAAAATAAACATTGTACCAAGATAGATTTTTAGGTGAAAAGAAAACCCAGAAACCTTTGCGGCTTCTGGGTTTTTGAAGTTCTTGAAAGATAGAGAATTATCTCTTGGAGAACTGGGGTGCGCGGCGAGCTGCCTTCAAGCCGTACTTCTTTCTTTCCTTCATTCTGGGGTCGCGGGTCAGGAAACCTGCAGCCTTCAGAGAGGGACGAAGCTCGGGATTCAGGGTCAGCAGAGCGCGGGAAATGCCGTGACGGATCGCACCGGCCTGACCGGAAACACCGCCGCCAGCAACAGTAACAACAACATCGACCTTACCAACCAGATCGGTGGAAACCAGGGGCTGACGGACAACCAGCTTCAGGGTGTCCAGGCCAAAGTAATCGTCGATATCGCGGCCGTTAATGATGATAGAACCGGTGCCGTTCTCGTAAACACGAACACGGGCAACGGAGGACTTACGGCGACCGGTGCCGTAGTTATACTTCTTCTTGCTCTCGTACATAATCGTTTACCTCCAAATCAGTCCTGAGTCCAGGCAATGGGCTTCTGTGCAGCGTGGGAGTGCTCTTCACCCTTGTACAGGTGCAGACGGCCCATACTGTTGCGGCCGATGGTGTTCTTGGGCAGCATACCCTTAACAGCCAGCTCCATAGCATAGTCGGAGCGGTTTTCCATCATAATGCGAGCCTTGGTTTCCTTCAGACCGCCGATCCAACCGGATACACGGTAGTAGGACTTCTGCTCCAGCTTCTTGCCGGTCAGAACAGCCTTGTCGGTGTTGATGATGATTACATAGTCACCGCAGTCAACATTGGGGGTGAAATCAACCTTGTGCTTACCACGCAGGATGTTAGCAGCGATAACAGCGGTACGGCCCAGGGGCTTGCCGGCTGCATCGATCACATACCACTTGCGCTCCAGGGTCTCCTTCTTCAGCAGAGTAGTGGACATTATGCGTTCCTCCAATAGGTTAAAATATTTTGACAAATTCATATATCCGCAGTACAATGACTGCAAAACGCTAGAACTTTATACCACACTCAAAATCAATTGTCAACCGCTTTTTCAATAAAATTTACGAAATATGTTCTAATCTCTCAAAATCTCAAAATATCTTGCAAATACTCTTGAATACTCACTTGCTATTTTTAAAGAAAATGGAGGAAAAACCAACAATGCAGAAACTGATTGGACTGGTTCGCCGATGCGTG
>JAZNDF010000141.1:0-29080 GCA_045587925.1 Faecousia sp.
CGTCCCGAACGACTACCATACTTCCGTGTCATTGCGAGGGCGTTTACGCCCGTGGCAATCTCCGGGGTATCGATACGCTGGAGTTTGCCACAACCAGTCTGCGGACTGGTTTCGCAAAGACACTAACTTAATGACCCTCCCGAATTGGGGTGGGTGGCGGGAGGCTAATAGCCTCCCCTACATTTTTGGGTTGTGGCGGGACGGGACCCGTCCCCTACGAGGAAAATCATTAAGCATTAAGAATTAAGAATTAAGCATTTTCCAGCAATGGAAATCCCCCCGGCGAAGGACCGGGGGGGTTCCCTATTGTTCAAAAGGATTTATTCCTCTAAGAGAAATCACACACCTCTTACCATATCATCGCCGGCGATGACAACACCGTTTGCGGCGATCTCAGGATTCAGAACGAAGTCATTCAGGCCGTTGGAGCCAACGGTGGAGACCACGATGTAAGCAGTGCTGTTATTGGCCCAATCCAGGACGAATTCAGCCTGTGCCACAGCAGTGACATCCACTTCCTGACCCTCCAGCTCGTGGCCTGCCTTGTAAACACCGGTCATAGAGACCTGGATGTTCATCTCGTCGCCTGCCTCGAACAGTGCCAGGGCATCGGCGTTGGAGAAGTTGACCTTGAACCAGTACTTGGTGGCGTTGCTGGTACCGGTGGTAGCGATCGCGTCCACCTCAGCATTGTAGAAGCAGTAGTAATCCTTGGTAGCATTGTACAGAGGCAGCTGGGCGTTATCCTCGCTGAGCTCCAGAGCATCGGTGCGGAGCATACCGATGCCGTCGCCGCCGTCGATGATCTGTGCGCCGGGAGCGATCGCATCCACACTGTCAGCAGTCAGGGCATAGCCGTTGAGGTTCAGGGTAACATTTTCGCCCAGGGAAACCTCAGAGGTCACAACATTGTCCATCAGGGTGATGGTGGTGTCAGCCTCGGCAGCAGCCAGCGCATCTTCGAAGGAAGCGTAGTTTACGCCGCCAACAATGGCAGCCACATCCTCGATCACAGGAACCAGAGAGATGCTGTTCAGGCAGACATCGTCAACTGCGGTCTTGTCCTCTGCCGTCTCGTCGTCCTGGTTAATGGGGGTATCATTGGTCTCGAAGATGATCAGGTAGTCGCCTGCAGTGTCAACAGTCACCTGACCCACGGTCACATCGGTGTTGCGCTTGAAGCTGACGAAGTTCTCATTCACCAGACCGGTGCCGTTTGCGAAAATGTCCTGAATGGTTGCGTCAGAAGTACGGGACATATAGCCGCCGTTTGCCACATTCTGAGTAAACGCATCCACAAAGTAGACCTTGGAGCTATGCGCCTGATAGCCGCCATTGACTACCAGCTCATAAGTACCGGCCTTATCTACATGGAGCATAAAGGAAGCATACTGGGTAGCACCCACAGATACCTTGTCGCTGAGCTGTACCTTGAAGACAACACCTGCAGTGGGATCGGCCTTCTGCGTGTAGCCATAGAGCTTCATATCGGCTGTCAGGGTGTCCGCATTGCCGCCATGGGCAGCATCGGGACGCCAGTTGATCGTATTGGGGTAGCCCAGATATCCATCATAAACAACTGCAAACAGAGTACCCAAAGCGGTGGGGTTGCCGTCAGCATCCTTTTCAAGGACATAGCCGTCGGTGTTGAAGCTGCCGTTAGCGATGGGATCCAGCTTGGTGTAGGTGGTCACGCCGTCAGCCTCTACTGCCTCGTAGCGGCTGTTGATCATCTCGTAGTAGCCGGCGTTGGTCTCGTCGTAGAGGTTGAAGTTATAGAACTGAACATCCTCAGCGGTGAGCTTCTCAGTCTCCAGAATGATGTCATCAATGTAGACAGTTCTGGACTTGGAGGCATGAACAGACTGGAACACCAGAACGTACTCGCCCTCCAGATAGCCGCAGGAGATCTTTGCATCTGTAGAAGCAGCCTTATAGTCCTGGAAGTAGATGCCGTTTGCGTCGGTCATCTGTGCGGCAATTGCCTCAGCAGACATAGTCTCAGCAGCTGCAGGGAACATATACAGAGCAAACTGTGCAGAGTCGCCGGCAGTCTTCAGGTTCATGCTGTAGTTGCCGCTCTGAGCAACACGGATACGCAGGGCGAACCAGTCGCCGGTGCTGTCTGCGGGGGTAGCGGCCTTCAGGCCCTTGCCGTTAACGAAGGAGAAGTTTGCATCGGTGAACTGATCGGCATAGTTTTCAACCTTCCAGTCCATCTTGCCGGCAGCATAGGCAGATGCCACATAATCGCTCATAGCAGCATAGTTGCCGGCAGGCAGGTTGGGATCGTCAATTTCCAGAGCGTTGACTTCGATGTGCTGGGTTACGGTAGCACCCTCTGCGGTCAAAGGCATATCGATCTTCCGCTGTGCCAGACCAAACTCAGCCACATTCGCCTGGGTGTTGGTGATGGCATAAATCAGAACATAGCTGCCTGCTTCCAGATAAGTTTTTTCAAACTGAGCAGAGGAAACATCAGCGGCCAGAGAAACAGCACCAACAGAGTTCTCTTCAACTGCCAGAGAAGCAATGGTATCGGCAGAAACAGTAACATCTGCGCTTGCCTTCAGCAGGTAAGCAGAGATATTGATTGCGGTAGCTGCATAGGTCTGGGTAACATAGGTATAATCGGTGTTTCTGTCAACGCCCACAGTCAGAGCATAGTTGCCGGCTGCAGGAACATCGATCTGCAGTGCAACCAGACCGTTCTTGGCAGAGCGGAGCTGCAGGGCAGTATTTGCGCGGTAAGTAGCAGCAGCGGTAGCATCCTCAGCCAGATACTTCCAGTTCAGCTCGCCTGCGTCATAGGCATTGCTGATATAAGTGCTGATAGCAGAGATCTTCTTATTGGTGTAGCCATCGTTGTTTCTCAGCTGTGCTTCCAGGCTGCCGGATGCCCAATCTGCAGCTGCCACAGTGGGATCAGCGAACTGGATGGGATAAGTAACCACCTGCTCGTACTCGTACATTGCTGCGTCGGCAGCATCCTCCAGCAGGGTCATTTCGCTGATGCAGTAGATCTGCGCAGATGCGGAATAAACCACCACATACTCGCCTGCTTCCATTGTGACCTTATTGAAGGTAACATCGGTCTCGTCAGCAGCCAGAGACTGGGTGCCAACGCAGTTCTCCTCGGTCATCAGGCTTTCCACTGCAGCATTTACTTCTGCGCCTGCGGCAATGGCTGCATTGTAGTCAGCCAGAGAGAAGATGTAAGCGGTAACATCGCCCTTCCACTGGGTGACTGTATTGGTCCATGCGGAAACCTCAGTCTCATCATCTGCAGTCTTGTCGGTGTGCAGGTTCAAAGCATAACGGCCATCCTCAGAAACGCGGATCTGCAGAGCTGCCCAAGTGTCCTTGTCGGACAGACGGGGCTGCATCATCACATTGGGATAGTAGTAATACTTGCTGTCGCTGGTGCCAATGTAGCGCCAGTTCAGATCGCCGGCAGCATACCAGGTATCCAGATTGCCGGAAACAGAAGTGGAAGACATAGCAATGTTCTTCCAGCCACTGGAGCCCTTGAACCAAGAGCTGGGTGCAGTAGCGGTAGTATAGTCGGGATTGGACATATCCACCAGACGGATGGGATAAGTCTCTGCAACGCTTGCAGAGGCTGCGGGAGCTTCGACGGCTTCGTCTTCTGCGAATACGACGGGAACCATCAGAGATGCCAGCATGCACAGTGTAAGAACCAGTGCAAACAGGCGTTTGAAGTTTGTCTTCATAGTTTTTCCTCCTGAACATAAAATATTTTTCTGCACCGGACCGCCGGTGCGGGGTATTTATATTTCCACCTATTTCGCAGATAGGTGAAGATTACAGGGGTAATTTGCTATGGTGTTCCACTTAATACCATTATACCAAATGGAGGTTTGTAGGAAAATGCCATATTTTTCCAACCGTGTCCTCTTTTGGACAGTTTTAATGCGTCATCGTGCTGGCGCGGGAAGGTGCGATCTCATTTTGCAGAGGCTCACCCTTCTGGAAGCGGGCAATGTCCTCGATCACCAGCCGTGCACAGGCGGGTCGCTGGTCCGGGGTAGGACCTGCCATATGGGGCAGCATAAACAGGCGGCTTGCAGGCACATCCCACAGGGGGCTTTCCTTTCCCAGAGGCTCCTTCTCATAAACATCCAGCGCCGCGCGGATATGGCCGCTGTGCAAATGCTTTGCCAGCGCTTCTTCATCGATCAGCGCGCCGCGGGCAGTATTTACCAAAAGGGCATCCTGCTCCATCAGGCTCAGAAGCCCGTCGTTTACCAGATGGTGGTTCTGGGGCGTCCTGGAGGTGTTGAGAGAAATGACACGGCAGGTGGAGAAGATCTCCTCCAGATCTGCCTTCTGTACTCCCAGCTCCTTTGCCTGCTCCTCGGTCATATGCCGGGAGAACAGCTTGATCTTTGCGTTAAAGAGCTTGAGCATATGGATCAGGTTTCGGCTGGTTGCGCCGTAGCCCACGATGCCAATGCGCTGATCCCACAGGGATTCGGTCAAAAACTCATTGGCGGTATCCTGCCAGGTGCACACCCGCATATCCGTCTCGGCGTACCTGCGCAGGCAGTACATCATCTGCGCCACAGTGGCCTCTGCGACCACGCGGGCGAAGCCCTCGTTGCCGGAGACGATCCGGATGCCCTTGGCATACATAGCATCGCTGACCACACCGGCAACCGAACCGGCGGCATAGGCAACCAGCTTCAGCTTGTTGGCCTTCTCAAGGACATATTCGTCCAGTCTGCAGACGCCCCAGGCACATACCAGTACATCCACATCCACCAGCGCCTCCCGGAGCATTTCCGGCTCTATGCGCTTTGACTGTCTGTCTGGAAGGTAAACCACTTCGCCCAGGCTTTCCAAACGTTCCAGGTTTTCCTTTGTCAAAAAGGAATCCCGTCTAAAATTCCATCCAATTAAAATTTTCATCGTTTTTTCCTCGATATCGGTTTGTGCATTTGTAAATGGAAGATTGCCCCCTCCCTTAAAGAGGGAGGCAAGGCAGGTACGATACCCTCGAAAAAATCATTAAGCATTAAGCATTAATCAACGGGACGCCGGGGTCGTCGTCCCCTACAGATGGGGTTGATAACAGGACGGGATACCCGTCCCGAACGGCTACCATACTTCCGTGTCATTGCGAGGGCGTTTACGCCCGTGGCAATCTCCGGGGTATCGATACGCTGGAGTTTGCCACAACCAGTCTGCGGACTGGTTTCGCAAAGACACTAACTTAATGACCCTCCCGAATGGGGGTGGGTGGCGGGACGGGAGACCCGTCCCCTACATTTTTTTGGGGGTGGCGGGACAGGAAACCGTCCCCTACAGATTATCCATTTACGTTTGCTTCCAGGGTTCTTGCCAGGGCGTCCTCGTGGATCTTCATCAGATCGTCATAGTGGTACTTGCTCTTCAGGGTTTCCAGAACGCTGTCCCACTCGGAGAAGTCGCGCTTGCCCAGATAGAACTTCAGCCATTCAGCCTGCAGGTAGTTATACAGAGCGGTGGCATAGGTGTCATAGATGAACTGCTCGTCCTCTGTATACTCCACCAGGTGCTGGGGCGCACCCTTTTCCACATACTTAAGACCCATTGCCAGGCAAGCGGCTTCATTCTCTGTCTGTGCCGCCTTATAAGCATCGATCTTACGGGTGATGGTCATTGTGGGGGTGTACAGACCTGCGTTCTGAATACCGCCGTGCTCATCCAGGAAGGCCTGGATAAACTGCTTGTTGCCGTTTTCGTCGATGGTGTAGCTTTCGCCTTCAATGCCCCAGTTGGACATAATCTGAGCTTCCTCAGAGCACATCCAGTCCAGATATGCCAAGGTGTTTTCCTTGTTCTTGTTGTTACCAACTGCGTACCACATACTGTAGCCGCCGCCGATGCCCAGAGCAAAGGAGGTGGTCACTTCTTCCGCAGTTTCTGCATAAGTGCCGAAGTTGAAGGGGTCGCTTGCGGAGATCTCAAAGCTCTCGTCCAGGGACTTACCGGTCTTGTTGATGGCGGGGATACGGTCGGTCTTGTCGAAGGAGATGAAGGAGGTGCCGCTGGCGAAGCTTTCATACCAGGTGGGGGTATCGATGGTCGCACAGGAAGGATGCATCAGACCCTCCTGGGTCAGCATATTGAAGAACTGTGCCATTTCCTTGTAGGCGTCGCTGAGCTGTGCGCTGAAGAAGCTGCCGTTTGCGTCCTGGGTAAAGATGGTGTTTGCAATACCCACATTCACATGGCTGGCGCCCCACAGGTGGGCAAAGCTCTGGACGGAGTGCATATTGCCGGTCATCTGACGCATTACAAAGGGATAGCTGTCAGGATACAGCTCCTTGAGCTTGCGCAGGCAATCGACAAATTCCTCCTGATTGGTGGGGAAGGTTAGGTCGTTTGCTTCAAAGATGTCCTTCCGGTACAGGAACACATAGGGGTCGTGCTGTGCCTCGACGTAAACGGGCAGGAAGTACAAAGAGCCGTCCTCGGAGGTAAAACGCTTGACGATGTCTACGTGGTCCGGGTCCTCGATGTATGCCTTTACATTGGGCATAATATCCAGATAGTTCATCAGGTTTACATAGGCACCGTCCTCACCGAAGGAGAAGTACACATCCTGATAGGTGTTGTGGAAGGTCAGATCCGGGGGGTTGCCTTCTGCCATCATAGGCAGATACTGCTCGTTCCAGCTATCCAGCTCAACGAACTGGATGGACGCGCCCAGCTTTTCCTCGATCTTGCCTGCCAGCCAGCAGTCCTCCACCTCCAGGTCCTGGTTGTTGGTAGAGTAGACTTCCAGTGTAACACCACTTAGATCGGGCGCAACATAGCTGTCCAGCGCCGGGTTGAAGTCTGTGTCCTTGTCTGTGTCGCCACAGCCTGCCAGCAAGCCGAAGCAACACACCATTGCCAGCAGTGCGGCTGTAAGTTTTTTGAACATAGATATACCTCGTTTCTTATTTTTTGCAGTGGTGGAAGCAAGCCCCCACACTACGGATTTACAGGTATTGGGGTGGGTTTGTAGTGGCGGGAGCGAGCCCCCGCCCTACAATTAATGAGGAGATTGCAACAGGTTCTGACAGGCCTGTGCAATAATGGGAATGGTCATTTCGTAGGGGCGGCAATCTGCCGCCTGCCAAAGCCTCCCCTCGTAGGGGAGGGTCATTGACCCTCCCGGTGCTTTTGCGGGGCAAAAGCACATCGCCGCAGGCGTTTATTTGGAAATTTCCAATTTCCAAACGGGCAGGGCAGTGCCCCTACAGATGGGGCTGGCAACGGGACGCCGGGGTCGTCGTCCCCTACGGTTTTAATTTTCCACTTCTTCCTTTTTCTTGCCCTTGAAGAGCTTTTTGCGGAAGATCAGGGCGATTATGCCCAAATCTGCGACCACGATCGCCGGGATGCCCCAGGACTGCAATGCCTTCAGGATAAATTCGGCTCTAAGGAGCTTATTTTCCTTCTCCACAAATTCCTTTGCGGTCTTATTGAGGGCATCGTAGGCTTTTCTTGCTTCTGCGATGCGGTCCTTGTCCCCCAGGGTGACGATGCCGATGGCATCGATCAGGGCGTCCACATCTTCCGCCGCCGCAACTGCATTTTTCAGGCTTCTCAGCTCGCCGTCTGCCTTATCGAACTTGGCGTAGGAGATCTGCTTGAGCTCGTTGGTGTAAAGCTTTTCCACCACTTCCCGCGCCGCCACGATGGCAGGCTCGGCATCCAGTGTGATCTCATCGGGAATGGCCTGGATCAGCTCCTCTGCCCGCTTTACCAGCTCCTGTCTCAAGGCCTTGATCTGGGCTTCCGCTTCTTCCAGAACGGTCAGGTCGATGCGCATTCTCTGAGGACCGGTCAGGGCGTCGTAATCGGCACGGATCGCCTTTACCTCCTCTTCCTCACCCAGGGTCAGGGGGAATTTGGACTTCAGGGCATCGATGCGCGCCTGCAGTGCCTTTGCCACCCGCTCATCATTTAATTCGCTGGCCTTGTTATAGCCCTCCATCAGATGCTCGTAGTTCTTTACATAGTTCTGGTAGCGGGTGGTCATACCCTTGTATTCGTCTACATACACCTGTAGCTCCGGCAGGGTATCTGCCGTTACATCATCCACCACAATGGTGTCGATCTTGCACTCCAGAAGATCCGTTTCTGCTTCCTTCAGCAGATCCAGGTTCTGAACCAGTGCCTTATAACGCCAGCTCAGGTTTTCATAAGCAGACCGGGCAGACTTAACATCTGCTTCCTTTTCCAGGGTGATCTCACCCAAGGAAGTGATCATCTTGTCAACGGCTTCTGCAATTGCCCAATCCGCGTCGGTAATATTTAGAGGAAGCATCATCAGCTTTTCGCTGCTGCCGTAGTAAATTTCGCCATCGGAGCCCATAGTGTAATGGACCGGTGTGTCGCCCATTAAGCGATTGGTGCTTGCAACCTTCAGCTGACCCACAGGTGCATTCCAGTCCGCGATCTCAATGCGCTGGAAGCCGCCGTTGGTATCGAAGGAGAAGTACAGGTAATTGTTTTCCGTATCGAACAGGATTGCTCTGTTCCACCAGGTTCTGCTGGAGCTGGTGACGAATGTGGTCTTAGAGAAGGAATAGACTTCCTGCACATGGAATTTTCCGGTTTCCTTATCGAAGGTGAAGCAGAACAGTGTCTCAGACACAACGCCCCACAGTCTTCCTTCTACCACCGGATCAACCTCCAGACCGGGGATAAACTCGATTTCTGCAGGCATACCGCTGATATGCTCACGAAGATCCAGATTTCCCAAAGCCTGTTTGTTTTCATAATCGTAGGCAACGATCATAGCGGAAAGACCTTCCGGCTTGGGGATCGTGGTATTGGTGCCGGGTTCGGTACTAGTTGCGGCATAAAGCACCTTGTCGGAGTATGCCACCTTGGTGACTGACAGATCCTTTACTGCTTCCCGGTCATAGTACCACTTACCGTTTTTGGTGTTATACACCACGATAGAGCCGCCGTAGTAGCCGGTATCGGGAATAGATCCTGCGAACACATAGCCGTCGCCGGATGCCAGGGTGTGGATACGCTTCTGCTTGGTTACCTCGTGATCCAGCTTCACCCGCTGGGTGATTTCGTTTTCAGCGGGATAGGGCATTTCTTCCTCTACGGGGATCTCGTTAATGGTGGTGGAGGAATAGTTGCCGGTGTAGAACCGACCCTCGTACCACAGACCGCTGTCGCCCTGTCCGCCGGTTTCGATGTAGTTTACGATCTTGCCTTCTTTGATGTCATAGATGGCATACTGGGGTGTATTGTAGCCGCCGATGTAGAGGCGGTCATCCCCTGCTTCGCCCAGTGTCAGGCTGTGGATGTTGGATGCGCCGTTAGAGTGGGTTACCAGAGTTTCCCAGCTCTTAATTTCCTTTGTAGACAGGTTAAACATTCTGGGGTGACCGCCACTGCCGGTATAGGTGAACAGATATTCTTCACCGTCCAGAGTAACCAGACTGGATGCCTCGCTCTTAAAGCCGATGCCGGTAGTGCCGAAGCCGGGAGTCTTACTAAACTGCTTAGTCTCCACATCGTACTCGTAAAGGCCCAGACCGCCTACCACAAAGTACTGCTTGCCGTCAATAATCTCTGTTACACCCATATTGATACCGGCAAACATACCGTGATCGGTGATCAGCTCCATTGTTTCCGGATTGAAGGCGAGGAATGTTTCAAATGCACCGGTAGTGCCGCCAACGATCATTTCGCCGTCACCCAAAATGCACATATTGTTTAAGTAACCGCTGGTGGTTGTTTCCATCTCGGCAGTAATGTCCAGAGAAGCCACTCTCTTTCCGGTTTGGGCATCGTATTTCAGAATCCACTGGCCGGCGTTATTGTTGCCGTTGAAATACAGGTAGCCATCCAAATAGAGCATACCGGAGGGATGGGCGCCTTCCTCAATCACTTCCAGAACGGTATATTCGTCCCGCTCGTAGTTATAATAGCCAAAATCGCCGCCAAAGGTCACAAACCAAATCTTTCCGTCCGGTGTGGGGCAGATAGCGTGACAGCCGCTGCCCACCATACCCGACTGCTTGAAGTTGGGGGTCCTGTGGGTCTGCTGGGTATAGGGATCGTAACGAACGAGATACTTGGAGCTGCCGGCGATCCAGATAATGCCGTCCTGATCCATTTCCATTTGATAGGCACGGGAATAGCCGGTGGAAATGGTGTCCGCCAGCTGGGCGGTATCCAGGTCATAGACCAGCACAACGCCGCCTTCCGTCGCCAGGAAGAAATAGTCGTGACCGTAGATCTCCGTGACGATGGAGGAGTGCAGGGCATCTGCAATGGGGATGGTGTGCTCGGTAATGGTAACCGGCTTTACGGACTTTTCTTCCTCAGCCTTCTGATAATCGATCCTGCCCCGCTCTGCGATCAGCTTTGAGACATCGATGTAGCAGGAAATGGTCTTATAGGGAGAGGCTTCGTAGGCTTCCAATACCACAATGTATTCCTTGCCTGCCTCAAAGTCCCAATAGCCCACAAAGCTGGTGACGCCGCTTTCTTTTTCTGTGGCATTGCCATCGTTGTACATCGTCACCTTGCCCACCCGGTTTTTCGGGTCCATTGCCTTTTCCACATTTTCCGTGTCGCCGGGCAGGATGTAAACGGCTACAGTGCCGCTGCTGTACTGAAGCATATGCTCCAGGCTCAGGGTGAAGGTGCCGCTGCCGGGGCTCTTAATGCGGTAGGCGCTCCAGTTGTCCGACTGGTTGTAGATGCGCATACCTGTATCCCGATAGAAGCGGATCAGGTCACTGCCGTCCACTGTGGACAGGTAGTCACAGGCGTCCTCATACCGCCAGTTGATCTTGCCGCTGCGCCAAAGGCTCTGCATATCTGCCTTTGCCTCGGTCAGGGTGTACTTGGACTTGGACAGATAGCCGTCCAGAGAGTCTGCCAGTGCGAAGTTATAGACTGTGCCGTTAATGACCTTTTCAGTTTTCACAGTGCCGTCGGCAACGGTGTCATCCAAAGTCATACGGATGTTATTCAGGTACAGAAGGGTGCCCTTGGTAAATTCAAATACCAGCACATATTCTTCCTTCATTCCGAAGGTATATTCGCCTAAGTAGAAGGTGCCCTCACCGTCAATGATCGCGCCCTTGACCAGCCGGTTTTCTTCGGTCATACCGGCCTGGATCTGGCTTTCGGTCATCTGGATGCCGGTATTTGCCGGGATCATATAAACATTGGCGACCACCTTGCTCTTATCGTCGCTTGTCAGGCGGATATCATAGGTGCCGGTGCCGGGGTTTTTGATGCGGAAGGCGTACCACTGGTTGTCAAGCTCCCGCACATTGGTGGACTGCTTATAGCGCAGTCTGCCTTCCTCAAACTTGAAAGCAGCGAGGGGTGCATCCGGGCTGACATTCTCGTACTTCCACTGCAGCTTGCCTTCACTGTACAGCTGCTCCAGCACCATATAGGCACGGACAGCGGCATCGTTATTGTAACGGCCGGTCAGACCGGTGCCCAGGAAGCCGGCGTCCCCGGATGCCATATCGAAATCGTAAATATTCTCTGTCTTGGGGGCGATGGGCTGATCTGCAGGTATTTCGTTGAGTTCAATACTGCTTAAGTACAGGCGCTCGGTGGTGCCTGTGCACTTGAGCAGGAAGATATACTCCCCGGCAGTCGCAAAATTCCACTGACCTGCCTTGGCAGAGGCATCGTTCTTGCCCATCTGCAAAGCACCTGCCAGATTTTCCGCCACCATACCCGCAGTCAGGGCAGCTTCGTCCATAGCGCCTTCTGCTGCAGGGAAAATATACAGCTCGGCGGTGGTGGCCTGTGCAAAGAGCTTGCCTACGGAAACGGTATATTCGCCGGCATTTTTCACATTCAGGCGTAACGCCACCCAGTTGCCGGTGCCTTCCTCTGTTGTGCCTGCATTGTAGCGCAGGCGGATGCCCTGATCGGAGGCGGCCATAAACCGCAGCTGGGCAAAGCTCATACCCTCAAGCTGCCAGTTCAGCTCGCCCTTTGCATACTTTTCCTCAAAGCATTCCAGCAAGGGCTTTTTACATTCATAGCAGGCTTTTGTGTAGTCCAGATCCTGGAATGCGCCGCCCTTTTGGAAGGTGGGTGCAAAGGCTTTATTGTTGTAAAGCGCCAGATTGTAGAAGCCTTCTTTGTCTTCCACGGAAGGAACGGTGGTTTCTTCGGTGGTAGCTTCTGTGGTTGCCTCGGAGGTTGCCTCGGTGGTGGGTCCTTCCTCCGCGGAAGCAGGTGCCAGGGTCAGCTTACCCAGGCATACATAAGCATTTTCACCGGGCAGGCTCTCCTGGCTCACCTGGAAAACAACGATATGATCTCCTGCGGTGGTAAAGTCCCACTGACCCAGGCTGCAGGTCATATCGGTTTTGGTGGTATGGACAGTGCCGATCTTGTTGGCCGCTGTCAAGTAGGTGGAGATCTGATTTTCTGCCGCCACAGTATCGCTGTCCGTATAAGGATCGTGCATAACCGTTGCCTCGGTAAAGGCAGTGGTCGCGGGGAAAATATAAGTATCCAGATTGTCCGCCAGATAGGTACTGTAGCTGCCGTCTACAATCACATCGTACACACCCGCCACAGGCACATAAATACGGAAAGCCGCATAATTACCGGGGGTATCGGTCAGCCGCAGACGCATACCCTGATCCGCAGAACCGCGGATTTCAAAGTTCTTACTGCGCAGATCGTAGTTTGCCATATTGCTGGGATAACCGATGGCGTCCTCAATGCCCCAGTTGATGTTGGTGCCGTAATTTTCAAAAATCCATTCGTGAACAGTGTTCGTTCCGTTATATTTATCGTTGGCAGTTTTATTGGCACCGCTGATGCCGCTGAGCGCTTCATAGTTATAAAGCTTAAAATCGTAAACCTGCTCCTGCAAGCCGCTGACAGTGGCTTCGGTGGAAGCATCGGTGGTTTCCGGAGCCGCATCCCCTGTCTTTGTAAGGGTCATATCGCTTAAGTAGGCATACTCACTGCCGATGCCGGATGCGCCCACCTGAAATACCACAATGTAATCGCCGGCAGCAGGGAAGGCCTTTTCGCCCAGACTGCAGGTCATACCGGATGCAGTGCCCAGCTTATTGGCATCAGTCAAATATGTTGCGATCTGATTTTCGGTTGCCACATCATCGGTTGCCGAATAGGGCTTGTGCATAACCGTTGCCTTGGTACACTGAGTGGTTGCGGGGAATACATAAACATCCAAGCCCTTGAAGGGAGATGCACTATTACCACAGTTCAAGGTAACTTCATAAGTACCGGACTCAGGCACTTTAATACGCACTGCGCCATACTGACCTTCTACATCGGTCAGCCACAGGCGCAGGCCCTGGTTGCCGCTGCCCCGGAATTCAAAATTCTTACTGCGCAGCTCATAGCTGCCCTCGTTGGTACTGCGACCCTGCGAGTCCTCCACATTCCAGTTCAGGGCAGCTGTGCCGTAATTTGCGAACATCCACTGAAACAGGCGGTTGGTTCCGTCGTATTTGGTGGAATAGGGGTTGGTGTTGGCGTCGGCAACAGCCGTGCTGACAGCCAACAGCGCTTCATTGTTATAAAGCTTAAAGTCGTAGGTGATGGTTGCGGCTTCCTCCTCTGCGAAGGTTGCAGGCACCACGAACGAGCACAGAGTGCACAGCATCAGAAGCAATGCTGTCAATCTCTTAAGGTTTTTCATAAAAGTCTCCTCCCATAATGGTTCAACCCGTCAATATGTTTGTTTGAACCAGCTGACTAAATATGATATGGTTTGCTCCGGTGTCTTTCCCGTAAGGGGACGCATCTCAAAGGATACGGTTCTTTGGTTTCCTCTTGTAAAATAACCTGCATTTTTCAGGTGTTTTAAGAAAATTTCGCCGTCGGTTTCGTCGTATTCGCCGCCGGCAAAGCCCCAGCAGGGGTGCTTATCCCCATAGAAGGGGTGGTTTTTATCCTTCAGGACACAGTTGCCCAGATGGATATGCTCCAGACAGCTCCCGCCGGTTGTGGCGGCACTTTCCAAGGTCTCGTGCATAATGGGAATGTGACCCATATCCAGCAAAATACCCATATTGTGCATTCCTGCGTTTCGGATGTTTTCAACGGTCTGCACCGTTTCCTCCATACTGCCGTACAGGAAATGCTTATCCACATCCCGGTCGGTAGGCTCCAGGGTCAGCCAAATATCCCTGGGGATAAATTCCGACCACAAAAGCACAAATTCTTCAAACCGCTTTTTGGCATCCTCCCGGTTTTCCAATACATCCCGTCCGCTGCCGAAGATGATCTTCTTCGCGCCGGACTCCACCGCAAATTCCGTTTCCCGTTTTAAGATGTCCAGGGCGTAACCGCGCTCTTTTCGGTCCGCAGTTGCGGGAAATACAGGCACTTCCCCAATTCTGTCGCCGATATTGTAATTGATGTATTTTCCGCAATTTTTCAGGACAGCAAGCTCCTCCTTGCTGTGGCTTGCCCAAACCCAGCAGTCCAGGGCATCCACTTCGGGATTTTCCGCCAAAATGCCCAGGGTCTTTGTGTGGGCATTTCCGTCGGTCATTGCTTCCTGGTAAATAAATTGATGGTTGATGCCCAGTATCACTTCATCCAGCTTACACATACTGCACCATCTCTTTTTCCATATTTAAGTAGCGGGACCAGCATTCCAGCAGGCCCTCATTGCCGGTGATCTCCACTGTGTCCTCGCCGATAAAGATCTCCGGGTGAAGTTTCTTCATATTCTCCAAATACCGGCACCGGGAGAATTTCACACGGACTGTCACATTCTCACCCAGCTCCTTGGGAGCGATGCTCTTTGCCTTTCGCACTGCCTCTGCGGCGGCCTCCTTCAAGAGCTTTCCTGTCTTTGCCGGAGGATAGCACAGCGCCTGTGCTTCGTCCAAAGATCTTTTCACCACTGCTGTGACGATCCTGCTGTCCAGATCTTTTGCCTCCCGGCAGCCCATATCGTCACCGGATACGAATACCAGAGGGAAGCCCTGCTGGCCTGCCAGCGCCCGTTCCACGCCGATCTCGCCCACCAGCTCGCCGTTAATATGTATGGCATCGTACTCGATCAGATAGGAATGGGCCAGCATTGCGCCGGGCTCACGGGACATTGCGTGAAGGCCTACCATAAACAGGCCGTCATAGTCCCCGCCCAGTCCCCGGTAAATTTTGCCGTTAATGGGCTTGCCCATTACCACCGGCACATCCTCCGGAAGCCGGGTCATATCGATGTTCCGTCCGTCGGTGTGCATATCGTACACCACGATGTCGTGATTTTCTTCAGAGCGGATGCCTTCTATCACAGAAAGCAGGTCGTGCATCAGCATATCCCTGCCCAGCTGGCTGTTTTCTGCCTGCCGGTAGGTGGTAACGCCGGTGACGCCCTCAATATCCGTCATAATTAAAAACTTCATTTTCTTACCTCTATTTACACAATTGCGCCATTTTCCACCAGTGTGCTTCTCAGCTTCTGCACATCCACTTCTCTTGCAGTCACATTGTCCTGCACCGCAATTGCCGCAGCCGTACCCGCAGCCTCGCCCAGGACCATACACTGCACCGTGGGACGGATGCAGGCATAGGCCAGGCGGGTGGAGGAAACGCACCGTCCTGCCACCAGCAGATTCTCAATGCCCTTGGGGAGCATAATGCGGTAGGGCATATGGAACAGCCAATTTTCGTACTTGAAATTTTCCACATCCTCCCGCAAATGCTTGGCATCTGCCGGGTGTCCGCCGCAGCCGATAGAGTCGGGAAAATCCACACCTTCAAACAGGTCCATACCGGTGAGGGTGTAGTCGCCTTTAATGCGTCTTGTTTCCCGGATGCCGATGTCGGGAATGTGGGAAAAACGGGCATTTTCAAAACCGGGCAGTGTGGCCTTCAGCACTTCCAGATTGTTGCGGATCTGCTTGAAAAGCTTATGCTGTCCGTTGCTCACCGCCATTGCATCCAGACCGCTTACTTCCACCGTCTGGTCAAAGTTCAAAAGGATTGCTTCGTCGCCGGCAGGAGCATTATAGACCTGAATACCAACCAGCTGAGAGCCATCGGGATTGAAGATACGCACGCTGAACACGGCCATTTCGCCCTTTTGGAGTGCCTTCTCCACATCCTCCAGAGACATAATGCCAAATCTCTGAACTGCAAAATACTCCGGATGCGCTTTCAGGAAGGCAAGGAACTTTTGAAAGTCGATGCCCCGGACCCGGTACATAGAGCCGGTCTTGGTCACCTGACCCAAGATCTGACCGCCGCCCTCTGCCAGGTCTTCCTCGGTAACGCCGCAGGAATATTCTGCACCGGCAAAGACCGCCACATCTCCGTCGCCGGTGGTGTCGATCACCTGCTTTGCCGAATGCTCCACAAAGCCGCTTTTATTGAACACCAGCACGCCGGTGACGGTATTACCTTCCATTTTTGCGCCGCAGACCCTGGTGTCGTACAGCACCTGCACGCCCGCTTCCTCCAGCATATCCATCATTGTAAACTGGGAGCCGTAGCGGTCGGAGAAGATGTAAGCGCCCACCTGACCGTCGGTACCGATGGCATCTGCGTTTTCCATCATTCTGTGGCAGTATTCCTTTACAATACCGCCCGCCACCTGCACCTCTTCCGCGTGGTCCTTCAGCCGGGCAGTGACCTTGGTGCGGTAGTCCTCGTGGTCCTTATAATGCTTGGTGATCTTGGTAATGCCGGCGTTGCCGATAGTAAGCATACCGCCAACGGAAAAGCTCCGCTCGATCAGCAGTGTCTTTGCGCCGCCTCTTGCCGCTGCCAGAGCCGCCGCACAGCCTGCCGTGCCGCCGCCGCAGACGATCACATCATAGCCTTCCCCGATCTTCGGTTCTATTGTATAAGCCATATTTTTGCTCCTTTTTCCTGTAGGGTGTGAATTTATTAGTTAATATTAGTAATTATCTAATAGAATTTTATCACAAAACCCTTGTTTTGTCAACAAAAATACTGCTTGCCTTTAATAAATCAGCTGTCTGAAGTTTTTTATCCGGTGGAAGGTGATCATATTTCCGTTGTGGGCACTGGCGCAGTCTGCATCCCCGGAGCGGCTGACGATCACCAGATCCTCCCCGTCAATATCCATACTGCCGTAATGCCTGGACTGCTTGGGGGACTCTCCCTTGCACACCAGACCTGCAAAGACCCAGTCGACCATATTTTTGGAAAAATGCAGGGTCAGCCGGTCCCGCTCGTCGCAGGGAATGTTGTACCGCTCCTCATCCAAAAGCTCCACCCGGCACATCGAATCCGTCGCCTGGGTAGACAGCAGCCAGTACAGCTTTGTCTGGGAATCGTATTTTACATAGAATTTCATCTGCCCGCCGGGCATCGGTAAAAACAGCACCTTTTTCCCGGAGGGATTGGTTACCGGCTCTATGCGGATGGCATCCCCGTCATCCACCGCTTTGGCTACACAGCAGTAGCCGCTTCCGCCGGTGTGGGCGCGCATAAACAGCATCAGTGTTTTGCCTTCGGGGTCATACCAATAATGGCTGGGATCCGTGATCTCCACCAGGTTGGTTTCCAGCCAGCCGATGGGATGGGTGGTAAAGTCCTTTTGGTCTTTTTTATCCAGCCTTCTGTAATCCGTTGCAGAAACAAATTTTTTATCCCTGTGATTCAGGGGCGAGTCAAAAAAGGGCACGCCAAACCATTCCAGCATATTTGCATCCGGGATCCAGTCCCGAAATGCGACCCGCTGGGAAAACAGCCAGTTTTCCCGTTTCGTCAGGTCCGTTCCCAATTTTCCCCGCATCACCACAGGTGCCAGAATGCTGGGGCACCAATAGGGAAAATCCTCCTGCATCTTACATTCCATAACCAGATAGATGTATCCGTTTTTATAGCAGACGCTGGTGGCGGATTGATGCCACTGCCCCTGGGCCAGGACCCTTTTGTCGCTCCAGCTTTCTCCGTTATCGTAGGAGACGAAGCTCACAAGGGGCCCCTTGTGGCCGATCAGATACACCGTATCCCCATCGGCAAACAGCCTTGCGTGGGTAAATTCCCCGGTGCCCTTCAGGGTCCAGGTGTTTCCCCCGTCGTCCGAGGCGTAGATCTCGCCCCGCTGATCGCTGATGTCCAGGCTGACCAGAAGTCTGCCGTTGGGAAGGCGCAGTACGGACGGCGTGTATAAAAAATCCTTATTGGGGAATTGGGACCGTTTGATAACCGTATGCTGCTGTGCGATCGCGTTCATAGCTTCACCCTCTTTTATGAGATTTCCGTTCTGTAGGGAATGGATCTTGCGGCGCCCTTGCGGCTGACGGTAATTGCCGCGACCTTGGTGGCGAAGCAAATTGCCTCAGACATATCGGCGCCCTCCGAAAGCTTTACGGTCAGTGCGCCGATAAAGCTGTCTCCGGCAGAAGTGGTATCCACCGCCGCCGTCTTTTGGGCGGGACAGAAAAGGATATCCTCCCCCCGGTTGTAAACACACCCCTGTGCCCCAAGGGTAATAATAATGTTGGGCGTGCCCAGCGCCTGCAGTCGCCTGACTGCCGCGATGCAGTTCTCCCGGCTGTCGGGCATAATGCCCGTCAGGTCGCAGGCTTCATATTCGTTGGGGATCAGGTAATCCACCAGAGTGTAAATTTCTTCCGGCAGCTGCTTGTAGGGCGCCGGATTTAAGATGACCGTTGCATTCCGCGCCTTTGCCATCCGGCAGATCTTGCGGATGGTTTCCAGGGGAATTTCCAGCTGCAGAACAATATAATCCGCCGCGTCCAGAAGCTCCGCATTTTCTTCTATAAATTCCGGCGTCATTTTGCCGTTGGCGCCTGCGTCCAGAACAATAAAATTATCCGCGCCCACAACGGTGATCACCGCAATTCCGGTGGTACAGTCATCCAGGGCCTTGCCCATAAAACGGACGCCGTAGGCAGACATCGTATCGGTAAGCATTTTGCCGCTGGCATCCTTGCCTACCAATCCCAAAAAGGAAACATCGCCGCCCAGCTTCGCAATGGCGACCGCCTGATTCAGGCCCTTTCCTCCGGCATTTATGCCGAAATCCCTCCCCTGCACCGTTTCTCCCAATGCGGGCATTTTATCCGTGGTGATCACCATATCCCCGTTCGCGCTTCCGATTACAAGAATTTTCATAGATTTATTCCTTTTCAAGCTTCGCTTCCAGCGCATCCGTTGCCAGCTTCATCTGCTCCATACAGCTTTTTGCGTAGTCGGTCAGCTCCCGGGACTGACGGTTTCGGGCGATATTCTGCGTTTCCAGTCCGCACAGGTTCATATGGTATTTGGCAGTCAGCGGGTAGGGAAGCCCCACCTCCGTAAAGCCAAAGGTGCCGGTCACCGACTGGACAAGGTCCGCCTTTTCGCTTTTATAATTTTTTCCCAGCCAGGCGTACAGTCTGGGATGGAAGTTGCACATAATGCCGCAGTATCCGTCTGCGCCGTTGCGCATAGACTCCAGAAGGGTCTGGCAGTTGGCGTTGAGCAGCTTGAAGTGACTGCCCTTCAGCTGCCGGGAGCGTTCCTTCATCACTGCCGCATCACAGCAGGTGTCCTTCATATAATAAAATCTGCCGGTGGACAGGCACCAGTCCAAAATCTTGGGGGTGACCAGCCGCTTGTAGGGATGGGGGCATTCGTAAAGACCCAGCTTGGCATCCTTGGGAAGCTTTTCCAGCAGCTTTTCTGCGTTGGCGATGAACACATCGTCCCCTTCGTTATGGATATCCAGGCGGTTGGTGATCAGGATCAGGGCATCGGTGCCGGAGTCATAAATGGCATTGAGCTCCCGTGCCTGTTCCTCCAAAGAGTCGGAAACGTGACCGGAGGACACCACCAAAAAGTTCTTGTCCAGCGCCTTTGCCCGATCGTAAACCCTGCGGTTGAGCTCCACCCGCTCCTGAAGGGTCAGGTAGAAGATCTCGCTGGACTGACACACGGCAAAAATGCCGTCCAGCCCGTTTTGGTAGTACCAGTCCACATATTTTTCAGCGGTTTCAAAATCCACACTGCCGTCCGCCTTGTAAGGCGTGATCATTGTTGTTAAAATTTCCATTATGCTGCCTCCTTTTCCTAAATTATAAATGTTTTCCGGATATATAACAATCGGCTGTGCAGACACGATTTTATAATTTTCGGACATCTGCATTGCCTTTTGCGGATGTCTCTGCTATAATCCCTGTATAGGGAGGGGTGCTTATGCGAATTTTGTACAAACAGCCGGACGGGGATACTGTAAGCAGTTTAAGCCGTTTTGGGGTGCAGAATTGCTACTTAAAAAAATTATCCATCGACCGGGATCACAGCAGTATTACAAAAAAGAGACATCATCACACAGGCTTTGAAATGCACATCATCCTGGAGGGCTATCAGGAATATGAGGTGGACGGCATCTTCTACAAGCTGGAGCAGGGTGATTTTCTGATCATCTGTCCCAATGTGCCCCATACCGTTGTCCGTTCCGCATCCCAAACGGAAAAATTTTCCATTACCTTTAATAAGCATCCGGACGAAAGCCACGGCTGTCTGTTCGGCACCGCATCCCCGCGAATGGAAAGCGATCTGGAATTTCTTGCAAAAGAGGCATCGCTGAAAAAAGAAATATCCGGTATGCTGATAGAAAACATTATTACAGAATATCTTGTGCTGTCCCTGCGTGTGTGCGGCATCAAGGAAAATGAGACCCATACCGGATGGGACCAAAACGCCACCATCACCCTGGCCAAGCAGTATATTGACGATAACATCGAAACAAATCTCACGGTAACGGATGTGTCGGCATACTGCTATTTAAGCACAAAACAGCTTACGCGGCTGTTTCAGAAATTCGAAGGTGTCTCCCCCGGTTCGTACATAATCAAAAAGCGCATCAAACGGATAGAGGCGCTTCTGGCAGACCCCGGTCTGTCCCTGAAGCAGATCGGCTCCCTTATGCATTTTGAAAACGAATACTATTTCAACGCCTTTTTCAAAAAGCACGCAGGCCTGCCGCCGGGAGAATACCGCAAAATGCTGGGCAAATAAGGACCGGAATATCCATTTTTCGACAAAATAATACGGGAGGCAGATCAAAACCGTCTGCCTCCCAAATTTTCTATGCATTATCAGTCGTTTGTCAGGTTGCCGTCGCCGGAGACCGGAATGGCGTCGCCCAAAAAGGTGGGCTCAGGCTTGAAGATGCATTTTGCCCAGTCCTTGCAACGGGCAAGCACTTCCCGGAGATCCCGCACAGACTGTCCGGCATAGGTGCGGTATGCCCCATCCACGCCGTAGGCCTCTATGCCAAGGCGGTTTGCAATATGCAGTGCCCGGTACAGGTGATATTCCTGGGTGACGATCAGGATCTTATCCGCCTGAAAGACCGCCTTTGCCCGGTAAAGGCTTTCATAAGTAGAAAAGCCCGCGTGGTCCATAAACACATCCTCCGAGGGGATGCCCCTGTCCACGGCAAACTGCTTCATAACCGCCACTTCATCGTAGTCCACCCTTCCGTGGTCGCCGCTCATCAACAGCTTTGGTGCGGCCCCTGCTTCATACAGCTCCACACCCCGTAGCAAGCGGTCATAGAGCATATCGCTGGGGGTACCGTCCTCCCGAACGCCACAGCCCAGCACCAGAATGCAGTCCACGCCTTCCAATTCTGCCGCTTCCTCCGCTGTGAGGATCTGATCGGCTGTGGTTCCCTTTACGATGGCATTGATGCCCAGTAACGCACCAGCGCCCAGTATACACAAACACAAGCATACAATAAGTACCCTTCGAAATATTTTTTTCCTTGTCTTCATTGTATTTCTCCGTAAGCTCTTTATTAACCCCTTCTGTGTCATTGCGAGGGCGTTTACGCCCGTGGCAATCTCCGGGGCATCGATACACTGGAGTTTGCCACAACCAGTCTGCGGACTGGTTTCGCAAAGACACTAACCTAATGACCCTCCTCTACGAGGGGGCTTTGGCGGGCGGCAGATTTGCCGCCCCTACGAAAGGTCATTAAGCATTAAGCATTAAGCATTAAGCATTTACGCCGCCTGATCCTCCGGATCTATATCATACTCCTGAATTTCCTGCCCGGTGAAGTGCTGGTACAGGTGCAAGGTATCTGCATATCTTTGCAGACTTTCCGGGCAGCCAAGCACGCCGATAAGGAAATAGCCATCTTCCTTATAAATGGCGGAGATCAGGCATTTTCCCGCATTTTCCGTAGAGCCGGTCTTCAGCCCAAAGGCTTCCGGGCAATAAAACTGGGAGTCCTCGTGGAGCAGCTCGTTGGTGTTTTTCCAGCTGGCTGTTTCGCCGCTGGCGTAGGTCACATCGTCTGTCACTGTGGAGGCGTATTTGGCGATCAGCGGCTCCTTCAGTGCCAGCCGGCTGATCTTCACCAGATCCTCCATACTGGTATAATGTCCCGGCGCATCGATGCCGTCAGGATTGGAGAAATGGGTATTTTCCATCCCTTCTTCCAGGGCGATCCGGTTCATTTCCCCGGCAAACACCCCCAGGGCGGCGGTTGCAGACAGTCCGGGATTTTGGCTGATAGCGCGACCTGCCGCCACCGCCAGAATATAGGCCGCATCGTTGCCGCTTTGCAGAAGCATTCCCTCGATGCACATTTCCACGGTGATCTTCTGCCCCTGATAAATATAGGCCACCGAGGAGTCCGGGTCGATAAAGGTCACCTCTTCGCCCACGGTGATCACACTTTCCGGCTCCAGCCACTGCAGTGCCACATAGGCAGAATAGATCTTTGTCAGGCTGGCGGGCGCAAGGCGCGCCTGCAGGTCGCCTTTATGGTATATGATCTTGTCCGTTGCACTGTCGTACACAAAAGCATAAGCAGAGGCGATCTCAAAATCCGGTGCCTCCCAGAGCTTTTCCGGTTCGGTGGTCTCCTCCGGCACAGTGGTGGGCCGGGTGGTTGGCTGGGTAGTCGCCTGGGTGGTCTGGGCGGTGGACCCGGTGGTCTCTTCCGGCGCCTTGCCACAGCCGCAAAGGATACAAATACTATAAATAAACGCCAGCAATCCGGCTATCCATCTTTTTTTCATACTGTTTTCCTGCCTTTTTTCGAAATTCCCCACCATTATAACATATTTTCCGAAAAGGAAAAGACTTTTTGTGATTTTCTGAGGAATTTTTCCCCTTCCTCTTTACGAACAAATAAAAATGTTGTACAATAGCTTTAGTTTTTTGAAAGGAGCTCGCCCGGATGCATTGCCTGAAATGTGGAAAAGAGACAGACAGCCAGCAGTCTTTCTGCGAAAGCTGCTTAAAAACAATGGATGCCTATCCGATCAATGCAGATGCAAAGGTCATTCTGCCCAACCGCCCGGCATTTGTAAAGACTGCCGCCCGTAAGCGGCCGCCCCAGCCGGAAGAATTGTTGGCAGCTATGCAGCGGAAGCTCCGCCGGGCGCTCACTGCGCTGGCAGTTGTATGTCTTTTGCTGGGTCTGAGTGTTGCCGCGCTGATCTATACATACCAAAACAGCGAGACGCCCCCGGTGATCGGACGGAATTACAACATCGTCACTTCCGAGCAGCCCTGAATGTTTCACGTGAAACATATATGCTGAGGACGGTCTTCCGTCCTGTTTGTATGGAAATGTCTTTCCATTCGTGTCATTGCGAACCAGTGACCGATGTCACTGGTGTGGCAATCTCCCAAGTACGATACATAGGAGATTCCCACGACCAGTGTGCGCACTGGTCTCGGAATGACAAATAGACATTGTATTTGCTGAGGACGGTCTTCCGTCCCGTTGAAAGGATTTACTATGGGAAAAATCATTGCCGTCGTTAATCAGAAGGGTGGCGTTGGAAAAACCACCACTTCTGTCAATCTTACAGCCGCATTGACTGACCTGGGTAAGAAAGTGCTTTTATGCGACTTCGACCCCCAGGCAAACGCCACCTCCGGTCTGGGTCTGGACAAGCGGAAGCTTCGCAGCAGTGTATACGATGCTGTGGTCAATCAGGTGCCTGCTCAGCAGGTCATCGTCCACACCCCCTACGGAGATGTCCTGCCCGCCACCGCGGACCTTGCCGGTGCGGCAGTAGAGCTGATCTCTATGCCCGAACCCAGCACACAGCTGGCAAAGGCCCTTGCCCCTGTGCGGGAGGCCTATGATGTGATACTGATCGACTGCCCGCCCTCTCTGGAAATGCTGACCCTGAACGCCCTGGCGGCGGCGGACAGTATTCTGGTGCCGGTGCAGTGCGAATATTACGCCCTGGAGGGTCTGACCGACCTGATGAACACATTGCGGATGGTGAAAAAGCGCATCAATCCCCGTCTGGAGATCTTCGGCGTCGCCTTGACTATGTTCGACGGCCGTACCAATTTCTCCACCCAGGTGGCTCAGGAGGTCCGCAAGCATTTCCCCGGAAAGGTGTTTGCCTCGGTCATTCCCCGGAATGTCCGTCTGGCAGAGGCTCCCAGCCACGGCCTGCCGGTAACGGTGTACGACCGTTCCAGCCGGGGCGCAAATGCCTATCGGGAAATGGCGGCAGAGATCAACAGCAGGCTCTAACAGCTTCTTCTCGGTGAGAAGGTTTGGTTTCACGTGAAACAATCCATAGATTATGAGGTGATATAATTGGCAGGACAAAAAGGTTTGGGTAAGGGTCTGGGCGCGCTGATGGGCGACTGGGCGGAGGAGACTCCCGCAGGAAAAAGCCCCTATCAGCTCCTTCCCATTCATAAGGTAGAGCCCAACCCCGGTCAGCCCCGTCAGGATTTCGATCCGGAGGAGCTGCAGGCGTTGGCGGACTCCATTGCCGCCCACGGCATCATTCAGCCCCTGACCGTTCGGGAACTCCCCAGCGGTTACTATCAGATCATTGCCGGCGAGCGCCGCTGGCGTGCCGCAAGACTGGCAGAGCTGTCGGAAGTGCCCGCAGTGATCATTGACGCAGACGACAAAAAGACAATGGAGCTGGCGCTGATCGAAAATCTGCAGCGGCAGGACCTGAACCCTGTGGAAGAAGCCCTGGGCTATCAGGTGCTGATGGAAGGCTACGGGCTGACCCAGGAGGAAGCGGCAAAGCAGGTGGGAAAATCCCGTCCCGCAGTAACAAACGCCCTGAGATTGCTGAATTTGTGCCCGGAGGTGCTGGAGCAGGTACGCGCCGGCAAGCTTTCCGCCGGTCACGCCAGAGCCGTGCTGAGCCTGAAGACCCCAAAGGCCCAGAAGGAGGCGGCACAGAAAATCACTGCATTGGGTCTGTCCGTCCGTCAGGCAGAGCTTTTGTGCAAGAATATGGCAAAAGAGCCGAAAAAGCCCGCCACCAACGATGTGACCCTGAAGGTCAACTATGTGGCTGAGTGCGAAAAGGCGCTGAGCAAAACGCTGGGCAGAGGCGTCAGGATCGTAAACGGCAAGCGCAAGGGCCGCTTTGAGCTGGAATTTTACGGGCAGGACGATCTGCAGGTCCTGCTGGATCTTCTGATGAAACTGAAAAAATAAACTGTATTTCACCGGAGCGATTCCGGATATTATGTAAACCAAAAGGAGAAGTATTATGAAAAAGTTTTTTAAGGAATTCCGCGAATTTATTTCCCGTGGCAATGTGCTGGATATGGCGATCGGCGTGATCATCGCCACCGCCTTCGGCAAGATCACCACATCCCTGGTCAACAATGTACTGATGCCCTTTATCAACTGGCTTTTCGGCGCACAGGATATGTCCGCTCTGGACATCGTCCTCCGGGAGCCCGTTCTGGATGAAGCCGGCACCGTGGTCACCGAAGGCATCGTTCTGGGCTTCGGCACACTGGTTTCCACCATTATCGACTTTATCCTCATCGCCTTTGTGGTGTTCCTGATCGTCAAGACCATCAACAAGGCAAAGTCCCTGGCTGAGAAGAAGAAGGCAGAAGAAGCTGCTGCAGAAGCACCCGCTGAGCCCGCTCCCTCCAAGGAAGAGCTGCTGCTCACCGAGATCCGCGACCTTCTGAAGGAGAAGAACTGATATGACAAAAACCGTCAAGGCCCTTTGCGGGGTCCTTGTCCTGTGTCTTGTGTTTTGCGGCTGTTCCCTGACCCCGGCGGACCAAACCGTCACCTGCGGTGAGCTGACCCTCACCCTCCCCGCCTCCTATGTGGACCTGAGCGACCAGGAATACGCGGCTGAATTTGCCTTTGTGTACGGCTTCGAAGAGGAGGCTGTGCTGGCAATCGACCAAAGCCGCCAGTCCCTGGAGGCCTACTATCCGGATCTGGATGCGGAGCAGTACGCCTATTTGCTGGCAGAGGTCAACGAGTACGACTGCCAGATCGGCAAGCTGGGAGAGCTGGTCACCTTTACCTATTCAGCAGAGGTAGACGGGGTAAGCTTTACTTATGTTTGCGGCGTCTATTTGGGCGCGGAAAACTTCTGGTGCGTTCAGTTCTACTGCCCTGCAGAGGATTTTGCAGATAAGGAAGACAAATTTATGGATTATTTGCAAAAAATTCAGGTGCAGGAACATTGACAAATAAAGACATAGCCTTTATAATAGATATGTTTTTATCGAATTGAGAAAGAAGGATTACTATGTTTAAGATCGTTCGTAAGAAAGAACTGAACAGTGCAGTTACCTTGATGGAGATCGAAGCACCCTTTATCGCCAAAAAGGCCAAGGCCGGTCAGTTTATTATTTTCCGCCTGGATGAGCAGGGCGAGCGTGTTCCCCTGACCATTGCCGGCTACGACCGGGAAAAGGGCACCGTTACCATTATTTTCCAGAAGGTCGGCTTTGCCACCATCGCTCTGGGCAATTTGAATGAGGGTGACTATATCCGGGATTTCGTAGGACCTCTGGGCAAGCCCACCCCTGTGGAGGGCAAGAAGAAGGTCTGCGTAGTCGGCGGCGGCGTTGGCTGTGCCATTGCCCTGCCCTCTGCAAGAGCCTTTAAGGAGGCCGGTGCAGAAGTCACGGTGATCGTTGGCTTCCGCAACAAGGATATCGTCATTCTGGAAGAAGAATTTAAGGCAGTGGCAGACCGTCTGATCTTAATGACCGACGACGGCTCCTACGGTCAGCACGGTCTGGTGACCCAGCCTTTGAAGGAAATGCTGGAAAACGGCGAAGAATTTGACGAGGTTCTGGCCATCGGACCCATTCCTATGATGAAATTCGTCTGCCTGACTACCCAGCCCTTCGGCACCCACACAATGGTGTCCCTGAACCCGGTTATGGTGGACGGCACCGGTATGTGCGGCGGTTGCCGTGTGACTGTAGGCGGCGAAGTGAAGTTTGCCTGCGTGGACGGTCCGGAATTTGACGGCCATCAGGTAGATTTTGCGGAGCTGATGAGCCGCAATGCTACATACCGCGGCCGTGAGGCAGAAGTGAAGGAAGCACACGCCTGCCGTATGGACGCTATGGGCAAGGCCCTGATCAAATAAGGAGGAAACTGCTATGGCCAATATGACTTTAACCAAAACCCCTATGCCGGAGCAGGACCCCAAGATCCGCGCCCGCAATTTCCAGGAGGTCGCCCTGGGCTACACCGCCGAAATGGCGATCGAGGAAGCCAACCGCTGCCTGGGCTGTAAGAACCCCAAGTGCGTGGAGGGCTGTCCTGTCAATGTGCGTATTCCCGAATTTATTAAGAAGGTTCAAGAGGGCGACTTCAAGGCCGCCTATGAGATCGTAACCTCCACCAACGCCCTGCCGGCACTGTCCGGCCGCGTTTGCCCCCAGGAAAGCCAGTGCGAATGCCGCTGTGTCCGGGGCATTAAGGGCGAGCCCGTGGCCATCGGCAGACTGGAACGGTTTGTGGCTGACTGGTATCGGGAAAATATCAACGCAATGCCCGAAAAGGTGCAATCCAACGGCATCAAGGTGGCTGTTGTGGGCTCCGGTCCTGCCGGTCTGACCTGCGCCTCCGATCTTGCCAAAGCAGGCTATGCAGTCACCTTGTTTGAAGCCCTCCACACCGCCGGCGGCGTGCTGGTTTACGGCATCCCCGAGTTCCGTCTTCCCAAGGCCATCGTTGCCAACGAGGTCAAAAAGCTGGAGGCTCTGGGTGTGGAAGTGATGACCAATATGGTCATCGGCAGAGTGCTGACCATCGACGAGCTGTTTGAAATGGGCTACAAGGCTGTGTTCGTAGGCTCCGGTGCAGGTCTGCCTATGTTTATGAACATTCCCGGCGAATCTCTGGTGGGCGTTATGTCTGCCAATGAGTATCTGACCCGTACCAACCTGATGAAGGCTTATGACGCCAACTACGACACCCCCATCATCAAGTCCAAGGCTGTGGCCGTAGTTGGCGGCGGTAATGTGGCAATGGATGCCGCCCGTTGCGCCATGCGTCTGGGTGCTGACAATGTGTATGTTGTGTACCGCCGGGGCGAGGCAGAAATGCCGGCCCGTGCAGAGGAAAAGCACCACGCCAAGGAAGAGGGCATCGAGTTTAAGACCCTGTGCAACCCTGTGGAGATCGTCGGCGACGAAAACGGCAGAGTTTGCGGTATGAAATGCATCCGTATGGAGCTGGGTGAGCCGGACGCCTCCGGTCGCCGCCGCCCCATTGAGGTGCCGGGTTCTGAGTTTATTTTGGATGTGGACACGGTGATTATGTCCTTGGGCACCAGCCCCAATCCCCTGATCCGTTCCACCACCCCCGGTCTGGAAACCAATCGCAAGGGCGGTCTGATCGTCAACGAAAAGGAAATGACCACCCGTGACGGCGTGTTCGCCGGCGGCGATGCGGTCACCGGTGCCGCCACCGTCATCCTGGCAATGGGCGCAGGCAAAAAAGGCGCCGCCGCCATTGACGAGTACCTGAAAAAATAAATAGCTTTACACAAAGGGCGCGGTTTTGTAACCGCGCCCTTTGTGTAGTTGACAGTTGATAGTTGACAGTTGACAGTTAATGTATTTCAATACCTGGGGACACATTCTGCATTTTGCACTTTGCATTTTGCAACGCGCCCATTTTTCATCTGCCAAATTTCTGTTTGACGAACAGTTTTGATTTATGCAGGGGCTACCAACAATCCCTTCTCCCGGGGAGAAGGTGCCCCGAAGGGGCGGATGAGGAATGCGGGCGGTAGGCTCACATTTACTGCATAGTTGCAGGCTTTTCCGTGTCTCACTGCACGCCGTT
>JAZNDF010000142.1:0-14068 GCA_045587925.1 Faecousia sp.
TTGCATTCTGCATTAAAAAGGGGCTGTAAAGAAACCTAAATAATTATGCAGTTCATACATTTTATGAAGTACTGTCAAATTCCTGATTATCGGATATCCCAATGTAGGGGCGGCTATTAGCCGCCCGCTAAAGGGCGTTGGTTTACTGACACCTTAAATTAAGACCGAAAAGCTGTCGATAATCGTGGCGATCTCCCAAGTGCAAGGGAAAGTCATACTTTCTCTCCGGTGAGAAAGTATGCAAAGAACCGCCGAGGACCTCCCGTATGGTCCTCGGACTCCCCAGACGGCCTAAGAGGGAAGCGGACCGGCTTTTACATTATCTAACTCGTTTTCCGCTTCCCCCTTAGGAATTCCCTTGTTAGATCGTGCAGAAAAAAAAGGGGGGAGCAAGCCCTCGCCCTACGGTTTATTGGTGCAGTATAACAGACTGTCAAACGGAATTATATAAATTTGGGAGGTGCTCGAAATCGAGCACCTCCTAAAACTTTCATTCACTTTGGATAAATATGCGTTTCTTTACAGCCCCTTTTTTCTTATTCCAGTTCGAATGCACCGGTATAGAGCTGATAGTATGTGCCCTTTTGGGCGATCAGATCTTCGTGGGTGCCCCGTTCAATGATCCGTCCGTGGTCCAGGACCATAATACAGTCGGAATTGCGGACTGTGCTCAGCCGGTGGGCAATTACAAATGTTGTTCTTCCGTTCATCAGGGCGTCCATACCCTTCTGGACCAGTGTCTCGGTACGGCTGTCGATGGAGGAGGTGGCCTCGTCCAAGATCATTACCGGAGGATCTGCCACCGCCGCGCGGGCAATGGCGATCAGCTGCCGCTGACCCTGAGAAAGCTGGGCACCGTTGCCGGTGAGCATCGTATGATAGCCCTCCGGCAGACGGGTGATAAAATCGTGGGCGTTGGCTGTTTTTGCCGCGGCGATACATTCTTCATCGGTAGCATCCAGCTTGCCATAGCGGATATTGTCCATAACCGTTCCGGTAAACAGGTTGGTATCCTGCAAAACCACGCCCAGAGAGCGCCGCAGGTCCGATTTGCAGATCTTGTTGATGTTGATGCCGTCATAGCGCACCTTGCCGTCGGCAATATCGTAAAAGCGGTTGATCAGGTTGGTGATGGTGGTCTTGCCTGCACCGGTGGCGCCCACAAAGGCGATCTTCTGACCGGGGTGGGCATAGAGGGTCACATCGTAAAGCACCTGCTTTTCCGGTACATAACCGAAGTCCACACGGTCCATCGTGATGTCGCCCTTGAGCTCCGTGTAGGTCAGTGTGCCATCCTGATGGGGATGCTTCCAGGCCCAGTGTCCCGTATGCTCCCGGCACTCGGTAACGGTTCCGTCCTGGGCGATCCTGGCATTGACCAGGGTCACATAGCCATTGTCCTGCTCCACCTCTTCGTCCATCAGCTCAAAAATTCGCTCCGCACCTGCCAGCGCCATTACAATGGCGTTGATCTGGTTGGATATCTGAGAAATAGGCTGGTTGAAGGTTCTGGACAGCACCAAAAATGTGATCAGACTGCCCAGGGAAATAAGCTCGCCATTTGTTGCCACAGCGATCAGACCGCCCACAATGGCTAAGATCGCGTACTGAATATAACCTAAATTGTTATTCACCGGACCCATCATATTGGTGTAGGCACCGGCGCGGAAAGCCGTGGAGCGCAGTTTTTCGTTTAAGGCATCAAATTCCTTTTTGGAGATCTCCTCCCGGTTAAATACCTTCACGACCCTTTGTCCGTGGATCATTTCCTCCACATAGCCGTTCACCGCGCCCAAAGACCGCTGCTGACCGATAAAGAAGCCTGCAGACTTACCCACCACCAGCTTTGTGACCAGTAAAATACCGCTGACAGTCACGATCAGAACGCCGGTAAGAATGGGAGAAGTGATCAGCATCGTCACGAACACCACGATCAGTGTGGCGGCAGAGGAAATGGTCTGGGGAATGGACTGGGAGATCATCTGCCGCAGGGTGTCGATATCGCTGGTATAGCGGCTCATCAGGTCGCCCACCTGATGGGTATCAAAATACCGGATAGGCAATTTTTGCATATGGGTAAACATCTGGTCGCGGATGGTCTTTTGGGTGCCCTGACCCACCTTCACCATCAGGAAATTATACAAAAATACAGCAATCACACCCACCAGATAAATGCCCGCCAGCACGCACAAAAATCCGATCAGGTTTACATCTTTTCCGTCCAGCATAGGTGTCACATAATCGTCCACCAGGGTTCCCAGAGAGGCAGAGCTGACCGCCTGTGCCACAGAGCTTAAAAGGATGCACAAAATAACCAGAACCAGCCTTGCCTTATACTTGCCCATATAGCTTAAAAGGCGGGAAATGGTCTTTTTCGGGTTCTTGGCCTTACGGCCGTCGCCCATCATTCTCACAGGAGGCATTATTCCTCTCCTCCTTTCGTCTGGGAGTCATAGACCTCCCGGTAAATGGCAGAGGTTTCCAGAAGCTCTGCGTGCTTGCCGGCGGCGGCGATCCTGCCGCCGTCCATTACGATGATCATATCCGCGTCCTGAACAGATGCCACCCGCTGAGCAATGATCAGCTTTGTGGTGCCGGGGATCTCCTCGGCAAAGGCCTTGCGGATCATTGCGTCTGTATGGGTATCCACCGCAGAGGTGGAGTCGTCCAAAATCAGGATCTTCGGCTTTTTCAGCAAGGCTCTTGCAATGCAAATTCTCTGCTTCTGACCGCCGGACACATTGGTGCCGCCCTGCTCGATCTTCGTATCGTAGCCATCGGGGAAGGATGTGATAAAATCGTGGGCGCAGGCAAGCCGGCAGGCGTGCTCCATTTCCTCCTCGGTGGCATTGGGGTCGCCCCAGCGCAGGTTTTCCTTGATGGTGCCGGAAAACAGCACATTTTTCTGCAGTACCATAGACACCGCATCCCGGAGGGTGTGGATATCGTAATCCCGCACATCCACACCGCCCACCTTTACGCTTCCTTCGGTGGCATCATACAGCCGGGGGATCAGCTGGACAAGGGTGGATTTGCTGGAGCCTGTGCCGCCCAAAATACCCACAGTCATACCGGGGGCAATGTGCAGATCGATCCCCTCCAGGGCATTGCGGTCCGCAGTTTTGGAATAACGGAAGGACACCTGATAAAAATCGATGGAGCCGTCGCTGACTTCTGTTATGGGCTCCGGGGGATTGTCCAGCTCCGGTGTTTCCACCAGGATTTCCGCTGTGCGGCGGATGGGTGCCTGGGACATTGTGAGCATCACAAAGAACATAGAAAGCATCATCAGACTGCCCAGGATCTGGGTAGTATAAGTAAACATAGCGGTCAAGCCGCCGGTGGTCAAGCCGCCGGAAGCCGCGCTGTTGCCGGAGTTCACGACCATATTGGCGCCAAAGTAGGAAATCACCAGAATGCAGATATACACTGCCCCCTGCATCAAGGGGCTGTTGAAGGCAATGATCTTTTCTGCCCTGACAAAATCCTTGTAAATGCTCTGGGAGGTGCCGGTAAATTTCTCGGTCTCCTTCTCCTCGCGGACAAAGGATTTGACCACACGGATGCCGTGCAGGTTCTCCTGCACCACATTGTTGAGCTTGTCGTAGGTCTTAAACACCCGTACAAAAATGCCGTGGACAAAGCGGGACAGAAACAGCAGTGCAAATGCCAGAAGGGGCAGGACCACACAGTAAACAATGCACAGCTTGGGACTGATCTGCCAGGCGTTGAAGGTTGCCAAAATCAGCATCATCGGACAGCGCACTGCCATACGGATACACATCTGGAACGCCATCTGGATCATTGCCACATCGCTGGTCAGTCTGGTGACAATGGAGGAAGATGAGAATTTATCAATATTGGCAAAATCGAAGGTCTGCACCCGATAGTACATATCGTGGCGCAGATTTCTTGCAAAGCCTGTAGCCGCATAGGAAGCCGCCACAGCCGATGCTATGCCAAAGGTCAGGGAACACAGGGCGTACAGCACCAGGATCAGACCGTAGTGCCACACCGCCTCCATATTTCCCGGCTCAACGCCCAGATCCACGATCTTGCTCAGAACGCCGGGGATCTTTGTTTCCATATAGACCTCGCCGATCATTGCAAGAGGGCTCAGCAGCGTTGCCCACTTATATTCCCGAATACACCGGGCAAACCGTCTTAACATTTTACCGCTCCTTTTCATCACATATCATTAAAGAGTATTTTATCACACCACTCCCCCGTTGGCAACATCCACCAAAAAAGTTTACAATTAAAATTCCTCCTGATCTCTGCCCGATAAACAGGAATTTGACGGTATGCAACAAACAGGAGGCAGCGCGCACGCGCTGCCTCCTGTTTTCTGATTATCTTGGTTTTTTACACAGGCTCCTTCAGGTATTCCGCCATAAATGCGCTGACCTGCTTGCCGTCCACTTCGATGGGCTTGATGTTTTCCTTGGCGCAAATTGCAGCGGCATAGCCGGCGGCTTCGCCAACACCTGCCATATTGCCGATGACACGGTAGGAGGAGAAGGGATAGAAATCGCCGGAAATACAGCGGCCTGCCAAAATCATATTGTCAGAGCCCAGAGGGATCATACTGCGGTAAGGGATGTGATAGGGCTTCATTTCATAGCCGCGGGTCTGCTCGATGGTGTCCTTTGCGTGGAGCTTATGCACATCCACATGGAAGGTAACCAGGCACACAGCATCCTCAAAGCGGGCACCGGAGAGGATGTCCTCATTGGAAATACGGTAGTGACCGAAGATACGGCGGCCCTCACGGATGCCGATCTGGGGATTTGTGCTGCTGATCTTGGCATTCTCAAAGCCGGGGATCCGCTGATGGGATTCCACCAGCTCAAAGGCTTCCTTGCGCTTATCGTAAATTGCCTGAGACAGGCGCTCAATATTATCAGGAGTAACATCATAGTCCATAACGCCGCCCAGACCCCAGGTACCGTAGGGGCTCTTGGTGACAGTCACCTGACCTGCAGAAACCTCAATACCATACTTCTTCAGGTTGTTGGCATAAATGGTCTTCTGCTCCTCGGTATCGGTGCCGTTGTAGTCAGCGGGGAAGCCAATGGCGGAAACGCCCATGCTCACCGGGCTGGGACGGTGCTCATCGGGATCACCGCACTCCCACTGACAGCCAACCAGATCTGCCACTGCACCACTGCCGGAGGCATCGATGTAAACCTTTGCATCCAGGCTGAAGTTGCCGCACATTGTACAAAGAAGCAGGCTGTGGATATGTCCATCGGTGTGCTTTGCAGAGCAAACAGTGCTGTGGAACAGCACCTTTACACCGGCCTCAAAGCAGATCTTATCAAAGAAATACTTCATACCCTCACCGTGGAGCAGGTTGCCGGGGATGATCTTACCCTCTGCATCAAAGCGCTCGCCCCGGCGTGCCCAGGTCATACCACGGGCATTCAGGAAATCACGCATTTCCTGAATGATGCCGCCCTTGTTGTCTGCATCGATCAGATTGCCCATACCGGCAAGGGTCATCGTGCCGCCCAGCATACCGGAAGACTCGATCAGAACCACCTTTGCGCCCTGTCTTGCCGCAGTAACTGCCGCACAAACACCGGCAATGCCGCCGCCGCAAACGGCTACATCAAAGCTGCCCAAAGGCTTTGCACTTACCTCAAACATAAACATTCCTCCTAAATAGATTTAACTTTTCTTTTATTCTTCAAACTCGTTAAAAACCGAATTTTTTTCGGTTTTTAACAAAACCTTTTACACTATACTCGCTATTTTCCGAATTGTCAACCCTTTCAGAATAAAAAATATATCTTTTTTTAAAGGAAAATTTAATTTTTTATTGTTTTTCCCGCGTTAAAAGAAAAAAGCAGCAGAAAAACTGCCGCTTTTTTCCGTTTTTGACGATTTTTCTTATTGCCGGGCTATAGGCTTGATCTTCTGCTTGTAGATCCGGGCAAAGAACAGCACAGAAAGGACCGCACTGACCAGCTCTGCAATGGGGAAGGACCACCACACCGTATTCACATCTCCGCTGAGACTCAGCAGGAATGCCGCCGGCAGCAGTACTATCAGCTGACGGCACAGAGAAATGATCGTGGAGTAAATGCCGTTGCCCAGCGCCTGGAAGCTGGAGCTCAGGGCAATGCCGATCGCCGCCAGAGGGAAATGCCAGCTGACGATCCGCAGTGCGCTGACGCCAATGCTTACAAAATCTCCCGACTGACCGGTTTTGCTGAATATGCCCATCAGCCGTTCCGGGAACAGCTGGAACACCGTCACGCCCAGCAACATAATCACCATCGCCGTGATCACCGCAAGCCGTACGGTCTTTGTAATGCGCTTGCGCTGGCGGGCGCCGTAGTTGTAAGCAATGATGGAAATGGTGGCATTGTTCAGACCGAACAGCGGCATCAGGAAAAAGCTCTGAAGCTTAAAGTACACACCGAACACGCCGGATGCGGTCTCGCCGATCTGGGGGAAGCCCAGAAAGATCTGGTTCATACCGAAATTCATAACCGAGCCGATGGCCATCATAATCATAGAAGGTACGCCCACTGCCAACACGGTTTTGATAATATCCTTCCGGGGACGCAGATATCTCAGGGCGAAGGACACATCCTTGTTTTTCGTCAGGTTGAAAATGATCGCCATAATGGCCGCCACCCACTGACCGATCACCGTTGCAACGGCTGCACCGGCAATGCCCATAGAGGGAATGCCCAAGGGCTCGTAGCCATAAATAAACAAAGGGTCCAGAATGATATTTACCACCGCACCAACGCCCTGGGTAAACAGGGTGTAAACAGTCCGTCCGGATGCCTGCAAAAGCCGCTCGCCCAGGATCTCCACAAACACGCCCGCCGTAAAAATACAGCAAATGGAGGTGTAGGCTGTGCCGCCTTCGGCAGTTTCTGCGCTGATGGACTGGGCGGAATAATAAGCACCGGCGCCGAAGAAGCCAAAAAGCATAAAAAACGCGATTAAAATCAGCATCAGGAATATGCCGTTGCCGGCGGCCTGATTTGCCCGCTGACGGTTGCCTTCGCCCAGGGATTTGCTGAACAGGCTGTTCATACCTACGGCTACGCCTGTGGCACAGCCGATCTGCAGGTGCTGAATGGGAAACGCCAGGGACAGTGCAGTCACCGCACTTTCTGAGTATCCGGCTACATAAATGCTGTCTATCACATTGTAAAGTGCCTGTACCAGCATCGAGATCGCCAGCGGCAGTGCCATAGAAAACAGCAGCTTTCCCACGGGCATCGTGCCCATTTTGTTCTGTTGAAGGGTCTTATCTTCCATATATTTCTCTCCTTGTTTCATAACCTTTATATTATAGCGACATCTCCTGAAGAAATCAAGGCATCCCGGCCTTCTTTTTGAACCCTACCCCGCCAAATTCTGTTTATCCCCCTATGGGGCTTGCAAGTTGGGCGAATTTAGGGTATAATGCTGTAAAACAGAGAAAAGGAGGGGCGTTATGTCCGATCATCACGAACACGATCACACTTATATGCACGCCCACGGCATTGCCCACTCCCACGGACATATTCACGAAAATCAGAAGGCGGTGGTCAACCGCCTTGCCCGTGCCATCGGTCATTTGGAAAAGGTCAAGCGGATGGTGGAGGAAGGCTACGATTGCTCCGAGGTGCTTATCCAGCTTGCGGCCGTCCGTTCCGCATTGGAAAACACCGGCAAGGTGATCCTCAAGGACCATATGCGGCACTGTATGGTGGACGCCGTGGCCGCCGGGGATGAAAATGCAGTGAGCGACCTGTGCGAAGCGATCGACAAGTTTATGAAATAAAAAACCGGACGGTTTTGCCGTCCGGTTTTTGTTTATTCAAGCCAGCTGCGCTTACGGAAAAACCGATCCAAGCCGCCAATAATCAAGGCATGATCCTGTATGTCCGGCAAACCGGTTACGCAAACATTTCCGAAAATGTGTCCATCCTGTGTGCGAAAGTAATATTTCCTTTTCTTAATTATACATTCTGAAGAGACGCCTTCCTTTGCTCTATTAAGGAAAGGATTTCTTCCCCTCGAGGAACTTTGTCAATAAACTGATGAATCATTGGTCCTGGTCCATTATTTGTTTCTATGATGATGGGTTTTGTTTCCGTAATAGCAATATCCCAACCAAGAAGAGAACATTCACTAAATTGTAAGTGTGCCTCTTGTATCATAGATATTGCTTCGTCCCAAAACGGGATTTGTAAACCATTAAATGGATGGCCGGTATCTGGATGAACGATATAGGTGTTTCCTCTGTAATCCTTTCCTATTGTATCAACAACACCTGTTTCAATGTTTACATTTGCTCCAATACCGCCATGCTTTAAGTTGTCTACAACCTCATTTCCTGTTCCTGTACGCAATGCTGCCGCAATAATGTTGACTTTACCCTCTTTTAAGAGTGCAAGGACGCGTATTGTGTTAACTGAGTTTGGATACAATGCCACCATATCAGGATGCTGCTTAATATACTCTTCACAAATATAATTCTTACCCTTGTATTGGGAAAAAACCGAAAACGCTTGAGTAACATCTTTATAATCAAAGGCCTGAATGTTTCTTCCATATGAGCCATCATCCGGTTTGACGATAATCCGTTTATATTTCTTGAAAAACTCAACAAATTCGTTATGTTGACATTTTTCGAAATGCAATATAGTCCTTCCAAATTGAACCGGGAATCTTTCTGAAACAGCATACTTTGAATGCGTCGCGCCTTTGCGATTAATAAACTTATACATATTTCGTTGGTGATAGACAAGTAGGTACTTCTTTCGCTTTTCATGGCTAATTTTATAGAAGTTGTAGGTTAAATATTCTTCAGCATTGCAATAATATCTGCGCCGACAGAGAACATAGTGGAAGAATAATATGCAAGCCTTCACTTTGTTATACCGAATTCCCTTTGCTAAACGCAAATATTCTACTAATAAACACTTGAGTTTTTTTACAATCCCCACAATAAATCTCTCCTTTTGTTTGCATCCAGGTATAGCTTGAGACCCTCATTATATGGAATGGTGTTCAACGGGTTTATCTTCTTCTGGTAATCGGCTTGCATTTTTCCTGTATCAGCAGAAGATCGGAAATAATACTGTTGGATACCAAAAAGCCGTTAGGGGTCAGATGCCAGCGACCGTCAAAGGTCTTGGCTGCCAGCCCCTCTTCCTTATGCTTTTCCAGCACCTTCTGCAAAGGCCCAAAGGGCAGCAGATAGCGCTTTTCGTATTCGTCGGGGTCAATACCGGATGCTGTGCGCAGGCGCATCATCAGGTATTCCCCCGCCCGTTCACGGGGCGGCACCTCCTGCACTTCCCGCAGTACCTGTCCGCCGGTGCGGATGCCCTCGATATAGGCCTGCAGATCCCGGACGATGGCAAACCGCCGCCCGCCGAAATCGGAGCTGGCATCCGGACCGAAGCCCAGATATTCCCCACCGTTCCAATATTTCAGATTGTGACGGGATACATTGCCCTTTTTGCAGAAATTGGAGATCTCATACTGCCGATAGCCCTGCTGACGCAATATTTCAATTGCCGCCAGATACATATCCGCCTGGGTATCGTCGTCTGCCAGGTTGCAGTATTCCTGATATTCGTAAAGGGGTGTTCCCTCTTCTACCTTCAAGCCGTAGCAGCTGATATGCTCCGGCTGTAATTTCAGCACATTTTGCAGGGTCTTCTCCCAGGCCTGCAGGCTCTGACCGGGCAAGCCATACATCAAATCCAAAGAAAGGTTCCGGAAGCCCATTTTCCGGATACGGTTGACCGCATTGACCGCCTGGGCATAGCTATGGGGTCTGCCCAGCTTTTTGAGAATGTCGTCACTGTCGCACTGAATGCCCAGACTGACCCGGTTAAAGCCCTCACTGCGCAGTCGGCGCAGCAGCCGGTCGGATACGGAATCGGGATTTGCTTCAAAGGTGATCTCTGCATCCCGCGCCACATCGAAGCTTTTGCGGATAGCGGTCAAAATTGCCGCCATACCGTCTGCTCCGAAAAAGCTGGGCGTACCGCCGCCAAAGTAAACGGTATCCACCAGATAGTTCGGCGCCAGAGGACCTGCCTCTTTAATATGACTGCACACAGCCTCCAGATAGCCGTCCAGCAGGCTGTCCTCCTTCGTGGTCAGGGAGTAAAAGTCGCAGTACTGACACTTACTGCGGCAAAACGGAACGTGAATGTAGATCCCCAAAGGGGTTTTGTTTTTGCGTGATAAAAGTGGCATATCTGCCTCCCAAAAATATTGTAGGGGCCGATGCCCACATCGACCCAAAAAACGGGTACAGAAACGACGGGGCGATGTGGGCTTCCCCCCCTACAGATCAGTCTTCGTCTAATTTCAGCACTGCCATAAAGGCTTCGGAAGGAACAGAAACCGTACCGAAGGTGCGCATCCGCTTTTTGCCTTCCTTCTGCTTTTCCAGCAGCTTCTTCTTACGGGTGATATCGCCGCCGTAGCACTTGGCAAGCACATCCTTGCGCAGTGCCTTGATCGTCTCACGGGCAATGATCTTACCGCCGATGGCCGCCTGCACCGGGATCTCAAACTGAGCGCGGGGAATGTTCTCCTTAAGCTTTTCACAGATCTTTCTGGCGCGGGGATAGGCGTTATCCGCAAAGAGAATAAAGCTCAGCGCGTCCACCACATCGCCGTTTAAGAGAATATCCAGCTTTACCAGTCTGCTGGGACGGTAGCCGATGAGCTCATAGTCCAGCGAGCCGTAGCCACGGGTGCGGGACTTGAGGGCATCGAAAAAGTCATAGATGATTTCGTTCAGGGGCATTTCATAATGCAGCTCCACCCGGTTTGCATCCAGGTAGACCATATCCTTGAACTCGCCACGGCGGGAGGTGGCAAGGTCCATAATGTTACCCACATATTCCTGGGGTGCCATCAAATTCACCTTTACGAAGGGCTCTTCTGCCAGCTGGATATCCATAGGATCGGGATAATCCAGGGGGTTATCCACCATCAGCACTTCCCCGGTGTTTTTGGTGACCCGGTACACAACATTGGGCGCGGTGGTGATCAGGTCCAGATTGTACTCCCGCTCCAGCCGCTCCTGAATGATCTCCATATGCAAAAGCCCCAAAAAGCCGCAGCGGAAGCCAAAGCCCAGTGCGATGGAGCTTTCCAGCTCGTAGGTCATAGAAGCATCGTTTAATTTCAGCTTTTCCAGTGCCTCCCGCAGGTCCTGATACTTGGCGCCGTCAGCGGGATATACGCCGGAGAACACCATAGGCTGTACCGGACGGTAGCCGGGCAAGGGCTCCGGACAGGGATCTTCCACAGTGGTAACGGTATCGCCCACCTGGGTGTCTGCCACAGTCTTAATAGAGGCGGTAATATAGCCAACCTCACCGGCACCCAGCGCATCTGCAGGGATCAGCCCCACAGGGCTCATCGTGCCCACTTCCACTACCTTGTACACCGCACCGGTGGCCATCATCTTAATATCCTGACCGGCGCGGACGGTGCCTTCTTTAATCCGCACATAGACGATAACGCCCCGGTAGGAGTCGTACTGGCTGTCAAAGATCAGCGCCTGTAAGGGGGCTTCCCGGTCTCCTGCAGGTGCAGGCACATCCCGGACGATCATTTCCAGCACGGAATGAATATTGATGCCGTTTTTGGCAGAGATCTCCGGAGAGTCCTCTGCAGGCAGGCCGATAATATCCTCGATCTCCGCCTTGACTTCTGCCGGGCGGGCAGAGGGCAGGTCGATCTTATTGATCACCGGCAGCACTTCCAGCCCTGCATCAATGGCAAGGTAGGTATTGGCAAGGGTCTGGGCCTCCACGCCCTGAGAAGCATCCACCACCAATATTGCGCCCTCGCAAGCTGCCAGGGACCGGCTGACCTCGTAGTTGAAGTCCACATGGCCCGGTGTATCGATCAGGTTCAGGGCATAGGTTTCCCCGTCATCGGCAGTATAAGAAAGGGTGGCGGCAGTTGCCTTGATGGTAATGCCCCGCTCCTTTTCCAGCTCCATAGAGTCCAGCAGCTGCTCCGCACGGATGCGCTGGTCAATGGCGTCACATTCCTCCAAAAGACGGTCTGCCAGAGTGGACTTTCCGTGATCAATATGGGCAATAATAGAAAAATTGCGAATTTTTGAAAGGTCAGTCATAAGTAACTCCTCTTTATACGCTTATCTGAAGGGCAGTTCTTAGAGTTGCCCAAGTAATTATACCGAATTTTTCCGGTATTGTAAACTGTATCTTTTCGCAAATTTGGGGGAATACTGTCTATTGCGACGACAAAAACCGCCCAAAGTTTCTTTTTTCAAAAATTTTTAAGCAAAACCCTTGTCAAAATTCCAAAATCAGCTTATAGTTTATTGAAAATAAGTTCCAAAGAGAAAGGGATACAAACTATGGCAAACGAAAAAAAGTCCGGCAAGTCCGCTGAAGATCTGCAGGCTGTCCTTCAGAAGCTGATCGCCCAGGGCCGCAAGGACGGTATGATCCGTGCCGCCGATCTGAATGCGCACCTGGAAGAATTGGATCTGAGCCCTGAAAAAATCGAAGATATCTACGACCAGTTCGAAGCAATGAACATTCAGATCCTCACCTCCGATCTGGACCTGGATCTGGACGACGATCTGGACCTGAGCGTGGCAGACGATCTTGGGGACGACATCGACCTGAGCGATGTGGAAGAGGAAGATCTCATCGACCCGGTGGATCTGGTTGCTGAGTACAATCTGGATGACCCTGTGCGTATGTATCTGAAGGAGATCGGTCAGATCCGCCTGCTGTCTGCAGACGAGGAAGTGGACCTGGCAAAGCGGGTCTCCGAAGGCGATCAGGCGGCAAAGAACAAGCTGACAGAAGCAAACCTCCGTCTGGTGGTCTCCATTGCAAAGAAATATTCCGGCAGAGGTCTGCACATTCTGGACCTGATTCAGGAGGGCAACACCGGCCTGATCCGTGCTGTGGATAAGTTTGACTGGACAAAGGGAAACAAATTCTCTACATATGCTACCTGGTGGATCCGGCAGGCCATTACCAGAGCCATTGCCGATCAGGCCCGGACCATCCGGGTACCGGTGCATATGGTGGAAGTGATCAACAAGGCCACCCGCTGCAACCGGAAGCTGGTGCAGGAGCTGGGCCGCGAGCCCACTGTGGAGGAGATCGCCGCAGAGCTGGGCCTGCCGGTGGAAAAAATCATCGAGGCAAACCGCACCGCCGCCGATACCCTGAGCCTGGATACGCCCGTAGGCGACGAGGAAGATACCTCCATCGGCTCCTTCGTGGAAGACGAGCGCACACCCGGTCCTGCAGATGCCACCTCCAACGCATTGCTTGCTGGGGCGCTGAAGGAAATTCTGGACACCCTGACCGAACGGGAGGCAGATGTTCTGCGTATGCGTTTCGGTATGCACGACGGCCGCACCCACACCCTGGAGGAAGTGGGTCAGATCTTTGGCGTTACCCGTGAGCGTATCCGCCAGATCGAAAACAAGGCCATCCGCAAGCTGCGCCACCCCAGCCGTGCAAAGAAGATCAAGGATTTCTACTGCTAAGAAATTTAAACCCGCAAGTCGGTTGACTTGCGGGTTTGCTTTATAGTTTTATCTTTGCAAGACCTGCTTCCGAGGTCTCCTTATAGGAGGCGGAGAGGTCGTGACCGGTCTCCTTCATGGTGTGGATCACATTGTCGAGGGAGATTTTTCTTGTGCTCCAAAGGAAGCTTGCCAAATTCACAGCGTTGATGGCGCGCATTGCCGCCACCGCGTTACGCTCGATGCAGGGGATCTGCACAAGACCGCAGACCGGGTCGCAGGTCAGGCCGAGATGATGCTCCATCGCCACTTCCGCGGCATATTCGATCTGGTCGATACCCATTTCAAACAGCTCGCAAAGGGCGGCGGCGGCCATACTGCAGGCTGTACCGATTTCCGCCTGACAGCCGCATTCCGCCCCGCTGACGGAAGCATTGGTGCTCACGAGCACGCCCACAAGTCCAGCCACAGCCAGCGCGCGGACAATATCATCGTCGGAAAAATCGTTTTTGTCCTGCATATATTTCAGCACAGCAGGAACAACACCGCAGG
>JAZNDF010000143.1:0-2669 GCA_045587925.1 Faecousia sp.
CCTTGCATTTGCCAGAAAGAGATCGATCCCCGCTTTGCTGCTTTACGGCAGCTTCTCGATAAGTAAGTAATAGAAATGCTGTAAAAGCAGTTTGACCAAGGAGGTGTCATCCATGGCTGTACCTAAGTGTAAAGTGTCCAAGGCCCGCCGCGATAAGCGCCGCGGTTCCAACTGGAAGCTGTCTGCTCCCAGCGTAGCGGTTTGCTCCAAGTGTGGTGAGCCTGTCATGCCTCACAGAGCATGCAAGGCTTGCGGTAACTACAATGGCCGTCAGGTTCTGGCTGCCAAGGCTGACTAAGGCAGGAAAAACCAGGGGAAGGGATGTATGATCAGACCTTCCCCTTTTTCCTTTTTTAGCGGATATTTTTCCTTAATACGAAACCCTTGATTTAGAAAATGATTTGTGTAATAATATAAATGCTTTGATTGAAGGGAGTGGTTCCGATGGCGAAACCTCTGGTTGCGATCGTAGGCCGGCCCAATGTGGGCAAGTCTATGCTATTTAATAAATTGACAGGTCATCGTACTTCTATTGTGGAAGATACGCCCGGTGTTACGCGGGATCGGATCTATGGTGACTGTGAATGGTGCAACAGGACCTTTTCGCTGGTAGATACCGGCGGTATTGAGCCGGGTACAGAGAACGATATGCTGAAGTTTATGCGCCGTCAGGCGGAGATCGGCATCGAACTGGCTGACTGCATTGTTATGGTCGTGGATGTGCGCTCCGGTGTGACGGCGGCGGACGAAGATGTGGCAACCTTGCTTCGTAAGTCCGGAAAGCCTGTGGCTCTGGCAGTGAACAAATGCGACTCCATCGGGTATGTCAATCCGGATGTATATGAGTTCTACAGCTTGGGGATCGGTGACTTGTTTGAAGTCTCCGCCGTTCACGGACACGGTACCGGCGACCTTCTGGACTGGTGTCTGGAGCAGTTCCCGGAGGAGACCGGGGAGGAGGAAGAGGACGATGTGATCAAGGTCGCCATCGTGGGTAAGCCCAATGTTGGCAAATCCAGCCTTCTGAATCGGATCCTGGGTGAGGAACGCGTTATCGTTTCCAATGTGGCAGGCACCACACGGGATGCCATCGACTCGGAATTTGAGAACGAAACAGGCAAATATTGCTTTATCGATACTGCCGGTATGCGCCGCAAAAGCAAGGTGGATGATATCATTGAAAAGTACTCCAATATGCGTACCATCAATGCCATCGAGCGCTCCGATGTATGCCTGATCCTGATCGACGCCAACGAAGGCGTTACGGAGCAGGATACCAAGATCGCCGGTCTGGTCCACGAGGCAGGCAAAGCGGCAATTATCGTTGTGAACAAATGGGACGCAGTGGAGAACAAGGAAACCAATACTATGCGTGACAAGGAAGCGGATGTGCGCAACGGCATCAGCTATATGCTCTACGCACCGGTGGTGTTCCTGTCTGCATTGACCGGCTCTCGCGTGGATAAGCTGTTCCAGGTCATCCAGGAGGTCCATAAGCAGAACACCAGCCGCATCACTACCGGCGCGCTTAACAGTGTTCTTGCGGACGCAACAGCCCGTGTTCAGCCCCCCAGTGACAAGGGCCGCCGCCTGAAGATCTACTATATGACCCAGGCTGGCACAAAACCGCCCCATTTCGTTATTTTCTGCAACGATGCCCGGCTGTTCCATTTCTCCTATCAGCGGTATCTGGAAAACCAGATCCGGGAGGTTTTTGGGCTTCAGGGCACACCGATCCGCATTACGATCCGCCAAAAAGGCGATAAGGAGGAGTAAATATGTGGTACTCCATATTGATAACCGTTCTGGTCGGCTATATGCTGGGTAACCTCAATGGCTCTGTGTGTATGTCCGCGCTGATGAATGACGATGTGCGCAGTCACGGCAGCGGCAACGCAGGACTGACAAACTTTGTCAGAAACTACGGTGCCAGCAGAGCGATCCTGGTCATTCTCATTGATGCGGGAAAGGCGGCGCTGGCCTGCATTGCCGGTGGTCTGATCCTGCAGAATTATTTTGCCTTTGCAGAAGGCGCGGCAATTGGCGGTCTGGCACTGATGACCGGTCATGATTTCCCGGCTCTGCTGGGCTTCCGCGGCGGAAAAGGCATTTTAAGCGGCCTTTTTGTTGCCGTGGTGGTAGATTGGCGCATTGCGGTGATCATTCTTTCTGTGTTTGCAGTTGCTTATCTTCTGACCCAGTATGTGTCCTTGGGCTCCATATTGGGCGCCACGACCTTTGGCGTGATGTTTGTTGTGCTCCATCTCGACAGCATCATCATTATGGTTTGCGGTGCAGTTATGAGTGCGCTGTGCGTATTTATGCACCGTGGAAATGTACTTCGCCTGGTCAAAGGGGAAGAGCGCAAGACCAATCTTTTCAAGAAAAGTAAATAAGGAACACAAAGGGAGATCCTTCAATTTGGAGGATCTCCCTTTTGCTGTAAAACAAAAACGCCACTGCAAAAGCAGTGGCGTATAGATGCCGCTAATTAGACAGCCCGTTCAACCTTGTTGGAACGGAGGCATCTGGTACAAGCGTACACATGGCACGGAGTACCGTTCACAATGGCCTTGACCCGCTTTACATTGGGCTTCCAGGTCCGGTTGGAACGTCTGTGGGAGTGGGAGACCTTAATACCGAAGGTAACGCCCTTACCGCAATAATCA
>JAZNDF010000144.1:0-6828 GCA_045587925.1 Faecousia sp.
CCCCACACCTCCGGCGCGCTGGGTTACACCATGCAGATGCCCGAGGAGGAAAAATATCTGAAAACCGCCCAGGAGCTGCTCACCGAGCTGCGGACATTGGTGGGCGGACGTGCCGCTGAGGAGGTGGTTTTTGGCGTGCAGACCACCGGCGCTTCCAACGACATTCAGCGGGCAACCGCACTGGCGCGCAACATGGTCACCCTGTACGGCATGAGCGACGCGCTGGGACTGATGGCGCCCGCCACCGTCAGTAACCAGTATTTGGATGGGCAGTCTTATTTAGACTGCTCCCAGGAGACCTCCGCGCTGGTTGATAAGGAAGTGCAGGCCCTTCTTGGAAACTGCTACCGGCAGTCCAAGGAGCTGCTCACCTCCCACCGGGCGCTGCTGGATGAAATTTCCGAGCATCTGCTGGCAAAGGAGACCATCACCGGCGACGAGCTGATGGCTTATGTGAACGCCGAAAAGGCGGAAAAAGCCGACACCCCCAGCGCCGACACAGAAGACTTCGCAGAAGAATAATTTCAGGGAGGCAGCGCGATTTGCGCTGCCTCCCTTCATTTTATCAGTAGAGAATATTCTTTTGCCGGTCCTTGGGCTTATAGGGGTCGAGCTCCTTTTCCACAAGGAAATCCAGGTGCTTGAGCTTCCAGCGCAGAGCATCTGCATCGCAGGCATAGTCCATAGAGGGCTCATAGCCCAGGGCAGAGTCCTTTTCCACCAGGGGGATCGCCGCCAGGACATTTTTCCGTTCCTTTTCTGCCAGCTTTTCGATCTGCAGCTCCGTCTTGTAAACCTCCGCTATAGTGGAAGCAGACAGAAGCTTTTTGCGCAGGATATAGAACTGCTGGAAATGGATCGCCGTTTGATGACAGCAAACCATAAATTCTGCCATATTCTGCAGTCTCTGCAGTGCCACAGACTTGTTTTTCACAGTCTTGAGCAGCTTGATGGCATTTTGGATATGCTTCTTTGCCAGCTTTGCCATATTCATCTCATCCCGTATGCGGACGCTGTAGGGAGAATTGCGGAAGGTATCCCGATTTTGCGCCAAAACCTTGTAGATACGGTTTCCGTGGATAGATGCCTTTTTATCCGGCATCTTCAGCTCCTTTGTAATGCAGAAGGGATAGGCCGGACCGATCCGGTAAGGACCGTACTGGTTTTCCACACTGGGCGCAATGCCGTCTACCGAGGCGTCCAGCTCTGCAAAGGCCTTGAGGACCGTTTGATACTCCTTTTCAGAGTAATCCTTTGCGATCTGCTCCAGTCTTGTCTCATAGTCCCCACTGCCTGCCGAGAAGGTCTCACGGCTCAGCCGGGTAATAAAAGAGGGGGTAAAGCCCATATGGTGGGTCTCCATCAGGCCGCAAAGTCCCCAATTTTCCTGTGCCTGCAAAAGCGCCTCATTACGCAGATGCCAGCGACCGGGGAAGGGTTCATAGGGCACGACGCCAAAGTCCCAGGCGCGGCCGGCAGAGTTTGCCTGAGTGTACAGGCGGATGCCCCTCTCCTTGGCTTTTTTTGCTTCGCTGATGAAATATTCACCGGGTCCGGGCAAATAAATACTGTAGTCGGACACATTGCCCCAGCTGTTTTTCATTTCAAACTTCTGGAACATTTCAAAGGTAACCAGCAAAGAAATATCTGTGGGCAGTCTGTCCAGCAGCTCCAGACGGACCGTTTCGTCTGCCCAGCCCCAGTTGTAGGTCCAGAAGACCACATCTGCATCGGGCTTGACTGCACGGATGGTATCCCGCACCAGGCTGATCCATTCCGCATAGTCCCGGCAGGGATAGCGGCTGGGGCTTGCCTTGCCGGTGGGGATGCCATCGGGAGGCAGTGTGCGGTGGCGAATGCCGGTACTGCGGGGATCCCGGCTGGGAAATTCCACACTTTCACCTACGAACACCATACCCTTAAAGGGATGGGCGCGGAAAATTTCGCCGTAGACCGCATCGTACTTTTCCTTTGCTCCCTCCTCTTCCGGGTGAACAAAGTTGGTGGCACAGCAGTAAGCATAGACATCGATGCCGTACCTCGCCGCCCGGCGGATCAGATCAGAAAAATCGTAATCCTCTGTAAAATGGGGTCTGGAACGGTAGGGTGCCGACACATAGACCAAAATCGCATCAAAGCCGTGGTGGGCACAAACATTTAAGTACTCATCGGGAAATTCGTCCATTGCATAACCGGAGTGGACCATACGGGGAGAAAACAGGGGCTTCTTCTCCATAACGCCTTTTTTCAGGAAAGGTGCTTTCCGGTCGTTCATACAGTTTTCAAGATCATACAGTGCCTGGGCAACACCCCGGTCATCCGCAGCGGCAACGGTAATGCCCCCATCGCTGACTGTGATCTTCCGCTGCATATATTCCGTCAGGGATCCATCCAGTGCGATCTGAATATCGCCCGCTTCGCAGACCAGTTTTCCGGAAAAACCAAATGCCGTTTTCAGAAAATCCATAAAATCCTTTACCGCCGTTTTTGCGACGATACCGTCTGCATTTAATTGGATCTTTATTTCACTCCCAAGCACCAGTTCATCAGACTCCGGCTTTCGGTCCTTCCAGCCGCGGATCGACTTATGGGCTTGGCAAAATCTTTTTTGAAAATCGTAGTTTTTTTCTGCCTTCAGCATAGTGCGCTCCTTTTGTAAAACGATTATAAACTGCTTATCCGTTATCCGACCGAAACAGTTTCTTCCTTAATATAGTATAATACCGCACTTTTTCTCTGTTTGCAACCTGCTAATTTGTTCACCGGTCCTGTAAACATATCTTATGTGTTGACTTTTTACAAAAACAGCTTATAATAAAGGATAAGTAAATATTCCGTTTAAGTGCCTGCGGATGCGGTAAAAGCGCCGCAGGAGAATAGAAAACCGGGTGAAGATCCCGGACGGTACCGCCACTGTAAGCGTGGAGGCTCTCTATTTGGTGAAAGCCGGTCATTGGCAAAAGCTGAGAAGACTTTAGGGAGCTTGTGATACGCAAGTCAGGAGAACTGCTTAAACGAGGTAAACCACAAGGATCTGCAAGTACGGGTTCTGTGATTTTTTGTTGTGGAAAAACGGCCGCGGCGTCCCTGCCATTGGGGGATGCCGCGTTTTTCTTTTGCCGTTGGAGGTCAAGATGGATCGATTCAGTAAATACCATCCTTTTGTAGGCTTTTTATATTTTGCTCTGGTGATCGGCTTTTCTATGGCGCTCAATCACCCGTTGGCGCAGGGCATATCCCTTTCCTGTGCAATTATTTACGCAGTGCAGACAGAGGGCAAAAAGGCAGTGCTGTTCACCCTGAAATGGTGTCTGCCCATTATGCTGCTGACCGCATTTATGAATCCCGCCTTTAGCCACGAGGGCGTCACAATTTTGCTGTATTTCCCCAGCGGAAATCCCCTGACCCTGGAGAGTATCCTTTACGGTCTTTCCTCCGGTGTGATGATCGTCACAGTAATGCTGTGGTTCAAAAATTTCAGCCGGGTCATTACCTCCGACAAGTTTATCTATCTGTTCGGACGGATCATTCCGGCACTGTCCCTGGTGCTGAGTATGACACTGCGTTTTATCCCCAAGTTTAAGGTGCAGCTGGGCAGTGTGGTGGATGCCCAGAAAAGCATCGGCAGGGACATTTCAGAGGGCAGCCTTTTGCACCGCACCAAAATTGCCATTACGGTGCTGTCCATTATGGTTACCTGGTCTCTGGAAAATGCCATCGAGACCGCCGACAGTATGAAAAGCCGGGGCTACGGCTTAAAAGGCCGTACCGCCTTTTCCATCTACCGTTTTGACAGCCGGGATAAACTGACACTGGTGTACCTTGGCTTCTGCGGTATCTATCTGCTGGCTGGCGTGATGGTATCCGCCTTCGGCTTTCGGTATTTCCCCAGTATCCGCCATATCGGTCTGAATGCCGCGACACTGTCCTTTCAATTCGTGTATTTGATTTTGTGTTTGACGCCCGTGGTGCTGAACCGGGCAGAGGAGAAAAAATGGAAAGCTATTCATTCAAAAATGTAGATTTCACATACCCGGAGGGCGAGAAAAAGGCGCTTTCCAATATTTCGTTTACTGTTCTGCAAGGCGAATTTGTGATCCTCTGCGGTCCTTCCGGCTGCGGCAAATCCACACTTCTGCGGCATCTGAAATCCTGCCTGACGCCCCACGGAATGCTCCGGGGTGAAATACGCTATCAGGGAAAATTGCTGTCAGAAATGAGCCAGCGAGAGCAGGCACAGCAGATCGGCTTCGTTCTCCAATCCCCGGAAAACCAGGTGGTCACCGACAAGGTTTGGCACGAGCTGGCTTTCGGACTGGAAAGCCTGGGGTATGACACCCCCACGATCCGCCGCCGTGTTGCAGAAATCGCGTCCTTCTTCGGTATCGAAAACTGGTTTTATAAGGATGTCTCGGAGCTGTCCGGCGGTCAGAAGCAGCTTTTGAGCCTTGCCTCCGTGATGGCAATGCAGCCGGGCGTGCTGGTGCTGGACGAGCCTACTGCACAGCTCGACCCCATTGCCGCCGCTGACTTCCTGGCACTCCTTGGAAAGATCAATCGGGAGCTGGGCACCACCATCCTTTTGACCGAGCATCGTCTGGAGGAGGCATTCCCCTTTGCCGACCGCATCATAGTGATGGAGGAAGGCGCGATCCTCTGTGATGACAAGCCGGAAAATGTCGGCCTGCAGCTCAAAGGCAAGGGCAGCGGAATGTTCCTTGCTATGCCCACCGCTATGCGGGTCTGGGCGGCAGTGGAAACAGCCCTTCCCTGCCCCATAACCGTTCGGGACGGCAGTCATTTCCTTTCTCAGCGGGTAAGCGAACAGGCGCTTTTGCCCCTTGCGGAAAACGATCCCCCGGCTTATGGGTCGGATGTGACACTGGAATGTGACGACCTGTGGTTCCGCTATGAAAAGGATGCCCCTGATGTGGTAAAAGGGCTTTCCCTCCGACTGCACAAGGGTGAGTTCTATGCCGTCTTAGGCGGCAACGGCGCCGGTAAATCCACCGCGCTAAAGGTGATCTCCGGTCTGCGGAGCGCCTATCGCGGGGATGTTCGTTTGCAGGGCAAATTGGGACATTTGCCCCAAAATCCCCAAACTCTCTTTGTCAAGCGCACCGTTCGCGAGGATTTATACGAGGTGTTCCGCGGACAGAAAATACCCAAACAGCAGCAGGATGCAGAGGTCGCCCGGATCGTGGAATTGTGCGGTCTGCGGGAGTTTCTTGACCGCCATCCCTATGATATCTCCGGCGGCGAACAGCAGCGCTCTGCCCTGGCAAAGGTACTGCTCACAAGCCCGGATATCCTCCTGCTGGACGAGCCCACGAAAGGCTTTGATGCGGAGTTCAAGGTGACCTTCGCTGTGATCCTGCGCCGATTGATCGCCCAGGGCGTGACCGTTCTGATGGTCAGCCACGATGTATCCTTCTGTGCCGAGTACGCCCACAAGTGCGGTCTGTTTTTTGACGGCAGCATCGTGGCAGAAGGCACGCCCGACGCATTTTTCTCCGGCAACAGCTTCTACACCACCCCCGCCAACCGAATGGCCCGGCAATTCATTCCCAATGCGGTTACCGTCAGAGACATCGTCGGCTGCTGCGGCGGAGAATTGCCCGCCGAGCCGGAAATTCCCGAAGCCGCGCCCCTGCCTGCAGTGAAGGAAACCGCTGTTACCTTCAAGCCCAAGCCCCTGCCTCTATGGCGAAAAGTGCTTGCAGGCATATCCCTGACGGTTGCGCTTATTGTGTTTTTCTATGCCACAAGTATCACAGACCTTTCTGCACTGATCGATCAAAGTGGGATCAGTGCCGGTGGCAAACAGCAGCTTTTGTTATATCTTGTTTTAATTGCCGCATTGGGTGTGTTCCTTGCCGCCATCGGCCGCAGAAGCGTCCCCCCGGCAATGCTCCGGACCCCTGCCCGGCAACGGAAGCTGAGCAAGCGCACTGCGGTGTCTGCCGTGCTGATCGTGCTGTGTATCCCGCTGACGGTTTTTGCCGGCGTGATGTACCTGGGCAATCAGCATTACAATGTGACCGCGATCCTGGTACTGCTGGAATGTATGCTCCCCTTCTTCCTGGTGTTTGAGAGCCGCAAGCCCAAGGCAAGGGAGCTGGTGATCATAGCGGTGCTGTGTGCCATCGGTGTAGCCGGGCGTTCTGCGTTCTTTATGCTGCCGCAGTTCAAGCCGGTGCTGGCACTGGTCATTATCGCCGGTGTGGCCTTTGGCGGTGAGACCGGGTTTCTGGTGGGTGCTGTGACGATGCTGGTATCCAATGTGCTGTTCTCCCAGGGACCCTGGATGCCCTGGCAGATGTTCAGTATGGGCATCATCGGATTTCTTGCAGGCATTTTGTTCCGCAAGGGATTGCTCCGGCGCAGTCGGGGAAGCCTTGCCGCCTTCGGTGCCTTTTCCGCTGTGATCATCTACGGCGGCATTATGAATCCCGCCTCCGCAATTATGTATCATTCCCAATCCGTCAACTGGAAAATGCTTTTGGGTTACTATGTGACCGGCCTCCCTATGGACCTGATCCACGCCGCCGCAACGGTGATCTTCATTATGATCGCCGCTGAGCCGATGCTGGAAAAGCTCGACCGCATCAAGGTCAAATACGGACTGGTGGAATAATGCGTTGTAATAAACTGTGCGTCAGGCAGAAATCAATTTGACAGCAAAATAGGGCGCGTTGCAAAATACTGCAATGCGCCCTAAAACTATGCAATTGTCTACATCCTGCGGATGTAGGGGCGGTCATTGACCGCCCGCGGGCGATTAATAATCGCCCCTACATATTCTACCGTAGATTTTGCGCATTTTGC
>JAZNDF010000145.1:0-5442 GCA_045587925.1 Faecousia sp.
CTGACCGCCGGAAAGCTGACTGGGATAGGCATTGGCACGGTCTGCCAGTCCGACTCTCTGCAGAAGTCCCATAGCTCTTTGGGTCGCTGCGGATTTTGTTTTGCCCAGAAGCTTGCAGGGGGCAAGGATCATATTGTTCAGGATCGTCATATGGGGGAACAGATTGAAGTGCTGGAATACCATACCCATCTTCTGACGGTGCAAATTGATATTTGCACCTTTGTCGGTGATGTTGGCGTCCTTGAACATAATCGTTCCGCCGGTAGGTACCTCAAGCAGGTTCAGACAGCGCAGGAAGGTGGATTTACCGGAGCCGGAGGGTCCGATCACCACTACGACCTCACCCTTTTTGATATCCGCACTCACGCCGTCCAGGGCCTTGATCTTACCCCGGTTGTAGTGCTTTTTCAGGTTTTTAGCGGAAATGATATAATTACCGTTCACTGTTTCTGAGCCTCCTTTCCAGTCTGCCTACCAGATAGGTAAAGAACATAACCATAATCAGATAAATGAGCGCAGTCAGCAGCAGCGGGAACAGATATTCGTAGGAGTTTCCGCCAACGGTACTGCCGGCATAGGTCAGATCTGCCACGCCAACGAATGCGGCAACAGAGGTTTCCTTCAGCAGAACGATAAACTCATTGGCAAGGGTAGGGAGGACTGCCTTAAATGCCTGGGGTAAGATAATGTGCCGCATCGTCGGAACATAGCCAAAGCCAAGAGAACGGCCGGCTTCCATTTGCCCGGCATCGATGGACATAATGCCACTGCGGATGATCTCGGCCACATACGCACCGGAATTGATACCGAAGGCAAAGGATGCAACCATCATACCGTTGCGGCTTTTTGCAAAGACAACGAAGTACCAGATCATCAGCTGGACCATCGCGGGTGTACCGCGGAAGACTGTCAGATAAGTCTTGCAGATCCAGTTAAAGAAACCCAGTACAAATTTGGAAAAGCCCCGCATTTCAGAGCTGTTCTTATCCCAGGAAGAACGAACCAGTGCAACAACAACACCAAGCACAAGGCCCATCATAAGGGCGAGAAATGTCATCAATAAGGTGTTTTTTATGCCGTCGATGTACATTTCATAGCGGTTATCATAAATAAAACACTTATAAACTAAGTAACAAATATTTTCAAGCTTATCCGGAAGATTTAAGATCCAATCCGGAGCAAGTTCAGGCCATAGCGTGGCAGGACCTGGTCTCATATTTTCTCTCCTCTCAGCCTAAACAAGGGGTTCGGTTTCCCGAACCCCTTGCCGGTGTTAGATTGATTATTCAGCGGCAATGTACTTGTCGATGATGCCCTGAACAGTGCCGTCTTCGATCAGCTCCTGCAGAGCCTTGTCAACAGCCTCATAAAGCTCGGTGTTGTCCTTGCTCATAGCAGCGGCATACTGCTCTTCAACATACTCGGTTTCCAGGATCTTCAGGCCTTCGGTCTGAGAAACAAATGCCTTGGCGGGCTCGTTGTCGATAACCACACAGTCAACCTTACCGGTCTTCAGAGCCTGAACTGCGTCAGCACCCTTGGAGTAACGGTCGATGGTAGCCATACCCTTTTCTTCCAGGTCCCAGGTGGTGTACAGGTCGCCGGTGGTGTTGCGCTGTACGCCAATGGTGGTGTATGCGCCGTCTGCAAACAGATCGTCAACACTGGTGATAGTGGACTCTTCGGTGACAATGATCGCCTGAACACCGGTGGCATAGCTTGCGGTGAAGTTAACGGATTCCTTACGCTCGTCGGTAATGGTCATACCGGCCAGACCGATGTCTGCCTTGCCGCCCTTAACGGACTCGACGATGGAGTCAAACTCCATATCCACGATTACCAGCTCCAGGCCCAGCTTATCAGCAATAGCCTTAGCGATCTCGGCGTCGATACCGGTGATCTGATCGCCCTCATAGAACTCATAGGGAGGGAACTGTGCGTTGGTAGCCATAATCAGCTTACCTTCTTCAACGGTCTTCAGGGTGTCTTCTGCAGCAGCGGTGGTATCCGCGGCGGCACCGGTGGTGTCGGCAGCTGCAGCAGTGGTGTCGTTGTTTGCACCCTTGTTATCGCCGCAGGCAACCAGCATAGAGGCCAGCATCAGAACAGCCAGCATCAAAGCAAGAAACTTTTTCATAATGAATAACTCCTTTTCATAAATATCCCAAAAGGGAATGATTTAATATTTTAGCACGCATAATATACAAGGTCAATTGACTAAAGATACAAGAAAGTCGAATAAAAATTGTGTAGTTAGTACGAAATATACAAACAATATGGATAAATCCGATGAATACCTGAATAATCAAATGAATACACATACAAATTCAGGGGATAAACATACGAACGGGCATCAAATTCCTATTTATATCCAAAACTGCAGAACACATTTGGGCAAAATACTAGTTGTAAATATGTATAAAATAATATATAATAAATAGGTTAAAAGAAAAATTCGGGAGGAAAGCCTGAATGGAAAATAAAGTTCAAGAATTAAAGAATTATCTTGTACCGGGAAAGCGCGTGCACCTGGTTGGCATCGGCGGCGTGTCTATGCGCCCGCTTGGTCTTGTACTTAAAGGAATGGGTATGTTGGTGACCGGCTCGGATATGAATTCTTCTGTATCCACAGATGAACTGATTGCAAACGGAATTTCTGTTGCCATCGGACACAGCGAGGATAATGTGGAAGGCGCGGACTGTATTATCCGCACTGCAGCCGCCCATAATGATAATCCGGAAATTGCGGCGGCCCGCAGACTGGGCATCCCTATGTTTGAGCGGGCACAGGCCTGGGGCGTGATTATGCAGTCCTATAAAAATGCCATCTGCATTGCCGGTACCCACGGCAAAACGACTACCACCTCTATGATGACCCATATCTTGATGGAAGCGAATGCGGACCCTACCGTTATGATCGGCGGTTATCTGCCACTGCTTCGGGCAGGCCATCGGGTAGGCAAGGGGGATACCATCGTTCTGGAAAGCTGTGAGTATTGCGACTCCTTCCTGAATTTCTTCCCCACATTGGCAGTGATTTTGAATGTGGAAGCGGATCATCTGGATTACTTTAAGAATCTGCAGGATGTGCAAAAGTCTTTCCGTAAGTTTGCCCGACTGTCCAGCGGCGGTGTTCTGGCAAACGGAGACGATCCCCACACCGTACAGGCAATGGAAGGTGTGGATTGCATTACCTTCGGACTGAAGGCACACAATACAGTACGGGCGGCGAATATTTGCCCGGACTGGCGGCATCTGGATGTGGTTTGCGATAATAAATTCTACTGCCATCTGGATTTAAATGTTCTGGGCAGACATAATGCCCTCAACGCTCTGGCGGCTGCCGGTGCGGCCTGGATGCTCGGAATTGACGGCAATGCGGTTTCTTCCGGTCTTGCTACCTTCTGCGGTGCCCAGCGGCGTATGCAGCACAAGGGAACCTTCAACGGCGCGGAGATCTATGACGACTACGCCCATCATCCCGATGAGCTGGCAGCTACCATTGAGGCGGTGCGCACAATGAATGCAAATCGGATCGTTTTGGCGTTCCAGCCCCATACCTACACCCGTACCAAAGCGCTGTTTGACGAATTTGTACGGGAACTGAAAAAAGCAGATGTGGTGGTACTGGCAGAAATCTATGCTGCCAGAGAGCGCAATACCATTGGGATTTCTTCCCGGGATCTGGTGGCAGAAATTCCGGGTAGTACTTATTGCGAGACCCTTCCGGAAGTCACTGAATACTTGCGTACTATTGTGCAGCCGGAAGATGTGGTCCTGACTGTAGGTGCCGGCGATATTTACCGTGCCGGTGAAGCTTTGCTGAAAGATAATGTTTGAAAAGAGGGATTTAGTTGCGTAAGCTAAATGTTTGCGTTTTGTTCGGAGGTATCAGTCCGGAGCACGAGGTTTCGCTCCGTTCTGCCGAATCCGTATTAAATAATTTGGACCGTGAAAAGTATAATATTTTCCCGGTTGGTATTACGATGAAGGGCGATTGGATCCTCTACGGCGGAACGGACTATTCGCTCCTGCCTGCCGGACAGTGGCAGGATCATCCTGCAAACCGTCAGGCTGCTATTTCTCCCATTCGTGGCCAGGGTCTTCTCAGCTTTGAGGGCGATTGCGTAGTGCGGGAACTGATCGATGTGGTGTTCCCGGTCCTTCACGGCGAAAATGGCGAGGATGGCGCAATGCAGGGCCTTCTGCAGCTGGCAGGAATTCCTTATGTAGGTCCCCAGGTGGCGGCTTCTGCAGTTTCTATGGATAAAACCTTGACGAAGCTGGTGGCTGATCAGGCAAATGTTCCCCAGGCGGCTTGGCAACTGGTGAGAAACAGCGACCTGCAAAACCGTATGGAGGCAATTATCGATGGCATTGAAAACCGCTTTTCCTATCCGGTGTTTGTGAAGCCTGCCGGTACCGGTTCTTCTGTAGGCGTGTCCAAGGCGGCAGACCGTCAGGAATTGCAGGATGCCCTTCTTCAGGCCGGCACCTATGATGAGAAAATTCTGGTGGAAGAATTTATTAACGGCCGGGAAGTGGAAGTTGCGGTTATGGGCAACGAAAGTCCGATGGCATCTGTGTGCGGTGAGATCGATTCCGGTGCGGATTTTTACGATTACAATGCAAAATATATTACTGACACATCGGTTGCCTATATTCCTGCAAGAATTGATGAGGATGTGGCAGAGCAGGTGCGGGAATTGGCAGTGAAGGTGTATAGTGCTATTGGTTGCCGCGGTATGAGCCGTGTGGACTTTTTTGTGACCTACGCCGATAATCGCATCGTATTTAATGAGATCAATACACTGCCCGGATTTACGTCCATTTCTATGTATCCGAAACTATTTACCGCCAGCGGTATCCCGTACAGTCAGCTTCTTGACGAACTGATCGCTCTGGCACTGGAGGCGTAAGATGAAGCAGGCGGTTATGCTGTCCATTCGGGGGCGGCAGTCCTATCAGGATCAGGAACCGGAAATTATTGAACTGGTTACGGAAGGATCGATGGAATTATCTGACGGCGGCTGGAATATCAGCTATGAGGAAAGTGAACTCACCGGACTTGAGGGCGTGGTCACGACCTTCCGCGTGGAGCCCCATCAGATCGTGCTGACCCGTACCGGCAAGCTCAATTCACAGATGATCTTTCAGGAGGGTATGGTTCACGAATCCCTGTACCAGGCTGATTTTGGTGCGCTGATGATCAGTGTGATGGCAACAAAGATCTCCGGCGATATTACACCGAACGGTGGTGTGATAGATCTGGTATACAAGATCGAAATTGAGCAAATGGCAATGGGTACGATCGATTACCATTTGGATATCAAACCGATCGAATAATACTTTTATTGGAAAACCACATTATTCTAACACAAACAGGCTTGACTGATCGGTCAAGCCTGTTTGTGATTTTGAAAACATATGTAAATGAGAATG
>JAZNDF010000146.1:0-57301 GCA_045587925.1 Faecousia sp.
TTGCCTTTGAGCCAGTTCGATGAGATCTACCGGGATAATGTTCCCATTCTGACCATTGCTGCCTTGGGTGATACAGACTAACAAATTTCTGTTTGACGGTGTGTTGGCGCGACGCACCGACCAATCGCTTCCCCCGGGGGGGAGCTGTCAGCAAAGCTGACTGATGAGGAATGGCGTGCAGTGAAGTGCGGAAAAAGTCTGCGACAATGAGGAAAAAGCCAGATTGCCGCACGCATTCCTCATCCGCCCCTGCGGGGCACCTTCTCCCCGGGAGAAGGTATTGTCAAACAGAAATTTGACAGTTTATAACAAGCAAGGGCGCGTTTTGCAACACGCCCATATTTTATAGAGACAAAAGAATAACCGCCGTGAGGATCTGCACGGCCAGGATCAGCGGCAGTCCCAAAGAGAATTTGGGATGCTTTGTTTTGTGCTGAAAAAGCTGCATCCCCCAAATGGCCCCCAGGCTCCCACCTGCCAGCGCAGATATCAGCAATGTCTTTTCCGGAATGCGCCGGCGGGCTTTTTTGGCTTTTTGCTTATCAATAAGCATAAGCAGGAAAGAAAGCGCATTGATTATAGATAGGTAAATCAGTATCATAGAAAGCCTTTCAGGAGGGGAAAACTTTGAAAAAATGTTGGATTTTGGCGGTTTTTATGTTGTTTCTCACCGGATGCGGCACCCAGGAAACCTTCGAAACGGTTGCAGATGCCTACATTCAGCCGGTATCTGCACCCTTGTGGCAGATGGTCCTGGATGTGCCCCAGGATGCTTCCGTGACTGTTTTGCAGGGAACAGACACAGGGAAAATGTATTTGTGCGAAAACTATACCGTTACGGTACAGACCTTTTCCTCCGGCGATCTGCAAAAAACCTTGAAAACACTTACCGGCTATGAAAAGGAGGACCTGACCCTGATGCAGACACAGCAGGACGGCGCAAAGCGGTACGAATGTGTGTGGGTCAGTGCCGGGGAAGGGGAAAATCAGGTTGGAAGGCTGTGCCTTTTGGATGACGGAAATTATATCTATGCAGTCACTGCAATGGCAGGGGAGTCCCAGGCAGGTGAACTGACCCAGGTCTGGCAGGCGATGTTTGACTCCTTCCGGCTGGCAAGTCCGGATGCGGAGCTTAATACTGGCTCATAGCCTCCCGGCACAGGCTGCGGCACCGGTCAATGACCGACTGGGGATAGAGGATTTTTGCCTTGTTTCCGAAGCCGATGACCCAGCTTAAAAACATAGGGGAGACTGCGACCTTTACGGTGAAATTAAAATATTCCTCCCCGTCGGGGATCAGCATCGTGTCCTTGCCGAAGCGGTCGATCACCACATTGATAAGACTTCTGTGGAAACGAAGCTTTACATCCACTGCATCGCCGGAATACATCTGAAACAGGCGGTTTGCGTGGTCGTGAAGTGCTTTTCCCGTAAGCTCCGGACAGGGAACACGGTCTGTATTCAAAAGGCCGATGTCGCTCATTCTGTCCACCCGGTAGGAGGTTACGCCGTGGCGTTCCGACAGGGCGAGCAGATAGCAGTTTTCATTATCCTGACACAGTCCGTAAGGGCTGGCGATATATTCCTTTTCCCGGTAGCGGCGTTTTTGCCCCAGGTCCCAGTCAAAATAGCGGAAGGAGATCTGCTTGTTGCGGGTAATGGCTTCCTGAATGGCATCTACATTATAATAGATGGTCTCGTTCATACTCTTGACCCGCCCGGATACCAGAACGGTCCGCTTCATAAGCTTTGCGTCCTGCTCGTTGCACTGGGCGCAAAGCTTTTCGATCAGCTCTGAGGACTTTTTCTCCGTAAGATAACGGCTCGATTGCACCGCATCGATCAGAAGCTTTAATTCCGGCAGCTCAAAATTCCGGGATGCCACATAATAACCGCCGTTTTTGCCGGGGATGGAGATGATGTCCACGCCATAATCCTGCAAAGCGGCAATGTCTGAATAAACGGTTTTGCGGTCGCATTGGATGCGGTGACTGTCCAGCATTGCGATCAATTCCGATGCTCTCACGGGGTGCTCCTCGTGGGAGTTTTTTTGCAGGTAATCCCAAATGTATAATATTTTCAATTTTTGATTATCAGATTTAGGCATAATTCCACCTCCTGTTTTCCCTATTATAGCACATTTTTCCTTTGTGGGAAACAGGAAAATTCCATTCCGCAGTAATGCGCAAAATAAATAATTGCAGGCGTGTTTTTGATACGAATTTTATGGAATTGCAAAAATAAATATGCTATTCTTAATATACTGAAGAATTTGATATAAGGGATGTGATCGGAATGAAATGTGCGGAAGGCGTCTTGGAGTTCGCTTTTGATGTGTTTACCAGATGTCAAAGACCGGTAGGCATTATCAGGCGCGTATATCCCGGCGGATACAAATCCATTCCCCACAGACACGATTTTCCCCAGCTGTGGTATTGCCATTCCGGCCGGTATCAGCACCGGATAGACGGGAAAACCTATCACTGTACAGAAGGTTCCCTGGCAATCGTACCCATTGGCGCAGAGCACCAATTCTGGTGCGATACCGATGTGGATGTGATACAGCTGAACATCTGCTACGATCTGCTCAGTGCCGTAAAACCGGACCAATATATCAATCTGAGGACCCATCTGTTTTTAACTTCCTATTTTGAAAAGCTTGGGCTTTCCTTTACACCGGTCACTGTGCTTGGCAATGCCTCCCGTACGGTTGCAGAGCAGACCTTCTCCTGGCTTTTCCTGCAGGAGCATACGATGCATAACCGCCAGCGGTTAGAGCAGAGCCTTGGAAAACTGGAGGAATTCTTTTCTGCCCCGGAATATGCCATTTCCAGGGCGGTTTCCCAAAAAGCTGTGAATATTACAGAAAATCGCCTGATTCCCATTTTGAATATTCTGGATTTTCTCAATACGCATTACCCGGCAAACATCACCGATGAAGCCCTGCTCAAGCAGGGGAACTTAAGCCGGGCAGTTATGTACCGGCACTTTAAGCACATTATGAAATGTACTTATTACCAGTATTTGCAGAATTTGCGTGCCAAGCACGCCCATTGCCTTTTGCGGGATACAGTGTATACCAATGCAAAAATTGCAACCCTGTGCGGCTTTTGCAGCAGCTATCATATGACCCAAACCTATACCCGATATCTCCGAAGAGAGATCAAACAGCAGCGGCTTTACTTTGAACGCCACCGAAAAAATCAGCAAGATGATTAAGAAATATCTATTTAGGGAGGAACAAATATGAAATCAGGAATGAAGCGCTTGATGGCAGTTTTGCTTCTGGTTGGATTGCTGGTATCCTTTTTAGTGCCGGCAACCTTCGCAGAAAATGAGCAGGACACACCTATCATTTACGACTTCCGGCTGTATGTCAACGAGATACTTTTGGCGGTAGAAAAGACCGGCACCATCAGCAATGCAAATACTACCTTCAATACAGCCTACGATGGCACAAACCGGGTGTATAATTGGGTGGTAGACAATTACAGCACCTTGGGCTGGGGCTTTGAAAATGCCAACGGCACCAATTCTTCTGCAAACAAGAGTTTTGAATTCCGAAATAAAAACGGTGCAGACCAGGGTATGCGTATGCTGATACCCAATGCCGGTCAGTGGGCGGCTATCCGCATCAATGTGCCTGCAGCCGGCAGATACGCCATTGAGGCGGTGGCTATGCAGGATAACCTTGCCTATACTGCGGATATGTATATTTTCCCCGCAACTACCGAGTATACTTCCTATAGTAACCGTATGTCCGCTGCCGATATCAGCAGTCGGATGACCGGTGCCAATAAGGTAGGACAGGTCTCCATCAGCGATCAGGTCCAGTGCCGGATCACTGACGGCTACAGCTTTGCAAATGCCGGCGACTATATTGTGGTATTTGCCGCACCTGCAGAGGGCGTCGGCAACGATAAGGGTGCCCATCTGGGCGCACTGGCACTGCTCCCGGTGGAGGAAGAGATACCCGGCGAGACCACCACAGCTCCTGCGATCTCCGGAACAGATGTGGACTATAAGTTCAATCTGATCGTGGATCACGCGGAGCACTTTGGCAGCTATGCAAGCCCCACCCTGCTGTCAAAGGTGGAGAATGCTTTGTCCGGCTTGTATCCTGCGGATGTGAACTGGGATTATGAAAACAGTACCAATGGAACGGGTAAGATCCAGCTTCGCAGCAATCAGGGCCTGCGGCTTTACGGCGCGGCAGGGGATTGGCAGGCATTCCGTTTAAGCGGCATTACCGCCGGTACTTATGACATCACTCTCAAAAGTCAGGGCAATTCCTCTATGAATACCGTTGATGTTTACCTGGCAAAAGCCACCGACGGTATGAATATTGCAGATAGTATGACCGAAAGAAACTGTGTTCTTTCCGGCATCAGCACCACCGACACCTTCACGGCGACCCAAAAGGTTCTGGAGGGTGGCGAGTACATTCTGATCGTAAGCCATACTGCCGCAGGAAACTCCGGCTACTGGTGCTTAACAGACCTGTCCTTGACGGCTGTGGAGGATGTCGCCGGTGAAACGACTGTACCGGAAGAGACCACCCTTCCTGCAGGAACTACTGTACCGGAAGAGACCACTCTGCCCAAAGAACCCTATGTCCCTGTGGTGGACACCAACGGTATTTTCGATTTCAATACGGTTGCCACTCTGCCGGAGCTGTTCGGCGGTATGGATGGCCGAAACTTCAAGCAAAAAGCCATCGATGAGAATAAAGCCGGTATTTTGGGCGACGATGGCAAGGAAATGACCACCCTGGAATATCTGGACAGCCTGTACGGTAAGGGCTATTTGGACTGGAACTACGAGGCATCCTCCTTCCGGAACGGCAAAGCGCTGGAAAATATCCAGTTCCGCAGTAAGCAGGGCCTGCGTATTTACGGCGAAACAGGGGACTGGATGGCACTGCGGCTGAATGTGCCCGCAGCAGATACCTATAACCTGCTTCTGACCTGCGGCGGCAGTAACAGCAACAATACAGCAAATATCTATCTGGCAGAAGCTGCAGAGGGTATGGACATTGCGGCGGCAATGTGTGAGGAAAACCTGCTGACATCCGATGTGAAAACTGCCTCACAGGCGGCGATCACCCTGGAAAAGAAGCTGGAGGCCAAAGAGTACGTTCTGATTATCAAGCATAACCAAATTGGCAAGAACGCCTATTGGACCCTCCAGCAGCTGGCTCTGGAAAAGTGGATTCCCAAGGAGGCAAAGCCTGCAGTAGATAAGAAGATCTATGATTTTGATCTGATGGCGATGGACCCGAACCTTGAGAAGAAGACCGTCACAAACAGCTACGGTGACGGCAGTACAAATGTTAAGGCCGTTATGCAGAAAATGTACGATGCAGATCAAATTCAGTGGCTCTACGAAAATTGCAGTTCCGGCTTCAAGGCATCTTACTTCAGCTTCCGGGAAGGCGCATACCGCCTGAAGCTGTCGGAAAACGCCAGGAAGATGACAGATCCCTGGTTTGCTGTCCGTCTGGACACTCCGGGTACAGACACCTATGATGTGCGGCTGATTTCCAGTGATGCAAGCCAGATCTGTGCCAACATCTATTTGATCCCTGCACCCAGCACTTTGACACTGACCACTGCTCAGATCAAGGCAGGTATGACAAAAGAAAACCTGCTGGTTGCCAACGCGCTGATCGATGATGAGGGCACCTTCTATCTGGGCGAATATACCTTCGGGAACGATGTCGAGTATGTACTGGTGTTTGATTTTATCAAGGGCAGCACTTTGTACCTGAACCGGATCGAAATGACTAAGGACGGTCTGGTGGCAGACGGCACCGTCAAGAAGATCAAGACTTATAACGGCACCGTATACAATCTGGATCTGGCGGACCAGTTGGATGGCGTTTATACAGAATCCAAGATCAATATGCCGGATGTTTTTGACGATATGAATGCCCGTTGGGCATCCGGTGAGCTGAACTGGCGGTTCTACAATGCTTCCGAGGGCCTGTCCGGTGAGACCAAAGCCACCAAGGGCAGACCCACCACCGAACTGCGGTTCTACCGCACCACCGGTATGCGTGTTTACAGTGAACCGAACAACTGGGTCGCCCTGAAGATCAAGAGCCCCGGCAGCGGTGATTTTACCATCTCCCTGAACCATGGCACCTGTGCAAACTCCGGCACTATGGCAATGTATGTATTGCCCGGTGATACGGATATGGATAAGCTGTGGGAAGCAACCGACCCGGAGAACCGGGTGGGCAAGGTGCTCCTTGCCAACGATACCGGCTCTACCAAGGTAGAAGATGGCGCAACCTCCTATGTTGGCTATTGGAACTTTGAAGCCGGCAAGGAATATATCCTGATTTTAGAGTGCTATGAGCCTTCTCCCTACAATGCAAAGCGCAGCTATATGCACCTTTCCCAGATCGTTATGGAACGGGGAAAGATCAAGTATGAGAGTGCGGAAGCTGAGAAGAAGATCAATCCTGTGACCGTTGTGGACAATCCGCTGCCCATTGCAGATGCCTGTACCAACGGTGCGTTGATGGATATTAACGGTCACGACTGGTATTTCCTGCCCATTGAAGGCGGCTATATGCTGGTATACGATCTGGACACCGGAAAGCTGATGGATAAGGTCTATACCGGCATTGCCCGTGCAACAGAGGTGCTGGTTACCAAGGACCAGAAGGTTGTGCTGGCGGCAGCAAGCTGCTTTGTTTACGATCCCTACACCGGTGAAGGCTACCGCCTTGCCAACTGGAAGGATGTTCCCGGTCTGGAGGATACCAGCGATCCTGCCAGCTTGTGTATGGGTGAGGACGGCTCGATTATGTGGATGGGCTCCACTTATGGTGCCCATCTGGCCACATATAATTTTGAAACCAAGGAATACACCTATCTGGGTCAGCCCTTTGGTTATCAGAACCGAATTGGCTCACTGAATTACCGGGACGGTTATCTCTATGGCACAACCGGCGGCAGAATATTCAAGTGGGATACCCTTACAAACCAGGTGGTAGCAGAGTATAGCGTGTCGGAGTTTATGAACGAAAACGGTTCCATTACCTCAATGAATTTCCTGGGCGATAAATATATTGTAGCTGGCGGCTCCTATATGACCCAGGCGATCATTTTGAATATGGAGACCTTTGAGCCGGTAGACCTGAATATGTATGCAAACCCCAACCTGAGTGTTACTGAGGAGATCGACGGTAAGCAGTATATGGTTCTTCAGGGCTATGGCTTGTATGAATATGATATTGCCACAGAAACCGTCAGCAAGGTACCCGGCTTTGATACCTCCGGTATCGGTTTCCGTACCTGTGGACAGAACTCCTATGGCAAGAGTATCATCACCAAAGACGGGGAAACTTGTTTGATGACCTACACCGCCTCCGGCGGTCATCCCCGACTGTTTAATTTGGATAAAAAGGAATACCAGTCATGGGATAATCTGGTGACAGAAGGTGGCGGCGGTGCGCCTATCCGTACCATCCTGAGTTGGGGCGAAGGCTCCAACCGATTCTCCTTCGGCGGCTTTAACACCGACCTGTGCGCGGTCTTCAACACAGAACTGGGCGAAATTGAGTTCTACTATAAGACCGGTGGACAGACCGACAGCCATATCTGGTACGAAGGCAAGCTTTATGCCGGTAACTATTCTTCCACAACCCTCAACGAGATCTATCCCGATGAGAGTATGAAGACCTTGCCGGTCACCAATGAGGTCATTCAGCGGTGGCGCCTGGATCACGAGGAGACCGGTCAGAAGCGTGTACACATTCTTGCGGCCGGTGACGGTTATGTATTTGCCGGCACTACTCCCGATTCCAACCAAAACGGCGGAGGTATCACCATCTATGATACCAGAACCGGTCGTTGGAAGTTCCACCGCAGTCCGGTGCAAAACGGCTCTATCAACGGTCTTGCCTACCACGATAAAGTCCTCTTTGGCACCACTTCCGGCAAGGGCGGCTCCGGCGCATTGCAGGAAGAAGACTATTCCGGTGTGATCTTTGCCTACGACTATGAGAACCAGGAAGTCCTGGCAACTTTGGATCCCAGAGATTACATAAAAGGTTTTGCAAGTCCTGTAAGCATTATCTACGGTGTAACGGCAGATCCCAATGTGGAGGAAAACGGCAGAATTTGGTCTATCGTTTCCGACACCCTGTTCTGCTTCACCTACGATAAGGAAACAAAGACCTTTAATGTGCAGGAGATCGTATCCTACGGCAAGACCAATTACACATCCAGCTCCACCTACGGCTGGTGGTCCAGAGGTATCCAGTTCGATACCCAGCAAAACCGTATCTATGCTACCTTTGCACAGGCCGGCGGTGCCCGGTGTATTGAGCTGGAAGATATGAACGCACCGGTGGGTCAGATCAAGGTCAAGAGCCAGGAACGGTTTATGGGCGATATTCCCGGAGGAAACTTCTACATTCTCGGCGAGGATGGCAACTTCTATTATGCCATCGACGAGGACCTGAAGATGTTCCCCCTGAATGTTACAGAGGATGACTGGGCGATCGCACAGCAGGTAGATGACCTGATCCTGGCGATCGGCGAGGAGATCACTGTGGAAACGGAGGCGGCCATCAAAACTGCCCGTTCTGCCTATGAAAACTTAAGCTGGCGGTATAAAGCACTGGTGCAGAATATGGAAGTTCTCCAGGAAGCAGAAAGCGATATTCTGGAACGGAAGATCGATACTTACGATGGAGTAGAAATGACTGCCGATCACTTCCCGGAGATGACAGAGCTGATGAACGAGTACAAGGGATTAAATACTCGCCAGAAACGCTATGTGAAAAACTATGACAAGCTGAAAACCGCTTATGATGCCGCTTCCGACCTGAACGACCAGCGGGTTGCTGCAGCAATGCAGGAGAAGATCAATGCACTGCAGGATAAGTTCCCCCTGACATTGGAAAATGAACCGGAGGTTCTGGAGATCCGTGCAGAGTATGATGCGCTGACCGCTAAGCAATCCGTTTTGGTGGATGCCACCATTCTTTTGGATGCGGAAGCACAGATCGCAAAGCTTCGCGCTGAGTTTGTCAAGTATGTGGAGACCCTTATTCAGGCAATACCCGATGAGATCACCCTGGATGCAGAGCCTGCCATCACTGCTGCAAGAGAAGCTGCGGATAAGCTTTATATGAACGAGCGCAAGGATGTTTCCTACTCCAAGCTGACCAGCGCAGAAGGCAAGCTCAGAACCCTGAAAAATGCCAAGGCAGCAGCCGAGGAAGTGGACACTCTGATCGATGCCATCGGCATCGTCACTCTGGGCGATAAGGATCGGATCGCCCAGGCTCGGGAAGCCTACGATGCCCTCAACGGCACAGCTCTGACCTTCCTGCAAAACGGCAAGAAGCTGGTGCGTGCTGAGTGGATTTTGAAAGCATTGCAGACCTGGGGCATCCCGGTGATCGCAGTGGTGGACCTGGGCTTGATCGCACTTCTCTTCCGCAAAAAGCTTTTCAAGAGCAAGAAAAAGGAAGAAATTGAAAATTAAACCGTAGGGGACGACGACCCCGGCGTCCCGGATATTTATTCTTTATTATCTAAAGAACATTTTTCATTTAATTTGCTCGTTTCCTTCCCTATAAAATACCCCCGGCGGAGCCCGCCGGGGGTGTCGTTTTGCGCCGCTGAGACAGAATTGATTTTTTATGGAAGGTATGATAAAATGTGCCCAAAGGAGTGACGCACTATGTTATATGTTGGTTGCCATCTGTCTGCTTCTGCAGGCAACGTGGCTATGATCGAAACCGCCAAGTCCATTGGCGCAAATACCTTTGCCTTTTTCACCCGCAATCCTCGCGGCAGTCAGGCAAAGCCCCTTGACCCGAAGGACTGCGCACAGGCGGTAAAAATGCTGCAGGCAGAGGGCTTCGGAAAGCTGGTCGCCCACGCGGCGTATACGATGAACCTATGCACGGCTGATCCCGGCGCAAGAGAATTTGCCGCCGGTGTTCTGGCCGATGACTTGCACCGTATGTCCTATTTGCCCGGAAATTTCTATAATTTCCACCCCGGCAGTCACGTGGGACAAGGCACCGAAGCCGGTATCGGCCAGATCGTGGATGCCCTGAAAAAAGCCCTGGCACCGGGGTATGATGTGACGGTGCTTCTGGAGTCTATGGCAGGCAAGGGCAGTGAGATCGGCGGAAAATTTCAGGAGCTGAAGGATATTATCGACGGCGTCGGCAGTGATCAGGTAGGCGTATGCCTGGATACCTGCCATATTTACGACGGCGGTTATGACATTGTCAATGACTTGGACGGTGTACTTCAGGAGTTTGACCGGGTCATTGGCTTGGACAGGCTCAAAGCCCTCCATTTGAACGACTCCAAAAATCCCTTCTCCAGCCACAAGGACCGCCACGAATGTCTGGGCGACGGTTCTCTGGGTCTGGATACCTTCCGGGCAGTGGTGAACCACCCCCTTTTGAAGGATAAGCCTATGATTTTGGAGACACCCAATGAATTGGATGGCTATGCAAAGGAAATTGCCCTGCTTCGGCAAATGGAAACGATCTGATGAAAAAACGAAAGGGGAGGTGACGGCATAGTGAATGTTAACCCTTCTTTTTACAATGTGTATATCAGCATTCTGCGCTATGTGGCACCGATTATGGCGGCGTTTTTGCTGTTTCGGTGCATAAAGCCTCTGGTGAGCTTTCGGCGGGAGCCGGAGATCTGGGGGTGGCTGTGCCTGCCGAACAATGTAAAGCTTCCCATTACCCACTGGGAAAATGTGATCGGACGCAGTAAGCGCAGTGATATCGTGGTGGATTTTCCCACGGTGTCCAGGACCCACGGGGTTTTGACCCGTTACGATGACGGAAGCTGGACCATTTCCGATACAGACTCCTCCGGCGGTATTTTAGTCAACGGACAAAAGATCGAGATCCGTGCACTGCAGCCGGAGGATGTAATGACCATTGGCGGCATTGAAATGACCTTACAGCCCATTTCCGCCAGACAGGAGGCGCGGCTTGCCCAGCATCGGGCGCGGGGCTCTTCTTTCCTGACCGGGCTTTCCAATGTTCTGCTGCTGACGATTTTACAAATATTTTGCTGTCTTGCCTATGTAATGGGCGGACAGCCGGAAACGGCACGGGCAGTGCTGTTGGGCTTTGGCGGCATTATGCTGTGCCAGTGGCTGCTGCTGCTTTTTTATGTATGCATCCGCAGAGTGTCCTTTGAGGTGGAGACGGTGGCGTTCTTTTTGTGCACGATGGGAATGTGCGCCATTGCCGCGGTTTGCCCGGAGGAGGCGCTGAAGCAGCTTGTGGCAATGGCAATGGGACTGGCTGTGTTTCTGGTGATCGGCTGGTCCTTCCGGGATCTGGAACGGGCAAAGAAGCTGCGTATGTTCGCGGCGGTCGCCGGCATCGGATTTCTTTTGGTGACCTTGCTGTTTGGTCAGGAGTACTACGGCGCGAAAAACTGGCTGGTGATCGGCTCTTTTTCCATCCAGCCCTCTGAGCTGAGTAAGGTCTGCTTTATTCTGGTAGGCGCATCCTCGCTGGACCGGCTGGTGAAAAAACGGAACCTGTTTCTGTTTATGGGCTACTCGGTCGCGGTTTGCGGCTGTTTGGCACTGATGAACGATTTCGGCACCGCACTGATCTTTTTCTGCGCATTTCTGGTGATCGCTTATTTGCGCTCCGGCAGTGTGGGCACGGTAGGCCTTGCGGTTACGGCGCTGGTATTTGCCGGAGTGGTGGCGTTGAAAATCGCGCCTCACGCCCTGCAGCGCTTCGCCTCCTGGCGGCATATATGGGAAGATCCCTTTGACACCGGCTATCAGCAGACAAGGGCACTGATGTGCATAGCCTCCGGCGGCTTCTTCGGAATGGGTGCAGGCCGGGGCTGGATGAAAAATGTGTTTGCGGCAGATTCGGATATGGTGATCGCAACCGTCAGCGAGGAATGGGGACTGATTATGGTCGTGCTGATCGTGCTCAGTGTGATCGCACTGGCTGTATTTGCGGTCCGCTCTGCCGTCTTGGGTCGGAGCAGCTTTTACACCATTGGCGCTTGCAGTGCGTGCAGTATTCTGGTGGTACAGGCAATTTTGAATGCCCTGGGAACGGTGGATGTACTGCCCCTGACCGGCGTGACCTTCCCGTTTTTATCCAATGGCGGCTCCAGTATGATCTGTGCCTGGGGACTTTTGGCATTTATCAAGGCGGCAGATACCAGGCAGAATGCCAGCTTTGCAGTGCGCCTGACAAGCAACGGAGGCGAAGAAGATGAATAGAATTGCAGGCCGTTCCATCATTACATTGATTTTGGCATTGGTGCTGATCGTTGGGCTTGGCTTTTTTATTGTGGAGTATGTTACCAAGGCGGATACCTGGGTGGTATCCTCCGGCTCTCCTCATATTTATAACGGGGATAATATCGATTGCGGCGTGATCGTGGACCGGGAGCGGTACTTACTGGCAGACCTGGAAGGGGAGCGGGAGTATTCCCAATCGGAAAGCCTGCGCAGATCCACAGTTCATTGGCTGGGTGACCGGTATGGCAATATCAGTGCCCCCGCAATTTCTCACTATGCCAGCCAGATCGCCGGATTTGACCTGGTAAGCGGTGTGTACAGTCACGCAGATGCCGCCGGTATGGTAGAGCTGACCCTTTCGGCGAAGGTCCAGCAGGCGGCGCTGGAGGCAATGGGGGACTACAAGGGAACCGTGGCGGTTTATAATTATAAGACCGGTCAGATCCTCTGCGCAGTTACCACACCGACCTACGATCCGGATAACCCGCCGGATATCACGCAGGACACCTCCGGCGCTTACGAAGGCGTGTATCTGAATCGCTTTACCCAGTCTACCTATATTCCCGGTTCGATTTATAAAATCGTCACCCTGGCGGCGGCGTTGGAAACGATCCCTGACATTCAGGACCGGACCTTTACCTGCACCGGCAGCTATGAGGTCCAGGGGGAGAAGATCACCTGTGAGAGCACCCACGGACAGCAGAGCCTGAAAAATGCTTTCAGCAATTCTTGCAACTGTGCCTTTGCCCAGATCGCCATTGAGCTGGGCGGGGAAACCCTGGAAGCCTTCTCAAAGAAATTCGGCATCACACAGCCGGTTACCTTTGACGGCATTACCACTGCGGCAGGAAATTACGAGGCATCCGGCGCAGATGTCAATGTGGCCTGGAGCGGCGTAGGTCAGTATAACAACCAGATCAACCCCTGCAGCTACCTGACCTTTATGAGCGCGATCGCCGGCAACGGACAGCGGGTAAATCCCTATCTGGTGGAAAGGATCACCGTAAGCAATACCCAGACCTATCAGGCAAAAACCGATAACGGAGAGAAGATCCTGTCGGAAAAAACCGTTCAGGTATTGCAGGAATATCTGCGCAACAATGTTGCCGCCCGCTACGGCGACGGCAATTTCCCCGGCTTGACAGTCTGCGCAAAGACCGGCACCGCCCAGGTGGGCGGCGAACAAAAGCCAAATGCAATGCTGGCAGGCTTTTGCGCCGATGAACAGTATCCGCTGGCGTTTATCGTCTGCGTGGAGGACGCGGGCTACGGCAGTGCCGTCTGTATTCCCATTGCCGCCAAAGTCCTTGTCGCCTGCAAGGAAGCTTTGGACAGCTAGCAGGCAAGGGATGGTTTGTAAATTGTCTGCATATTTTTACTCAGGTGGTTGACAAAGCACTGATAAATAAGTATAATGATATCGATACAATTGGATTGAATATTCCAATGCTAGGGAGGAAATTATATGAGTAAGATCAGTGTAATCGGTGCGGGCAATGTAGGCGCAACCATCGCCAACGATTTGATGATACAAGGCGTGGCATCTGAGATCGTTTTGATCGATGTAAATAAGAAAAAAGCCGTTGGTGAGGCACTGGATGTTTATCAGGGCGCACCCTTCTGTTCGCCCGCCATTGTCCGTCCCGGTGAGTATGCAGATGCACAGGGCTCTGACATTGTGGTCATTACCTGCGGTATGGCGAGAAAGCCCGGAATGACCCGTCTGGATCTGGCACAGACCAATGTGGATATCCTGAAGACTGTGACGGAAAATGTGGTGCCCTATGCGGCAGATGCCATCTATGTGATCGTTTCCAACCCTGTGGATATACTGACCTATGTGTTCACAAAGATCTCCGGCATTCCGGAAAACCAGATCATTGGCTCTGGAACGATCCTGGATACAAGCCGTTTGCAGTCTGAGCTTGCCAAGCGCTTTTATATCAGCCCCAAAAATGTCCACGCCCATGTATACGGTGAGCACGGTGACAGCTCCTTTGTGCCCTGGTCGCTGGTGCATATTGCCAATAACCATGTGGATGTTTATAAGGAAAGCTCTCCCGACAAGGACCGCATCCGCTGGGAGCAGGATTACGAGGATGTGGAGCAGTTTGTAAAGAAGTCCGGTGCCATTATCATTGAAAACAAGGGCGCTACCTTCTATGCTGTGGCAATGTCCGTGTGCCATATTTGCAAGTGCATTTTCTCGGATGCAGGCACGGCCCTGACCGTTTCCTCTATGATGCACGGAGAATACGGCGTAGAGGATGTATGCCTTTCCACCCTGGCGCTGGTAGACAGAAGCGGCATTCGGGGAAAGATCATCAACAAGCTGACAGATAAGGAAATCGAAAAGCTGCAAAACAGCGCCAATAAGCTCAAATCTGTGATTGCACAAATCAAAATATAAAGGAATATTCCATATTTCCCACATCCCCTGCATACAGTAAATGCAGGGGGTGTTTTTATGTGCCACAAACATATATTCTGGGGCGGTGCGCTGGTTGCTTTCGGTGCGGGCTTACTGATCGGACTTTGGCTGGAAGGAGGCTTTTTCTGCCACTGCTTTTCCCTGGCGCTGATCATTGCCGGCGGATGTATGTGCAGACGAAAACGAAGCTGAATGGAAGCGAAAAATTGTTGGCATAAACTTGTCCTGACGGGCATATAGTTTGGTAGAAGGAGTGATTTGCTTGCAATTACAGTTTCATAAAACAGTATGCCCCTGTTTGCAGCAGGTAAAGAGGGAAGTGCAAAATCAGGAGCAGACCCAGGAAATTCGGCTGGGAGAGGATATGCCGGACATCGGTCGGGTGCTGGGTGCCTGGGGGCAGGTACTCATTCGGGGCAAGGAATGGCAAAAGGGCGCAATGAGCGTTTCCGGCGGCGTAATGGCCTGGGTGCTGTATGCACCGGAGGATGGGAGCGCGGTCCGCTGGGTGGATAGCTGGATCCCTTTTCAGTTCAAGTGGGAATTGCCGGAGACCCAGCACGACGGGATCATCCGTACTCAGTGCCTTTTGCGCAGTCTGGATGCCAGAAGTACTTCTGCCAGACGGCTGATGGTAAGAGCATCTGTAGGTGCAATGGGGGAGGCTTTGCTGCCCGGCGGGTTTGATCAGTACACGCCGGGGGAATTGCCGGAGGATGTGGAGCTGATGAAAAATACATATCCCTTCCAATTACCGCAGGAGGCAGGAGAAAAGTCCTTCACATTGGAGGAAATTTTTACTATGCCGCCTGCGGCACCGAAAATGGAGAAGCTGATCCGCTATGATCTGACACCGTCTGTTCTGGACAAAAAGGTGATGGGCAGTAAGGTGGTGTTCCGAGGCACGGCCAGAGTGCATATTGTGTACCTGACACCGGAGGGGATGGTCCAGTGCTGGGATTTTGAACTTCCCTTTTCCCAGTATGCAGAGCTGGAAGGGGACTATGACCCGGATGCTGACGGGGAGGTCATCCCTGCGGTGACGGGACTGGAAATGGATGTGGATGCAGATGGAAATCTCCATATTAAGGCTGGACTTACCGGTCAATATATGATCACCAGCCGCAATATGGTAACGGTGGTGGAAGATGCCTACAGCCCAATACGGGAAGTGACAGTAAAGACCCAGCCACAGCAGGTGCCTGCCCTTTTGGAGCAGATCACCCAAAATATCCACGCCCAACAGACCCTCGATCCGCCTGCAGGCACGGTGGCAGATACGGCGTTCTATCCGGATCATCCCAGAATCCTGCAAAGAGAAGATGGGATGGAGGCAGTGCTCAGCGGGGTATTTTCCGCGTTGTATTATGACCCGGAGGGTGCATTGCAAAGTGCATTTTCCCGATGGGAGGGCAGTATAGGTCTGACCTGCGGGCCGGATGTGGAAATGCAGGGGCAGGTTTTCTTCGATGGAAACACCCAGAAGGAAATGCAGGCAGATATGCAAATTGCCCTGACCGGCTGTGCCCGGCAGGGATTCGATATGGTAACGGAATTGGAATTGGGAGAGCAGAAGCCTGCAGACCCCAACCGTCCCAGCCTGATTTTGCGCAGGACCGGCGATCAAAAGCTGTGGGACATTGCAAAAAGCACCGGTTCAACCGTCTCGGCCATCAGTGAGGCAAACAAGCTGACAGGTGAACCGGAGCCGAACAAGATGCTGATCATTCCGATCGGTTAAATTGAGAACCGCCGCTATGTGGGAGAGCATAGCGGCGGTTTGGCGGTTTTGTCGCATTTGCCATATTCGGGGAGAATATCCGCCGGAATATAAGATAATCCGCGGGCGGGATAAAATTCAAGGGAACAGTGTCGAACATACTTCTTTTGTTGCTTGTAAATTTCTGCAAAGAGTGCTATAATACATAAAAATAACATTTAAGAAGGTGTAGCTATGACAATCATTGATATTTATTCAGGCTTTTTAGGTGCAGGCAAAACCACACTTATCAAAAAGATGATACAGGAAGCTTACGCAGGTCAGAAGCTGGTGCTCATTGAAAATGAATTTGGTGAGATCGGCATTGACGGCGGCTTTTTGCAGGAAGCCGGCATCAACATCACAGAAATGAATTCCGGCTGTATTTGCTGCAGTCTGGTGGGCGATTTCGGCAAGGCACTGACACAGGTCATTGCGGAATATCAACCGGACCGCATTTTGATCGAGCCCTCCGGTGTGGGCAAGCTTTCCGATGTGATCGCCGCAGTTGAGAAGGTGACAAGTGGGGATGTCCGCCTGGGTCACGCAACTGCCGTTGTGGATGCCGGAAAGGTAAAGGTCTATATGAAGAACTTTGGAGAGTTCTATAATAACCAAATCGAAACAGCCGGAACCATCATCCTTTCCAGAACCGATCTGATCTCCCAGGAAAAGCTGGAAACGGCTGTGCAATTGCTCCGCCAGCACAATGAAAGTGCGGCGATCGTAACGACCCCCTGGAGCGAGCTGACCGGCGAGCAGCTGTTAAACGCAATGGCCGGAAAAGCATCCGTTGCAGAAGCGATCAAGGAGATGGAGGAGGAGCATCACCACCATCACCATCACGGTGAGGAGCACGAATGCTGCTGCGGCCATCACGACCACGAGCATCATCACCATCACGGTGAGGAGCACGAATGCTGCTGCGGTCATCACGACCACGAGCATCATCACCATCACGGTGAGGAGCACGAATGCTGCTGCGGTCATCACGACCACGAGCATCATCACCATCACGATGAAGAGCACGAATGCTGCTGCGGTCATCACGACCACGAGCATCATCACCATCACGACGAGGAGCACGAATGCTGCTGCGGACACCACGACCACGAGCACCATCATCACCACCACGCCGATGAGGTATTTACCTCCTGGGGCGTGGAAACGGCGAAAAAGTTTACAGAGGAAGAGATCGCTTCCGTACTGCACTGCCTGGACACCGGCAGATACGGTATTGTTTTGCGTGCAAAGGGCATTGCAGCCAACGCGAACGGAGGCTGGATCCACTTTGACTATGTGCCCGGCGAGCATAATGTGCGTCCCGGCGGTGCAGATGTGACCGGCAAGCTGTGCGTGATCGGCGCCCAGCTGGATATTCAGGGCCTTGTAAAGCTCTTTGGGGTGTAACTATGGCACAGATCCCTGTTTATGTATTTACCGGATTTCTGGACTCCGGAAAGACCAGGTTCATTCAGGAGACATTGGAAGATCCCCGCTTTAATGCAGGTGAGAGGACCCTTTTGCTGGTGTTCGAGGAAGGGGAGGAGGAATACGATTTTTCCACCTATCCCCACCAAAATGTTTATATGGAGATCCTGGATCAGCAAACGGTGACCGCGAAACAGCTGCAATCTCTGGCAAAAAAGTACAAGGCCCAGCGGGTGGTGGCGGAGCTGAACGGAATGCAGCTGGTAGGCGACCTGTATAGCCGCCTGCCCCAGGACTGGGTGATCGCCCAGGAAGTGATGTTTGCAGATTCTACCACATTTATGGCATACAACGCCAATATGCGCAATCTGGTGATGGACAAGCTGGTAGGCGGTCAGATGGTGGTGTTCAACCGTTTGGCACCGGGCGCAGATACGATGCCGCTTCATAAATTGGTGCGGGCGGCCAACCGCCGGATGGACATTTTGTACGACTATACCGACGGCACAACGGCTTTTGATGAGATAGAAGACCCCTTGCCCTTTGATATCAATGCGCCTGTTATTGAAGTGAAGGACGAGGATTACGCCCTGTGGTACCGGGATGTGACCGAGGAAGCTTCCAAGTACGACGGAAAAACCGTTCAGTTTAAGGGTCAGGTGGCAATGCTTCGCCGGGACAAGAACAATATGTTTGCCCCCGGACGGTTTGTAATGACCTGCTGTGCAGACGATATCCAGTTTTGCGGTGTACCCTGCAGATATGCAGACAGCAAAAGCCTCACACCCAGAGACTGGGTGCAGGTAACGGCAAAGATCTCTGCAGAAAATCATCCCCTGTATCAGGGGGAGCTTGGACCGGTGCTCACAGCGCTTAGCGTAGAGCCTGCAAGCCCGGCAGAACCCGATGTAGCAACCTTTTAAGAAAGGAGCGGCTTATGTATCAGCCTTTAGCGGAAATTTTGCGTCCAACAGAGCTGGATCAGGTTTTCGGTCAGGAGCATATTTTGGGAAAAGGCGCGGTACTGCGCCGCTTGATCGAGTCCGGCAATGTTCCCAATATGATCTTTTACGGCCCCAGCGGCACGGGAAAAACCACGGTTGCCAACATTATCGCCAAGCAAACCAACCGTACCCTTTGCCAGCTCAATGCCACCACCGCATCCACAGCGGATATTAAAAATATCGTGGCACAGCTGGATACCTTTATGGCACCTAATGGCGTGCTTTTGTATCTGGATGAGATCCAGTCCTTCAATAAAAAGCAGCAGCAATCCTTACTGGAATATATTGAAAACGGCAAGATCACCCTGATCGCCTCCACAACGGAGAACCCCTATTTCTATGTGTTCAATGCGATTTTGAGCCGTTCCACCATTTTTGAGTTCAAGCAGATCTCTGCCGCCGCCGCTTTGCAGGCGGTGAAGCGGGCGGTTGCCTATCTGGAGGAACGGACTGCCCTGACGGCTCTGCCGGAGGAAGGGGCGCTGGAGTATATTGCCGGTGCCTGCGGCGGTGATCTGCGCAAAGCACTCAATGCGGTGGAGGTCCTGTTCTCTGCCGGTGTCCCTGAAGACGGCAAGCTGCCCCTTACCTTGCAGGATGCAAAGGAAGTGACCCAGAAAAGCGCAATGCGGGCAGACCGGGATGGAGACAATCATTACGACCTGCTGTCTGCCTTGCAAAAGTCCATCCGTGGCTCTGACCCGGATGCGGCGTGTCATTACCTTGCCCGCCTTTTGGAGGCAGGACAGATGCAATCTGCCTGCCGTCGGCTGATGATCATTGCGGCGGAGGATGTCGGTCTGGCATATCCTATGATCCTGCCCATTGTGAAATCCTGTGTGGATATGGCACTGATGACCGGTATGCCGGAAGCCAGAATTCCTTTGGCAGATGCGGCGGTCTTAATGGCGACGACACCCAAATCCAATTCTGCTTACCTTGCCTTTGCAGCTGCGCTGGAGGATATCCGCCAGGGAAAAGGGGGAGACTTCCCCAGACATCTGCAGAATATGCACGCGGATACCTATACGATGGAGCGGGAGCAGGGATATAAATACCCCCATAATTACCCCGGACACTGGGTTCAGCAGCAGTACCTTCCTGACGATCTGAAGGATGCAAAGTATTATGAATACGGTCCCAATAAGGTGGAGCAGGCGGCAAAGCAGTATTGGGATTCCATCAAGGGGAAATAGTATGGACATCAGATTGGGAGATATATTGATAATGAAAAAAGCCCATCCCTGTGGGGAAAAGCGCTGGAAGGTATTGCGGACCGGCGCGGATTTTCGCCTTCGGTGTATGGGATGCAGTCACGAAGTAATGACGCCCCGGTTTAAGGCGGAGAAAAACATTCGCCAGGTGATCCGGGAGGAAAATCCTTCGACAGATAATAGCGGCAGTTGCTAAGGCAACTGCTGCTTTTTCTATCCCCTACATAAAATGCAGTCTCCTGACACAAATCTATAACCGCCTTGCGACGGCATTTTTTGGGCGGCGGATGTATACTGTTGTTACAGAAAAAACTTTACAGGAGGGTGCGTATGGCGGTATATCTGGATGTTTTGATGTTGCTCAATTTCTTGGTGGATTTTCTGCTGCTGTTAGGGACAAACCGCCTGTGCGGATATCCCTGGGGCACCAAAAAAGCGGCGCTAAGTGCCCTGCTGGGCGGCTTGTATGCCGGTGCGTGTATGGTTCCGGAGCTTTCCTTTCTGGGGAATTTTTTGTGGCGGGGGGTATGCCTGCTGATAATGTCCGGCATTGCCTTTGGCTTTACCAAAAATGCACTGCGCCGCGGGACCGTCTTTATTCTGCTGAGTATGGCGATGGGCGGCTTGGCTATGGTGATAAACAGCAGGGGATTTTGGTCATTGGTCATTTCCGGCGGGGGCGTTTGTCTGCTGTGCGTGCTGGGCTTTCGGAACAAGCTGGGCTCCCAGAGCTTTGTTCCGGTGGAGCTGACCTACGGAGAAAAGAAGGTTTCCCTGACTGCACTGCAGGACACGGGAAACACCCTTCGGGACCCGGTCACCGGTGCGGATGTGCTGGTGGTGGGTGCGGATGTGGCACAGAAGCTGACCGGACTGACCCGATCCCAGCTGCGATCCCCGGTGGAATTTCTCGATGCCATTCCCGGCTTGCGGCTGATCCCCTATCGGACAGTGGGGCAGGCCAGCGGCTTTTTGCTGGCACTGAAAATGTCCGAGGTAAAGATCGGAAACCGAAGGGGGAATTTATTGGTGGCGTTTGCGCCAGAGGGTCTGCATCCGGAAGGGGCGTATCAGGCATTAACAGGAGGTGCGGTATGAACAAAATTTTGAAATTTCTTATGAACATCCGCTTTTCAAGGTCGGAGTGCATTTACTACATTGGCGGAGCAGATGTCCTGCCGCCACCGCTAAAGGGGACGGAGGAGCAAAACGCACTGCTTCGCCTGGAAAACGGCGAGGAAAGTGCAAAACAGCTGCTGATCGAACGGAATTTGCGCCTGGTGGTGTTTATTGCCCGCCGGTTTGAAAATACCGGTGTGAATTTGGAGGATCTGATCTCCATTGGGACCATCGGCCTGATCAAGGCGATCAGTACATACCGCCGGGACCGGAATATTAAGCTGGCGACCTACGCGTCCCGGTGCATAGAAAATGAGATATTAATGCATATTCGCAAGATCGCCAATCAAAAAACAGAGGTTTCCCTGGACGAGCCCATTAATATGGACTACGACGGTAATGAATTGCTGCTTTCCGATATACTGGGGACGGATGAGGATATGATCTTGCGTCCACTGGAGGACGATGTGGACATTCGCCTCCTGCGGCAGGCAGTGCAGGAATTGCCGTCGCGGGAGCGGGAAATCGTGTATATGCGCTTTGGACTGGAGGGCAGGCAGGAGCTGACCCAAAAGGAAGTGGCGCAGAAAATGGGCATCTCCCAGTCGTACATTTCCCGGCTGGAAAAGCGCATTATGCTAAGATTGCGAAAGGAAATCATACGCCAAACCAGCTGTGTATAAAAGATTTTTCAGAAAAAACCGGGGATTTTTGAAAAAACTCTTGATTTTTTGATGCGCCGATTGTATAATCGATATGAAAATATATCGATAAAATACCGTATCGAAAAGAGGAAGAAAAATGGAACATAAGGAAATTTCCAAAGCAGTATTAAAGCGCCTTCCCGGTTATCTGGCTTATCTGAAAAGCTTGCCCGAAGGCACAGCAACATATATCTCCGCAACGGCGCTGGCAAATGCGCTGGGTATGGGCGAGGTGCAGGTCCGTAAGGACCTGGCTCAGGTCAGTGACGGCGGCAGACCGAAGATCGGTTACCTCCGCGAGAATTTGATCGACGACATCAGCCGCTTTTTAGGCTATGACAATACCACCGATGCCATTTTGGTGGGCGCAGGCAAGCTTGGGCAGGCGCTGATGGGCTACAGCGGCTTTTCTGCCTACGGTCTGAATGTGCTGGCGGCCTTTGATATTGCGCCGTCTGCCACCCACACCGACGAGGGAAAGCCCATCTACCCCTTATCTGAGCTGGAAAACTTCTGCAAAACCAATAATGTGCTGATGGGTATCATTACCGTGCCTGCCCAGCAGGCCCAGGGCGTGTGCGACCTGCTGATAAAAAACGGCATTAAGGCGGTTTGGAATTTCGCCCCCGCCCATTTGGATGTCCCTGCAAACATCCTGGTGCAGAACGAAAATATGGCAACCTCCCTTGCAGTGCTTTCTATGCACCTGCAGGCACAGATCAAGAAGTAAAACAAAAGCAGCGCATTGCGTTTTTCGCAATGCGCTGCTGCTTTATTGTAATTGCCAAATTTTTGTTTATCAAACTGTAGGGGCGACCCTTGCGGTCGCCCGTTTTGTATTGTCGATATATTGCTGCGCAATTCGATATTTTTGCCTTGGGGCAAAATCGATATATGGATGCGTTGCATCCATTCGATATGTCGCCATTGGCGACGCGTACGATATAAATCCCATCTTGCCCCGCAGGGCATATCGAGTGCAATGCACATATCGAGCACCAAAGGTGCATATCGAAAATCCCGTAAGGGATTTATATCGAAGAGCGCGCTGCAACGACAGTTGCAACGCGCTCTAAACTTATTTACCGGGCTTGAAGCTGTCCTTCAGGCTTACAGAGCGGTTGAAGACGAGGTGGTCGGGTGTGCAATCCTTGTTGTCCGGGCAGAAGTAGCCAAGACGCATAAACTGATAGGATGCAGGTGCCTTGGCATTTTCCAGGCTCTTTTCCACCTTACAGCCGGTGAGCACTTCCAGAGAATTGGGATTCAGGCAGGCCATAAAGTCCTTACCGGAGGCGTCCGGATCGGGATCGTCAAAGAGATTGGAATATTGCCGCACTTCTGCTTCTGCGCAGTTATTGGCATCTACCCAGTGGATGGTCGCGCCCTTGATCTTCCGTCCGTCTGCAGGGTCACCGCCGGCGGAGTCGGGATCGTAGGTGGCAAGCACCTCCACCACATTGCCGTTTTCGTCCTTCACACAGCCGGTGCACTTTATCACATAGGCACCCTTCAGGCGGCATTCCGGTCCTTCCGGATACAGCCGCTTATACTTGGGAACCGGCTCTGCCAGGAAGTCATCAGCCTCGATCCACAAATTCCGGGAGAAGGTGACCGCTCTTGTGCCGGCGTCCGGATCGTTGGGGTTGTTTTCCACCTGGAAGGTCTCGCTCTGACCTTCGGGGTAATTGGTGATGGTCAGCTTCACAGGCTTCAGCACAGCCATAACCCGCTGGGCAGTTTCATTCAGATCCTCCCGCAGGCAATGCTCCAAAAATGCGAACTCGATGGTATTGGGGCTCTTTGCCACGCCCACACGGTCGCAGAAGTTACGGATGGAAGCGGGGGTGTAGCCCCGGCGGCGCAGACCGCACAGGGTCGGCATACGGGGGTCATCCCAGCCGGAGACATTGCCGCCCTCCACCAGGGCTCTGAGCTTGCGCTTACTGAGCACCGTATGGTCGATGCCCAGACGGGCAAATTCGATCTGCCGGGGATGATGGGGAACAGAAACGTTTTCCACCACCCAGTTATACAGGGGACGGTGGTTCTCAAATTCCAGAGAGCACAGACTGTGGGTAATGCCCTCCAGGGCGTCCTGAATGGGGTGGGCAAAGTCGTACATCGGATAGATGCACCACTTGTCGCCCTGGCGGTGATGATGCATATGACGGATGCGGTAGATGACCGGGTCACGCATATTGAAGTTGCCGGAGGCAAGATCGATCTTTGCCCGGAGGGTGTATTTGTTGTCCTCAAATTCGCCGGCACGCATCCGGGCGAACAGGTCAAGGCTTTCCTCGATGGGACGGTCACGGTAGGGGGAGGTGGCGGGGGTATTCAGATCGCCCCGGTATTCCTTGAACTGATCGGGAGTCAGCTCGCACACATAGGCAAGCCCTTTCTTGATCAGCTCCACGGCAAATTCGTAGTCCTTTTCAAAATAGTCGGAGCCGTAGTAGAACCGGTCACCCCAGTCAAAGCCCAGCCAGCGGATATCCTCCTTGATAGCCTCCACAAACTCCACATCCTCCTTGGTGGGGTTTGTGTCGTCCATACGCAGGTTGCACAGACCGCCGAACTTTTCGGCAGTGCCAAAGTCAATGATCAGCGCTTTGCAGTGACCGATATGCAGGTAGCCGTTGGGCTCCGGCGGGAACCGGGTGTGGACGGTCTTTCCTGCAAACTGACCGCCCTCGGCGATATCTTCTTCAATAAAGGCGTGAATGAAATTTTTGCTTTCTGTAACTTCAGCCATAATTGGGACCTCTCTTTTGCAAAATTTGCAAATATTATAACCTATTTCATAGGATTTTGCAACCGGAAAACGCATACCGGGTAAAGTTTTTGAATTTCCTGAAAACAATTTGTATTTTTTAATAAATTATGGTTGTCAATTTGGCTGACTTATATTAAAATAGGGGAAGATAGACTGGAAGGGGTATGAATGAATGTCTCAGATAAAATATAAGCGCATTTTATTAAAGGTCAGCGGCGAAGCATTGGGCGAGAAGACTGCTGCCGGAGATGGCTTCGGTTTGAATTTTTCCAAAATTCACGAGGTTTGTGAAGCAATCAAGACCTGCGTGGAAATGGGCGTGCAGGTTGGCCTGGTGATCGGCGGCGGCAATTTCTGGCGGGGCGTGAAAAACGGCACCGGAAAGCTGCAGCGCTCCCACGCAGATGCGATGGGTATGCTGGCAACGGTGATGAACGCCATTGCTGTGGGGGATGTGCTGGAGCAGCACGGTCTGGACGCAAGAGTCCTGAGCGCTGTGGAAATGAATAAATTTGCGGAGTATTTCACCCGTGATACGGCAAACCGCTACTTAAACGAGGGTAAGGTGGTCATCTTTGCCGCCGGTACAGGCAACCCCTATTTCTCCACCGATACCGGTGCGGTCCTGCGGGGCGTAGAAATCGAGGCGGATGCGATCCTGATGGCGAAGAATGTGGATGCCATTTACTCGGCAGATCCGGCAAAAGATCCGAATGCGGTGAAATACACCCAGCTTACATATGATCAGGTGCTGGCACAGCATCTGAAGGCTACCGATTCCACCGCGATGACTCTGGCGATGGACAACGATATGACCCTGGTGTGCTTCGGCCTGGCAGAAGAAAACAGTATTGTCCGCGTGGTCCGTGGCGAAGCCATCGGCACCACCGTGAAGAATAACTTTTAAGGAGGACTACATTATGGCAGTAGATTTCAGCGATTACGGAAGAAGAATGGAAAAGGCTCTGGATCATTTGAGCGAGGAATTCGGTGCTGTTCGTGCAGGCCGTGCAAACGCAAAGGTTCTGGACCGGATCACAGTTGAATATTATGGCAGTGAGACACCCTTGAACGGCGTGGCATCCATTTCCACCCCCGATGCCCGCACCCTGGTGATCTCCCCCTGGGACACCAAGCTGCTGGTTGACATCCAGAAGGCGATCCAGATCAGCGACCTGGGCATCAATCCCCAGAACGACGGCAAGGTCATCCGTCTGATCTTCCCCCAGCTGACCGAGGAGCGCCGTAAGGAGCTGGTCAAGCAGGTCAAGAAGTACGCCGAGGATGCAAAGGTCGCTATGCGTAACATCCGTCGTGACGGTATGGACTATATCAAGAAGCTGAAGAAAAATTCTGAGATCACCGAGGACGATCAGAAGAAGGCAGAAAAGGATCTGCAGGACTTGCTGGATAAGTACACCAAGAAGGCAGACGATGCATTGGCATCTAAGGAAAAGGAACTGATGGCTCTGTGATTTCCAGCGGATCTTTTTTTGCAGCTGCGCCTTTCAAAAGCACGACTTGCGAAAAAATCTCTCGCTGGCATTGGATGCGGATCTTTTTCCGCAGCTGTTCATTTAATAATAAAGTGGGGGCGCTTGCGCCCCCTGCAATTTATCAGAAAGAGGTGGTAATATGGCAGTTAAAGAAAATCATATTCCCCGCCATATTGCTATTATTATGGATGGGAACGGCCGCTGGGCCAAAAAAAGGGGCCTGCCCCGGACCGCAGGTCACGCGGCGGGCGCGGAAGCATTCCGCAGAACTGCGAACTACTGCCGGACCCTGGGCGTGGAGTACCTGACGGTGTATGCGTTTTCCACGGAAAATTGGAAGCGCTCTGCCAGAGAGATTTCGGGCATTATGCGCCTTCTGAGAAAATATCTGGAAGAAGCACTGATGGATATGGAAAAAAACCACGTGCGTTTTCGGTTCTTTGGAGATCTGAGTCGCCTGAGTCCCAGCCTGCAGAAGCTGTGCCGGGAAGCAGAAAGCCGGTCTTCGGAATATCACGAGGTACAGGTGAACTTCTGCCTGAATTACGGAGGCAGAGATGAGATCGTAAAGGCAAGCACTGCCTTTGCAAAAGATGTGGCAGAGGGCAAATATAAGCCGGAGGATCTGACGGAAGAGCTGCTTTCTTCCTATTTGTACTCCAGGGATGTGCCCGATCCGGAGCTGATCATCCGTCCTTCCGGAGAATTGCGCACCAGCAATTTCCTGCTGTGGCAGTCTGCCTATTCTGAGTATGTGTTTTTGAATGTTCTGTGGCCGGATTTCCAGCCGAAGGATCTGGATGCGGCCATTGAGGAATACTGCCGGCGAAACCGCCGGTTTGGAGGGGTATAAAGATGAAAACCCGTATTATTGCAGCCTGTGCACTGCTGCCGTTACTGCTTGTGGTGGTGCTGGTATTACCTGCGATCTTTACTGCTGTTTTGTTTGGCATTATGGCAGCCATTGCCGCATATGAACTGTTGTGGGGCACCGGACTTGTCAAGCACCCCAGATTGATCGCCTATACCGCATTTATGGCCTTTATGACTGCTATCGGCAGTTATTATGGCCTGCCCTATCTTTATGTGCTGTTGGGGATCCTGGCATTTCTTTCTGCCCTTTACGGCGAAATGCTGGCATCGAAGGGAAAGCTTGCCTATGAAAAGCTGCTGATCTGTCTGGCAGGCGGCGTTTTGATCCCCTTTATGCTTTGCGCTCTGGTGCGCCTGCATAACAGCGAAAACGGACGCTTTTTGATCTTGATTCCCTTTGTGCTGGCGTTTTTGTCGGACACCGGTGCTTATTTTGCAGGATACTACTTCGGCAAGCATAAGCTTGCCCCGACCATCAGCCCGAAGAAGACAGTGGAGGGTGTGATCGGCGGCGTGCTGGGTGCCATTGTGGGTATGCTGATCTATTGTTTGGTGCTGGATCTTGCTTTCGGCTTCCAGGCAAGGTATCTGTACGCGATTTTGTACGGCGTGCTGGGCTCCTTGGCGGCAGTGTTTGGGGATCTGAGCTTTTCTGCCATCAAGCGCCAGGTGGGTATCAAGGATTACGGAAATCTCATCCCCGGCCACGGTGGTATTTTAGATCGGTTTGACTCAATGACTTTGGTAGCACCGCTTACAGAGGCACTGTTTTTGGTGTTGCCGGTTGTGGTGAAATAATATGGTAAAATGTGTAAGCGTGCTGGGCTCTACCGGCTCGATCGGCCGGCAAACCCTGGATATTGTGGACCATCTGAAAATGCCGGTGGCGGCATTGACTGCCGGCTCAAATGTAGCGCGTATGGCAGAGCAGTGCCGCAAATACCGCCCAAAGCTGGCGGTTATGGCCACCGAAGAGGCAGCCGTACAGCTGAAAAAGGAAATTTCTGACCTTCCCACGCAGATATCCTGGGGCGAGGCGGGCTTGATTGAGGCCGCTGCCATCCCGGATGCAGATTGTGTCATTACTGCGGTCGTGGGTATGGTGGGACTGAAGCCTACCCTTGCGGCCATTCGTGCCGGCAAGCGGATCGGTCTTGCCAACAAGGAAACACTGGTTTGCGCCGGTGAGCTTGTAATGGCGGAGGCGAAAAAATACAATACAGAAATTATCCCTGTGGACTCAGAGCATTCTGCCATTTTCCAGTGCCTGATGGGGATGAACCGTAAGCGGGAGGTGGAGAAGATCATTCTCACCTGCTCCGGCGGTCCCTTCTACGGCAAAACCAGACAGGAGCTGGGCATTGTAACAAAGGCAGATGCCTTGAAGCACCCCAATTGGAAGATGGGCGAAAAGATCACCATCGACTGCGCCACCCTGATGAATAAGGGCCTGGAGGTGATCGAGGCAATGCGCCTGTATGATCTGCCTCTTGAAAAGGTGGATGTGGTGATCCATCGGCAAAGCATCGTGCATTCTATGGTGGAATTTGTTGACGGCGCCGTAATGGCACAGCTGGGCGCGCCGGATATGCGTCTGCCAATTGCCCTGGCAATGACTTACCCGGAGCGAATGGATTGCCCGGTGCCCAAGCTGGATCTGACCGATTGCCCGCCCCTGACCTTTGCGAAACCGGATATGGAAAGCTTCCCCTGCCTGAAGCTGGCGCGGGAATGCGCAAAAACCGGCGGCACGGCCTGCCCGGTAATGAACGGTGCCAACGAAGAAGCGGTAGCCCTGTTCCTGCAAAATAAAATCGGATTTTATGATATTTATGATCTGGTCAGCGCGGCGGTGGATCAGGTTCCCTTTATTGCCCAGCCTACGCTGGAGCAGATACTGGAGGCTGACCGGCTTGCCCGTATGGCAGTGCGCAACAATGATTTGAAACGAGGAAAACTATGAGCATTTTGTTCGCCATCCTGTTATTTAGTCTTTTAATATTTGTTCACGAGCTGGGTCACTTTACAGCGGCAAAGCTCTCCGGTGTTCAGGTCAATGAATTTTCTATGTTTATGGGACCTGCGATCTTCAAAAAACAGGTGGGAGAGACCCTGTATTCCCTTCGCCTGATACCCCTTGGGGGCTATTGCGCTATGGAGGGGGAAAACGAGGATACCGATAACCCCCGGTCCTTCCAGAAGGCATCCTGGTGGAAGCGGTTTATCATTCTTGTGGCAGGTGCGGCTATGAACTTCGTGGCAGGATTTTTGATCTTGCTGGTCGTATTTGCACCTATGAAGCAGATCGTCGTTCCGGAAATTTCCAGAGCCGAGCAGGGCTGTACCGTGGTGTACGAGGAGGGTCTGCACATTGGGGACCGGATCCTGAGGATCGACGGAGAGAAAATTTACGAAAGCTCGGATGTTTCGATGATCCTGTCCATCAATCCCGGAGATGTTCACGATCTGGTGGTAGAACGGGATGGGGAAGAAGTCGAATTAAATGACTTTTATATGGAAAAGCACATCTTTGGGGAGGAGGAGACCCCAAGATACGGCTTTGAATTTACGGCAGTGGATGCCACCTTTGGCAACAAGCTGAAATATACCTGGAACAGCTCGGTCAATGTGGTGCGGTCTGTGCGGCTGAGCCTGCAGATGCTTATTAAAGGGCAGGCAAACTGGTCGGATGTGACCGGTCCTGTGGGCATTGTCAAAACGATGTCGGATACTGCCGAAAGCGCAGAAGACACCTCCTCTGCAGTGAGAAGTATGCTGTATTTCGGCGGATTTATCGCCATCAATCTGGCAGTTATGAACCTTCTGCCCATCCCTGCATTGGACGGCGGGCGGATCGTTGGCTTACTGCTGACCACGGCCATTGAGAAAATTACAAGAAGAAAGCTTGATCCCAAATTTGAGGGCTATATCCACGGTGCAGGTATGGTGATCCTGCTTGCTCTGATGGCAGTTATTCTGTTTAAGGATGTTTTTACGATCTTTAAGGGGTAGAACGATGACAAGAAAGATAACAGTAGGGGATATTACCATTGGCGGCGGTGCCCCTGTGGTGATCCAGTCGATGCTCAATACAAAAACCACCGATGTGGAAGGCTCTCTTTTGCAGCTTCAGAAGCTGAAGACCGCCGGCTGTCAGGTGGCACGGTTGGCGGTTCCGGATATGGATGCGGCTAAGGCATTTGCAGAGATTTGCAAGGCATCGCCTATGCCCTTGGTTGCGGATATCCATTTTGATCATAAGCTTGCCATTGCGGCGGCAGAGGGCGGCGCCTCCAAGATCCGCATCAACCCCGGCAACATCGGCGGGGAGGATCGGGTGCAGGCGGTGGTGTCCGTTTGCAAGGAACGAAATATCCCCATTCGCATCGGTGTCAATGGGGGAAGTCTGGACAAAAAGCTTCTGGAAAAGTACGGACACCCCACTGCAGAGGCATTGGTTGAAAGTGCCTTCCAGCATCTGGAGCTGTTGGAAAAATACGGTTTTTATGACACCTGTGTTTCTATGAAATCCTCCAATGTGCCTACGATGGTGGCGGCGGCCCGACTGTTTCGGGAGAAGTGCGATTATCCCATCCACATTGGCGTGACGGAAACCGGACCTGTCCGTATGGGACTGATGAAGTCCGCAATGGGCATCGGTTCCCTTTTACTGGACGGCATCGGAGATACCATCCGTGTAAGCCTGACCGACGACCCGGTGGAAGAGGTGTATGCGGCAAAGGATATTCTCAAAGCCGCCGGTCTGCGCGCCGAAGGTGTGAATATCATTTCCTGTCCCACTTGCGGACGGACAAAAATCGACCTGATCGGACTTGTCAATCAGGTGGATGCTGCGCTGAAGGACTGTCAAAAGCCCATTACCGTTGCGGTTATGGGCTGTATCGTCAACGGCCCCGGTGAAGCCAGAGAGGCAGACATCGGCATCGCCGGCGGTGACGGCTGCGGTATGCTGTTTGAAAAGGGAAAGCAAATTGAAAAGCTCCCTTATGACGAGCTTCTGCCTGCACTGTTAAAGCGGATAGAGAACCTTTGAGTATTTATAAAGAGGACACTATGAGTGAACCGGTATTATTCCTGAATATGTTTTCTCAGTATCAGCCGCCTGAAGGGGTAAAAGAAATTTTATCTCAGGCGGCCGTTGCTGCTGCGGACATTGATCCGGAAACACGGAAGGTTTCCGTTGCGATCCACGCCCCAAAGTACATTTCCCAAAGCCTTTTGGATCAGCAGGCCAAGGTCATTGCCCAGCTTTACGGCCTTTCCAGGGTGGATCTGCTTGCTGTCTGCCCTGCAGATCAGCTGACAGCTGTGGAGCCGGAAGAGCTGATGGCTATGTTCGTGAAAGAGAATTCTATGTGCCGCGGCTCCCTGGCAGGGGCACAGTGGCAATGGGAGGGGAATACCCTTCACATAAACCTGAGAGCCAACGGTAAGGAAGTACTTCTGGAATGTGTACGGGCGGTTAAGGAGACCTTACAGCAAAAATTCTCCACAGATGTAAATATAGAGATCCACGCAGGAGAAATTTTAGAGGGCAAGGCGCTTTTTGATGCGATGGAAAAAATGCGCACCTCTATGATCGGGGAGCTGCCCAAAGCTTCTGCCCCAACGGCGAAAAAGGAAGAAAAGCCCCAGGAAAGCAATGCCATTTACGGCAAGCCCTTCAAGGGCACCGTTACGCCGATGAAAGAGCTTTCCTTGGATATGGGTATGATCATTGTCCAGGGTAAGGTCTTTGGGATCGAGCACAAGGAGCTGACCAAGCGCAATGCCTGGGTCATCAATTTTGATATTACAGATAATACTTCCGCCATTCGGGTGAGCCGCTTCCTTGAAAATAAGGACGCAAAGTCCATTTTGGAGGGGATCAAAAAGGGCAGTGTGGTGCAGGTACAGGGCAAGCTTCAGGTGGATAATTTCACCAATGAAATCGTGCTTAAGCCCTTTGCCATTATCCCCGGACAGATGCCCAAACGCGCAGACACTGCGGCAGGCGAAAAGCGGGTGGAGCTGCATTTACATACCCGTATGAGTATGATGGACGCCCTGACCAACACGGATGCCGCCATTAAGCAGGCGGCGGCGTGGGGGCATCGCGCCATTGCCATTACAGACCACGGCTGTGTCCAGTCCTTCACGGACGCCCTGCATACGGTGGAAGCCTGGGGCGGCGGTCCCAAGGTGGCAGGCACCGACGAGGTGATCAAGATCCTTTATGGCTGTGAGGGCTACTATATTAACGATCTGGACGACACCCTTGCTGTCCGCGGAAGCCAAAATATGTCCTTTTCCGAGGAATATGTTGCCTTTGACCTGGAAACCACGGGCCTTTATGCCCGGCGGGACAGGATCATTGAAATTGGCGCTGTCCGAATGAAAAACGGCAAGGAAATCGACCGTTTCCAGACCTTTGTAGACCCCGGTATGCCTCTGGAAAAGCGCACCACTGAGCTGACCGGTATCACCGATGAAATGCTCCGGGGCGCACCGAAAATCGGGGAGGCACTGCCGGCATTTTTGGCGTTTGTGGGAGACAGTGTGCTGGTCGCTCACAATGCGGATTTTGACACTACCTTTATCCGCCACGCCTGTAAGGCACTGAATATCCCGTATACCCTTACCAGTGTGGACACCCTGACCGTTTCCCAGAACCTGATGCCGGATCTGCATCGGTTCTCTCTGGATCAGGTGGCAAAGCACTTTGACCTGGCTGACTTTAATCACCACCGGGCAGGGGACGATGCCCTTGTCTGCGGCACGATTATGGGCAAGCTGATGGAGCTGCTGATAAAAATGGGCGTAGAAGATGTGCAGTCCATTAACGGGGCAATGCTCCCCCTGCGCCCGAAATTCCGCCGGAACCATCCCACTGCGATGAAGTGCCAGCACATCGTACTGTTTGCAAAAAATCAGATGGGACTGCGAAATTTGTACCAGCTGATCTCCGAGGCAAACCTGAACCATTTCAAAAAGTTCCCCCGTATTTTCAAATCAGAGCTGATGAAGCTGCGGGAGGGCATTTTGGTAGGCTCTGCCTGTGAAAATAACGAGCTGTTCCAGGCGGTGATCGAAGGACACAGCGACGAAGAGCTGGAACGGCTGGCATCCTTCTATGACTATCTGGAAATTCAGCCGGTATCCAACAACCGCTTTATGCTCACCCCGAAAAAAGAAGGGGAGGAGCCCATTGCCGGAAGTGTGGATGAGCTGTATCAGTTCAACCGGGATATTGTGGCATTGGGTCAAAGAATGAACAAAATGGTGGTTGCCACCGGTGATGTGCACTTCCTGAACCCGGAGGACGAGATCTACCGGCATATTTTGCTTGCCTCCAAGGGCTTTTCCGATGCGGATAACGACAATCCTCTGTATTTCCGCACCACCGACGAAATGCTGGAGGAATTCAGCTATCTGGGAGAAGAAAAGGCAAGGCAGGTCGTTATTACCAATCCCAATATCATCGTGGATATGTGCGAGACTGTCCGTCCGGTTCCCCACAATCTGTTTGCGCCCAGCATTGAAAATTCTGTGGAGGACCTGAAGGAGCTGGTCTACGGAAAAATGCACCGTCTCTACGGAGAAAATCCCCCGGAGCTGATCGTCAAGCGGGTGGAAACAGAGCTGGGCGATATTATCAACTGTCACTATGATGTGATCTATATGTCTGCCCAGCGCCTGGTGCAAAACTCTTTGGAGAACGGCTATCTGGTGGGTTCCCGTGGCTCTGTCGGTTCCTCGATCGTTGCCTATATGTCCGGCATTACAGAGGTAAATGCCTACCCGCCCCACTATCGCTGTCCCAATGAAAGCTGCAAATACACCACATTTGATGTACCGGAGGGCTTTGGCTGTGGCGCAGACCTGCCGGATGCTGTGTGCCCCAAATGCGGCACCACCTTTGCCAAGGAAGGCTTCAACATTCCCTTCGAAACATTTTTGGGCTTTGGCGGCGATAAGGTGCCGGATATCGACCTGAACTTCTCCGGCGAATATCAGGCCCGCGCCCACGCCTACTGTACGGAAATGTTTGGAAAATCCCACGTGTTCCGCGCTGGCACCGTGGGTACGGTGGCGGATAAGACTGCCTACGGCTATGTGAAAAAATATTTGGAAGAGCGGGGAAGATCCGTCAGCAAGGCAGAGGAAAGCCGGCTGATCAGCGGCTGTATGGATGTGCGCCAGACGACCGGTCAGCACCCCGGCGGACTGGTGGTCATTCCCCAGGAAAATGAGATCTGGGATTTCTGCCCGGTCCAGCATCCTGCGGATGACCCGGAGGCAGAGCAGATCACCACCCACTTTGAGTATCACTCTATGGAGGAAAACCTCCTGAAGCTGGATATGCTGGGTCACGATGACCCCACGATGATCCGTAAAATGGAGGATATGACCGGCGTGGTGGCAACTGAGATCCCGCTGGACGATAAGGAGACAATGTCCATATTCACCTCGTCGAAGGTGCTGGGATACGAGAACGATCCCATTCTGGGCCCCACCGGCGCGGTGGCTGTGCCGGAGTTCAATACCCGTTTTACCCGTGAAGTGCTGCTGGATACCAAGCCTACAAAGTTTGACTTTTTGGTGCGTATTTCCGGCTATACCCACGGCACGGATGTGTGGCTGGGCAACGCCAAGGACCTGATCGTTTCCGGCACGGCCCGTGTGGACCAGACCATCGGCTGTCGTGATGACATTATGATCTATTTGATCTCCTGCGGCATTCCGGAGCAGCGGGCGTTTAAGATTATGGAATCTGTCCGTAAGGGTAAGGGCTTGCCGGAGGGCGCAGAGCAGGAAATGATCGATGCAGGGGTGCCGGACTGGTATATTGGCTCCTGTAAGAAGATCAAGTATCTGTTCCCCAAGGCCCACGCCGTTGCTTATGTTATGATGGCGTTTCGCATTGCCTGGTTCAAGGTCAATCATCCGCTGGCGTTTTATTCTGCTTATTTCTACCGCCGCAGTCAGAAGGGTAACTTCGATGCGGCAATGATGACCGGCAATATTGAGCAGGTCAAGGCCCACATCAAGGCGATCGAGGATATGGATAAGCCCTCTGCCAAGGATAAAAACCTGCTGATCACATTGGAGGTTGCCTATGAATACTTCCTGCGGGGCTTTGAATTTCTGCCCATTGATATTTACAAGAGCGATGCCCTGAACTTTGTGATCGAAGACGGCAAGCTGCGCCCGCCCTTTGTGGCAGTTGGCGGCTTGGGTGAAAATGCGGCGTTTGATATTGTCAGCGGCAGAGAGGGCAAGCAGTTTTTGTCCATTGAGGAATTTTCCCTGGCGTGCCCCAAGGTCAGTAAGACCCATATTCAGATGCTTAAGGATGCAGGTGCCTTCGGCAGTCTGCCGGAAACAAACCAGATCAGTCTTTTTTAGGAGATGATTTTATGCAGGATATTGGAACACAGTTTCACATCCGCTGTAATGCGGAGGATGTAGGAAGATATTGCTTCCTGCCGGGAGATCCGGGCAGATGCGAAGCAATTGCCGCCTGCTTTGATGACCCGGTACACATAGGGATGAATCGGGAATATAACATCTATTCCGGATTTTTACTGGGAGAGAAGGTGACCGTCTGCTCTACAGGCATTGGCGGACCCTCTGCCTCTATTGCAATGGAGGAGCTGCACAATATCGGTGTGGATACCTTTATTCGCATAGGTACCTGCGGCGGCATTGCAATGGATGTGCTTCCGGGAGATGTGGTGGTCGCCACCGGCGCTGTGCGCTATGAGCATACTTCTGCGGAGTATGCCCCTATAGAATTTCCTGCGGTGCCGGACTTTGCGGTCACTGCGGCACTGAAAGCCGCAGGCGAAGCACTGGGCTACCGCACTCACACAGGCGTTGTGCAGTGTAAGGACTCCTTCTACGGACAGCATTCCCCGGAGAGATCCCCCGTATATTATGAGCTTTTGAACAAATGGGAAAGCTATAAGCGGCTGGGTGTCAAGGCCAGTGAAATGGAATCTGCGGCACTGTTTGTGGTAGCGGCGGCATTGGGCGTGCGCTGTGGCAGCTGCTTCCATACGGTCTGGAATCAGGAACGGGAAAAGGCAGGCCTGCAAATGCCTATGACCGAGGATACCTCCGCCGCCATCCGTGTGGGCATTGAGGCAATGAAGCAGATCATCCGGGAAGATAAGAAAAGCAATTAACCGTAGGAGGATAAATATGGAAAATGCCATTCGCAATCGGGCAGAGGTCCCGGCAGAGGATAAGTGGGCAATTGAAGATTTGTATACAAGCGACGAGGCCTGGGAGCAGGAGCTTGCTACCCTGGAAGCAGACCAGAAGGACCTTGCAGGTTATGCAGGCCGTTTGGCACAAAGCGGTCAGACCTTGTGTGCATTTTTGTCCAAAATGGAAAGCACCAACGCAAAATGCAACAGACTTGGCCATTATGCTATGCGCAAAAGCGATGAGGACACCCGCAACGCAGTCTATCAGGGACTGGTAGGCAAATTTATGAGCATTGCAGTGGGTATGAATACAGCAATGAGCTTTGAAACACCGGAAATTATGGCAATTTCCGATGAGACACTGGAGGGCTTTTATCAGGCTTGCCCGGAGCTGGAGCATTTTCGCCGTTATTTGACGGATATGCGCCGTTTTAAGGAGCACATTTTGTCTCCGGAGGAAGAGAAGCTGCTGGCAGCTGCCGGTGAGATGGCACAGTCGCCCAGCGGTATTTACGGAATGTTCTCCAATGCAGACCTGAAGTTTGCAGATGCGGAGGATAAGGATGGGAAAAAGCACCCCATCAGTCAGGGCACTTTTGTTGCCACCCAGGAAAGCGGCGACCGTGTCCTGCGGGAAAACGCCTATAAGAGCCTGTATAAGGGCTTTGATGCCTTCAAAAATACAGCGGCCGGCTTGCTCAATGCCCAGAATAAGCAGCTGAAATTCTTTGCAGAAGCCAGAAAATATCCCAGCGCCTTTGAAGCCTCTCTGGATGGGAACAATGTGCCTACTTCTGTATATCTGAATTTGATCGATGCGGTCCACGATAACTTAGATAAGATGCACCGCTATGTGCGCCTGCGCAAAAAGCTGCTGGGCGTGGACGAGCTGCATTTCTACGATGTTTATGCGCCTCTGGTGTCCGAGGTGGATCGGAAGATCTCCTTTGCAGAAGCAAAGCAGACCGTTTATGATGCCTTGGCACCTATGGGCGAAGAATACCGCGCCGTCCTGAAGGAGGGCTTCGATAGCCGCTGGATCGATGTGTATGAGAACGAAGGCAAGCGCAGTGGTGCATATTCCGCCGGTGCGAAGGTCCATCCCTTCGTGCTGCTCAATTACACCGGCACACTGGACAGCCAGTTTACCCTTGCCCACGAAATGGGTCACGCCCTTCATTCTTATCTGTCCAACAAAAATCAGCACCACATTGATGCAGACTATGTGATCTTTGTGGCAGAGGTGGCTTCCACCTGCAACGAGGCCCTTTTGATGGAGTATCTGCTCAATAAGACTACCGATAAAAAGGAACGGGCATACCTGATCAACCACTTCTTAGAGCAGTTTAAGGGAACCTTGTTCCGTCAGACGATGTTTGCCGAGTTTGAGCTGAACATCGGACGGATGGTCAGCCAGGGCCAGACACTGACACCCCAGGTGCTGAGCGATGAATACCGCCGCCTGAATGAACTGTATTTTGGACCGGATATGGTGGTGGACGACCAGATCGCTGTGGAATGGGCAAGAATTCCCCATTTCTATTACGATTATTATGTATTCCAGTATGCAACCGGCTATTCTGCCGCCATTGCCCTGTCCCAGCGCATTCTCAAGGAAGGCGCGCCTGCCGTTAAGGACTATATGGCGTTCCTGTCCGGCGGCTGCTCCAAGAGCCCGATCGATCTTCTCAAGGGCGCAGGTGTGGATATGACAAGTCCGGAGCCGGTTAAGCAGGCACTGGCACTGTTTGATACCCTGCTGGACGAAATGGAGGCACTGGTTGACTGATATGCCGGATCTGTTCATTCCCACATTGCACACCTTTGCAATGGGAAATCTCTTTACTGGCTCCCATAAGGAATTTCGTTTCCGTATAAAGCCGAATGTTGTAAAGAAAACAAAAAAAGAAGTGGATATGGAGGCAAGCTCCATTACCGCGATGTTTTGGCACGGACCTTTCTGCTATGAAAAAAGCACCGTAGAAGGGGAGGAGATCTTCCCGATGAGCGAAGAGGGCCGCGCTTCAATGAAAGCCTGGCTGGAAGAGAATATTTAACCCAAAGGGTCGCGTCTGTAAGGATGCGACCCTTTTATAAAAAGCTGCCTGTCAAAAGGATGTATAAATTGAATAATTTTTCAGGTTTCTTCACAGTACCTTGACTTTTTCGCTGTTTATGGTAGAATAGCAAGGAATAAAATAGGGCGATACTGGGATTATCGCCGCCCCTGTTTTTACAGGGTTTTATGGAGGTTAATGTAATGGCTAAAAAAGCTTATGGCGTAAATGAACTGCGTGAGATGTTTTTGTCCTTCTTTGAAAGCAAGGACCATCTGCGTTTGCCCAGTTTTTCACTGATTCCCCAAAATGATGCATCTCTTTTGCTGATCAACTCCGGTATGGCACCGATGAAGCCCTATTTCAAGGGCGAGGTAGAGCCGCCCCGGCGCCGTGTCTGCACCTGCCAGAAGTGCATCCGTACCGGTGATATTGAAAACATCGGTAAAACTGCCCGTCACGGCACCTACTTTGAAATGCTGGGCAACTTCTCCTTCGGCGATTACTTTAAGCGGGAGGCAATTGCCTGGAGCTGGGAGTTCCTCACAAAGGTGGTAGGTCTGGAGGAGGACCGTTTGTACCCCTCTATCTATGAAAACGACGAGGAAGCCTTTGAGATCTGGAACAAGGAGATCGGCATTCCTGCAGAAAATATTTTCCGTTTCGGCAAGGCAGATAACTTCTGGGAGCACGGCTCCGGTCCTTGCGGTCCCTGCTCTGAGATCTACTATGACCGGGGCGAAAAGTACGGCTGCGGCAGCCCCGATTGTAAGGTAGGCTGTGAATGTGACCGCTTTATGGAAGTGTGGAACAATGTGTTCTCCCAGTTCGATAACGACGGCAACGGCAACTATACAGAGTTGGTGCAGAAGAATATCGATACCGGTATGGGCCTGGAGCGGCTGGCCGTTGTGTGTCAGGATGTCAACAGCCTGTTCGATGTGGACACCGTAATGAATATCACAAACCATGTCACCGCCATCACCGGTGCGTCCTACGGTCAAAGCACCAAGACCGATGTGTCCTTGCGCGTAATTACTGACCATATCCGTGCATCCACCTTTATGATCGCTGACGGCGTTCAGCCCACCAACGAAGGCAGAGGCTATGTGCTTCGCCGTCTGCTCCGCCGTGCGGCTCGTCACGGAAAGCTCCTGGGCGTCAATAAGCCCTTCCTGTTCGAGGTGGTAGAGACGGTCATTAAGGAAAATGAAAGTCACTATACTTACCTGCGGGAACGGGCGGAGCACATTATCCGCGTGGTAAAGAACGAAGAAGAGAATTTTGCCCGCACCATCGATACCGGTATGCGAATCTTCGGTGAAAAGCTGGCAGGACATAAGGCAAAGAATGAAACGGTTTTCTCCGGCGAGGATGCATTCCTGCTGGCAGATACCTACGGCTTCCCCATCGACCTGACGGTTGAAATGCTGGAGGACGAGGGTATGACCGTGGATATGGACCGCTTCACCGCTTGCCGGGAGGAACAGCGCGTCCGCGCCCGTGAGGCACGGAAGGCACTGGGCGATCTGGGCTGGGCAGGCATTGACCTGGGCCTGGATACCACACCCACGAACTTTGTTGGCTACGATGTGTATAACTGCGAGGCAAAGGTTTTGGCAGTTTGCATCGGTGAAGAGGTCACCGGCTCCATTGCCGGCGGCGAGCAGGGTATTATCGTTCTGGATAAGACACCCTTCTATGCAGAAATGGGTGGTCAGGCCGCTGACCACGGTGTCATTCTGGTTGGCGAGAGCCGTTTTTGTGTCACCGATGTCCAGAAGGACAAGGGCGGCAAGTACCTGCACAGCGGTAAAATGATCCGCGGTACGATCAAGACTGAGGATGTGGTCCTGGCTTCCATCGATGTGGAACGCCGCAAGGCGATTATGCGTGCCCACTCTGCAACCCACCTGCTGCAAAAGGCACTGAAGACTGTTCTGGGTGATCACGTCCATCAGGCAGGCTCTCTGGTAGAGCCGGACCGTCTGCGTTTTGACTTCAGCCACTATTCCGCAGTGACCAGTGAGGAGCTGGCGAAGATCGACGCCATCGTCCAGTCTGCGGTTCTGGAGGGCTACGGCATCGATGTTCGGGAAATGCCCATTGAAAAGGCAAAAGAGATGGGTGCAATGGCACTGTTTAGTGAAAAGTACGGCGATACTGTCCGCGTAGTCAATATGGGTGGCTATTCCATTGAGCTTTGCGGCGGTACCCATCTGGATAATACAGCAAAGGTCGGTCCCTTCCGCATCGAAAGCGAAGGCAGTGTGGCATCCGGTGTCCGCAGAATTGAGGCAATTACCGGCAAGGCTTGCCTTGCGGAGATGGAGCTGTCCCGTCAGCGGGTCTACGATGCCTGTGCAATTCTCAAGACCAAGCCTGCAGAGCTGGCATCCAAGCTGGAAAGCCAGATCGAGGAGATCAAGACGCTGAAAAAGACTATCGAGTCCATTCAGGCAAAGGAAACTGCCGGTGAAGCAGATCGGTTCCTGTTCGGCGCAAGAGCCGTTGCCGGCTTCCATATCATTACTGCCAATGTTCCTGATGCAGATGCCGGAAAGCTGCGGCAGATGGGCGATACCCTGCGGGATAAGGCCTCTGATGTGGTGGCGGTCCTCTCCAGTGTGGTGGGTGAAAAGATCACCTTCCTGGCTGTCTGCGGCAAGGACGCAGTGGCAAAGGGCATTCGTGCCGGCGACCTGGTGAAGCTGGTATGTACCGCTTGCGGCGGCAGTGGCGGCGGAAAGCCGGACTCTGCAATGGGCGGCGGCAAGGATGCAAACAAGATCGATGACGCGCTGGCGCTGGTTGACGATTTCGTTTTGTCCAAAGTTTAAGAAACCGGGGGTGCTGCAAAGTTTGCAGCACCCCTAAAAGCTGACAGGGGGAGTGTCCTGTCTTAAGGGCACTTCACATTGAAGGGGAGGAAAGATGCAGTGCGAAAGCTGATGTGGTTTACTGTGGGATTTACGGCGGCCTGTGCATTGGGTATCTACCTGTCTTATGGGATCTGGCTGCTGCTGGCTGCACTTTTCTGCTTGCCCGGTGCAATTTTGTTGGGAATAAAGGGATCTGAGCGCAGAAAGCAAACGGCACTGGTCCTGCTGGGCAGTGCTGTTTGCTTTTTGTGGTTATTCTTTTACGATGGTATCTATTTGTCCTCTGCCAGAAATCTGGACGGGGAAACAAAATTTCTCAGCATAGAAATAACGGATAACAGCTATGACCTGGGCTACGGTACGGTTACAGAGGGTAAGATCCGGCTGGGAAGAAGGTCCTACCGTGTTTGTGTCTATCTGGATGACACACAGCTTTTGAAACCGGGGGATCGGGTCTCCGGTAATTTTCAGCTGCGCTATACCGCATCCGGAGGGGCACAGACGGAAACCTCCCATCAGGGTGAGGGAATATTTTTGCTGTGCTACAGCCAGGGCGATGCGGTCATTACTGCCGGAGATCCGGGAAAGCTGGATTATCTGGGGGTAAGGCTTCGCAATTTCATCACCGCGCTGATGGATAACATTTTCCCGGAGGATACGGTCGGCTTTGCACGGGCGTTGCTGTTAGGGGACAGCAGTCTCCTTACCTATGAGGAGGACCGCGCATTTCAGGTCAGTGGCCTGCGCCATATGATCGCAGTTTCCGGTCTGCACGTATCCATACTGTTTTCTCTTGTATATCTGCTGGTAGGCAAGCAAAGAGGCTTGACGGCGATCATCGGAATTCCGGTGCTGTTTTTGTTTGCGGCAGTGGCAGGCTTTACCCCGTCGATCACCCGCGCCTGTATTATGCAGGTGCTGATGATCCTGGCAATGCTCCTGAAACGGGAGTACGATCCCCCAACCGCACTTTCCTTTGCGGTGGTCACGATGCTCATTGCAAATCCCCAGACCATCACCTCTGTGAGCTTTCAGTTATCTGTGGCCTGTATGGTGGGAATTTTTCTCTTTTCCCAGCGGATCAACGCCTACCTGCTGGATGAAAAGCGGTTTGGCCCGGCAAAGAGGAAAACCCTCCGCGCCCGTCTGACCCGGTGGATATGTGGCTCTGTTTCGGTAACCTTGGGCGCTATGGTCACGACCACACCCCTGTGCGCCTGGTACTTTGGCTGTGTCAGTCTGGTGGGAATACTCAGTAACCTTCTGATCCTTTGGGTGATTTCCTTCGTCTTTTATGGGATTATGCTCGCCTGTATTGCCGGCGCCGTTTATCTCCCGGCGGGAAAGGCGGTCGCCTGGTGCGTAAGCTATCTGATCCGCTTTGTGCTGTTTGGGGCGAAAAATTTAAGCCGGGTTCCCTTTGGGGCAGTGTATATCAATAATGCCTATACAGTCGCCTGGCTGATTTTCTGCTATGTGCTGTTGGGCGTGTTCCTGTTTGGAAAGAATAAGCGACCCTTGCTGTTTGCCTGCTGTGTTCTTTTAAGCCTGGGTGCGGCCCTGACGGCGTACCGGGTGGAAGTGCGAAAAAACGATTTTCTGGTGACGGTCCTGAATGTGGGACAGGGACAAAGTATCGTCCTGCAAAAGGAAGGGCGGTTTTATCTGGTGGATTGCGGCGGAAATACGCCGGAACTGGCGGCAGACACGGCGGCAAATTATTTGCTTTCCATCGGCGTTACCTGCCTGGATGGCATCATTGTCACCCATTACGATGTGGATCACACAGAGGGGATCGAATTGCTGCTTACCCAAGTGGATGCGGAAAACCTGTATCTTCCGGATGTGCCGGATACAGGCTCTGCCCGCCGGAAGCTGGAAAAGGCAGATGTGGAGAATGTGCACTGGGTAAAGCCGGATACGGCCTGCCCGGTCGAAGAAGGAAATATAACACTTTTTTCGGCGGCGGAAGACAAAACAGACAATGAAAGTAGCATATGCGTCTTGTTTCAGCCGAAAGATTATGATATACTCATTACCGGAGACCGTACCGTTGCCGGTGAACGGGCGCTGATGGCCCAAACGGAGCTTCCTGAGCTGGAGGTTCTTATTGCAGGGCATCACGGGGCAGATACCTCCTCCGGTGTGGAGCTTCTGCGCAAAACCTCCCCTTCGGTGGTGATCATTTCCGTGGGAGCGGGGAACCGGTTTGGGCATCCCTCGGTGGAGGCCCTGGAACGGTTTGAAAGATACGGATGTACGGTTTTGAGAACGGATCTGGCCGGAACTATTACGATTGGAGCGTAGCACTATGGCAAAACAGGCACAGCAGCTGGGCGGTATACAGGAATTGAAAACAGCCATCCGGGAAAAGCGCCTGGGCAGAGTGTACATTTTCCACGGAGAAGAAACCTTCCTGATGCACCATTATCTGGGGCAGGTTCAAAAGATCCTTGTGGACAAGCTGACGGAGTCTTTTAATTTCCATAAGCTTTCCGTGGAAACTTTTGATATCCAAAGCTTTACAGAGGCGGTGGAAAACCTGCCGATGATGGCAGAAAACACGATGGTATGGGTGGACGAGATCGACATTTTCCGCCTTCCGGAGGACGAACGGGAAAAGCTGGCACAGCTTTTGACGGACATTCCGGATTATTGCACCGTGGTGTTTACCTATGAAACCGTTGAATGGAAGCCGGACAAGCGCATTAAGCTTTGGGAGACGGTTTCTAAATACGCGCAGATCGTAGAATTTGCAAAACAGGACCAGCGGGACCTGATCGCCTGGATCTCCCGCCATTTTGCGGCGGCGGGCAAGCGGATCCCCCAGGAGCTCTGCGCTTATCTCATTGACATTACAGACGGAACGATGACTGCCCTGAGCAGTGAAATATCCAAGATCTGTGCCTATTCCGGATCGGATGTGATCTGCAAGGCGGATATTGACGCGGTGGTAGAGCCGGTGCTGGATGCTGTGGTGTTCCAGATGACCGAATGTCTTAGCCGGGGAGATTACGGACAGGCGCTGGTGAAATTGCGTCAGCTGCTGAAAATGCAGGAATTGCCCCTGATGATCTTAGGTGCAGTGGGCAACCACTTCAGGCGCTTAAGCACTGCCCGGATCTTGCTCGATGGCGGCAAAAATGCCCAGGACCTGATGCGCCTGACGGGAATGAAGGACTATCCTGCCAGAAAGACTGTGGCGGCGGCAGGGCGCTTCTCAGCCCCCTTCTATGCCCGCGCGACGGAACTGATTATGCAGACCGACCGAAATATAAAAACCTCCCAGGATGACCCGGAACGGCTGCTGGAGCTGCTGATCATACAGCTGGCACAGGAGGCAAGAAATGCTTAAAATTCGGGAAGCGATCCTGGTGGAGGGCCGTTATGACAAGAACACGCTGGCGCAGGTGGTAGATGCGCCGATCCTGGAAACCTCCGGCTTCGGGATTTTTAAGGATAAGGCCCAGCTTGCCTTGCTGCGTCAGGTGGCGATGGCGCGGGGACTGATCCTGTTTACCGATTCTGACGGGGCCGGATTTGTGATCCGCAATTTTATCAAAAGTGCCATCGATCCCAAATATCTGAAGCACGCCTACATTCCGGACATATACGGCAAGGAAAAGCGGAAGTCAGCCCCCGGCAAGGAAGGAAAGCTGGGCGTGGAGGGAATGCCGCCGGAGGTCATCATCGATTGTCTGCGCAAGGCCGGTGCTACCGTAGAAGGAGAGACGGACAGACACGCAGTCGGTCAGATCACCAAGCAGGACCTTATGGCGCTGGGACTGTCCGGCGGCGCGGACAGCAGGCAAAAACGGCTGGCACTGGCAAAAAAGCTGGGCTTACCGGAGCATCTGTCTGCAAATGCCCTGCTGCAGGCACTGAACTTGCTGTTTACAAAAGAGGAAATAACTGCATTATTACAAGAAATATAACAATACGCAATTGTCTGAAATCGACAATTGACAGCTCCCGCATCAGAGGGAGCCATAAAAGCCGGTGCATAATAGTTGGAGAAACGCAATGATCGATATACAGGTTAAAAACTTAACAAAGTTCTTTGTGATCGGAGAAAACCTCCTGGAGGATCTGAGCTTTGAGATCCAGGAAGGGGAGAAGGTGGCGATCCTCGGCAGAAACGGCAGTGGCAAGACTACTCTGTTTAATATCCTCACCGGTCAAATGGATTATGACGAAGGGGAAGTGTTTGTAAATCCCCATAAGCGGCTGGGTCTCATCTCCCAAATTCCCCGCTTTCCTGCAGGCTATACTGTAGAGGCGGTTTTGCGCTCAGCTTTTCAGGAGCTGACTGCGGCAAAACGGAAAATGGAAGAGCTGGAGCAGAAAATGGCATCCGATGCCGACGGCGCGCTTTTGAAGGAATACGATGCCCTTTGCAACCGCTTTCAGGCAGGCGGCGGCTACTCAATGGATGTAGAGGTGGATAAGATCTGCAACGGCCTTGGCATCGTGCCTGAGCAAAGAAAACAGGCCTTCGACAGCCTTTCCGGCGGCGAAAAAACAAGGGTGAACCTTGCCCGCCTGCTGTTGGAAAAAACGGATATCCTCCTGCTGGACGAGCCTACCAACCATCTGGATCTGCGCAGTGTGGAATGGCTGGAGGGTTATATCAACAGCTTCAAGGGAACGGTCCTGGCCATTTCCCACGACCGGTATTTTCTCGACAGGATCGCCCAGCGGGTCATTGAGATCACGGACGGGCATTGTGAATTTTATTCCGGCAACTACTCGTTTTATATAGACGAAAAGCAGGCCCGTTTTAATCTGCAGCTGAAAAAATACGAGCAGGAGCAGGCAAAGCTGAAGCAGCTGGGCTACACTGTGGAACGGATGAAGGGCTGGGGCATCAATAACCGCACCCTGTACCGGCGGGCAATGTCCATCCAGCACCGTATGGAGCGCATTGAAAAGACCAAAAAGCCTGTTAAGGACAAAACAATGAAAGCCACCTTCTGGGAAAAGGGTTTTTCCGGAGATGTGGTGTTCAAAATAAAAAATGCCGCCAAATCCTACGGCGACCGCACCTTGTTTTCCGGTGTGGAGCTGACCGTAGAAGGAGGCGAGCGCATTGCACTGCTGGGAGATAACGGCACCGGCAAGACCACCTTCATCAAATGCCTGCTGGGAGAAGAGGACTTCGAAGGCAAGCTTCAGTTTGGGCCTACGGTAAAATGGGGATACTTGCCCCAGACCATTCACTTTGACCATCCGGAGCGCAGCTTGTATGATACGATGCTCTATGAGAAAAACCTGACCCCACAGGCTGCACGGGACCGTCTGGGCGCATTTTTGTTCCAGGGTGAGGATGTATTTAAAAGTGTGGGGACACTCTCCGGCGGCGAGCAGTCCCGTCTGCGGCTGTGTATGCTTATGGACGAGAAAATCAACCTTCTGATCCTGGACGAGCCTACCAATCACTTGGACATTGCTTCCCGGGAATGGATCGAGGCGGCTATCGAGGAATTTGAAGGCGTACTGCTGTTCGTGTCCCACGACCGGTATTTTATTGAGAAGTTTGCTGAGCGCATCTGGCTTTTGGAGGATGGCGGCATCCGTGACTTTAAGTGCGGCTATGCAAAATACCGGTCCATTCTGGAGCACGAAGCTGCTGCAAAAAATGCGGCTGTGACCCCGGAACCGAAAAAAAGCAAGGAAAAGCCCAAGGGCGGCACAAAGGATACGGAAAAGCTGATCCGACGCCTGGAGCGGGAGATCGAAAGGCAGGAGGCTGTGGTTGCAGAGTATGATGTTAAGATCGAGGCTGCCGCAGCGGACTATCAGGAGCTGACAAAGCTTCTGGCAGAAAAACAGGAGCAGGAAGATATTTTAATGGATCTGATGACCCAGTGGGAAGCAGCACAGGCTTGACGATTTCAGCAGACAGGTCTATAATACGGTAAGATCAAATAAAGGAGTATGCATAATGAGTAGTTGTAACGGAAATTGTTCCACTTGCGGCAGCGATTGTGCTGATCGCAAGCAGGAAAGCTTGCTGGCAGAATTAAATCCCAAGGCAAGTGTAAAGAAAGTGATCGCAGTGGTATCCGGCAAGGGCGGCGTGGGTAAATCCACCGTTACTGCGACCCTGGCAACCGCAATGTCCCGTAAGGGCAAGCGGGTCGGCGTTTTGGACGCGGATATTACCGGCCCTTCTGCACCTACCGCATTTGGTGTAACCGAATGTCAGGGCGCAACCGAGGAAGGCTTGTATCCGGCACTGACCAAGGGCGGTATTCAGGTGATGTCTATCAACCTGCTGCTGGATAACGATACAGACCCGGTGGTTTGGCGTGGTCCGGTGATCGCCGGCGCGGTCAAGCAGTTCTGGACGGATGTGATTTGGGAAAATGTGGACTATATGTTTGTGGATATGCCTCCCGGCACCGGTGATGTGCCTCTGACCGTGTTCCAGAGCCTGCCGGTAGATGGCATCGTCATCGTTACCAGCCCCCAGGATCTGGTGTCTATGATCGTTTCCAAGGCTGTGAAGATGGCAAATATGATGCATATCCCGGTTCTGGGCTTCGTGGAGAATTACAGCTATCTGGAGTGCCCGGACTGCGGCAAGAAAATTGAAGTGTTCGGCAAAAGTAAGCTGGATCAGGTGGCGGCAGAATTTAACCTGCCGGTGCTGGCAAGACTTCCCATCGACCCCAAGGTGGCAGAGTGCTACGACAACGGCCAGATGGAGCAGGTGGATACGGAAAAGGTTGCAGATGTCATCGCGGCAATCGAAAAGGCTTAAAATATTAAAAGAGGCTGTAAAGAAACGCATATTGATCCAAAGTGAATGAATGTTTTAGGAGGTGCTCGGTTTCGAACACCTCCTAAATTTTGTAAAATTCCTGTTCAACGCACAGCTTAAATACTTTTTCGCACAATCTAGCAAGGGAATTACTAAGGGGGAACGGAAAGAGAAAGTATAACTTTCCCTTGCAGTTAGGAGATTGCCACGCCCCATCTTGTCCCCCTCACTGAGGGGGATGCCCAGTGCGCACACTGGGTAGGGGGAGTGTACTCCTAAAGATAGGACACTCCCTCCACCGCTGACGCGGTCCCTCAAAGAGGGAGGCAAGGCAGGTACGACAGCCATTCGTAGGGGCGGCCGCCCGCCAAATCTTCGTCCTTGCGGTGGCTTGCAGCGGGAGGCTAACCTATGTTGCTCTTGACATAATAGCCGCCCCTACATTGGGATGTCCGATAATCAGTAAATTGATCAGAGGCTGCTGGGGAAGAGCTTTGCGTCCGTGTGGGGGATGAAGCAGGCTGCCACGAAAGCGTCCATATAGCCGGGGTAGGTGGACAGCTCCAGATAGGTCATATTTGCCGCCACTTCTCCACACTTGGCAATTGCCTGATCGCTGATGACCATTGCATATGCACCGGTGAGGGAGGAGTTGCCGATATACTGATACTTGTCCAGATCCACATCCGGGAACATACCGATGCGCACTGCATTTTGCATATTGATGCCCGAACCGATGCCGCCGGCAACATAAACGGTATCGATACATTCCGGAGTCATATCCACCGACTGCAAAAGGGTATCCACAGCGGAGAAGATCGCGCCCTTCGCCCGGATGAAGTTATCAATATCCACTTCGTTGATGGAAACCTCTCTGCCGGTTTCTGAGTCTTCCGCAAAGGCAATGACATATCGGCCCATACCGTGGGCATCCCGCATCACGCGTGCACCCTCCCGGACGAACAGGCCCTTGGGATTGATGATCTTACAACGGAACAGCTCGGCAATGATGTCGATAATGCCCGAACCGCAAATGCCCACAGGCTTTTGCCCCGGCTCTCCCACAACGGTGAGCACAGGCTCCATAGTGTCCGCATCGATGGTGCAGGCCTCCACCGCACCGTCAGTGGCACGCATACCGCAGGAAATATCGCCGCCCTCAAAGGCAGGACCGGCAGAGCAGGCGCAGGACATCAAAAAGTCCCGACTGCCAAATACGATCTCGCCGTTTGTGCCCAGATCGATAAACAGGCTCATTTCGTCCCTGTCCCAAATACGGGACGCCAGTGTGCCTGCGGTAATATCGCCGCCTACATAAGAACCGATATTCGGAGCGATGATCACCGGCGCAAGAGGATTGGCAGGCAGATGCAGATCCCCTGCAACCAGGCCCTCCCAGGAAAAGAAGCTGGGAATATAGGGGTCCATCCGTACCGGATCGGTGTCCACGCCCAGAAGCAGATGGTTCATCGTGGTATTTGCACCGATGCTCAGCCGCAAAATGCTCCGTGCGGAGATCCCAGCGGTTTTGCAAAGGTTTGCAATGATCGGTGTCAGGGTGTCCTTGACAATGGCGTCCTGCAGCTTTTTCTTGCCGCCGGGACGGCTTTGCTGGATGATGCGGTTGATCACATCTGCGCCGTAACGGATCTGTCCGTTGCCGGAGGAGCCTTTTGCCAGAAGCTTGCCGCTGGTCAGGTCTGTCAGCACCATTGTGACGGTGGTGGTGCCAATGTCAATGGCACAGCCTACGGCCGCGGTGTCCTCAGCACTGCAAATGTCCATACACAGGAAGGTATCGCCCTGCATTTCACCCTTGACGCAGACGGAAAAATCATTTTCCCGCAGTGTGCTTGCCAGCTTGGTCATCACAGGGAAGGGGATGCGCACCTTTTCTGCGCCCAGAGCATCCTGGATTGCCCAGGTCAGCCGCTCATTGTCAGGCATTGTATCGTCAGCAGTGGGGGCGGTCATCGTTAAAACCACAGCCCGGAAACGGTTTTCAAAGGATATGCCGCTGTCCAGCAGGCCCTGCTGTGCGGCTTCGAAGATCGCCAGCTCCTCCGGGGAGGACAGGTCGGCTGTTTTCATACGGCTCTGATAGGCAGAGGCAATGTCCGGCACAAGCACGGTGCAGTCACCGATAACCCTGGCGTTACAGCTTAAGCGCCAGCCTGCAGCCCATTCCTCGTCGCTGATGTGGCGGCTTTTGATGCACTCCAGCTCTCCCTCCAGAAGCTTCACGCGGCACTTGCCGCAGGAGCCGTTGCCGGAGCAGGGGGCGTCAATTGCCACATTGGCGCGGCGGGCAGCCTCCAGAAGATTGTCACCGGCGTTGCAGTCGATTGCTACCGGTGCGCCGCCCTCGATTTGAAAGATCACTTTACTCATAAAAACACCTCGTAAAAGCGTTGCATACTTACCTTGATTATAATATTTCCTGCAAAAAAAGTCAATTGCAATACGAGACTGCCTATGGTACAATAACAAAAACTGGAAAGGGGAGCAACAGATGCTCAGATTAATGACGCACAATGTTTGGAATCGGGATGAAAATCTGCCGGCTTGGGAAGAAATGGGCGAGGACTGCTCCGCGGCCGCCAGAGTTGGCGGATTGGTGCAGACCTACCTGGATACAAGGCCGGATATCATTGGCGGACAGGAGGTGTCCAGCCTGATGGCAGATCTTCTGAAGGAGCATTGCCACAGTGCGGGCCTGGAATATGCGTTGATTTGGGGTCGATTTACTCCGATTTTGTACCGGGCAGACAAATTTGAACTGCTGGACACTGCTTTTCTCACATACCCGGAATATATGGACGGCTGTGAATATAGCATTAACGATGTAAGATCCAAGGCTTGGAATATGGGCGTATTCCGCCAGAAGGAAACCGGAAAGGTGTTTATCTTCTCTACCACCCATTTGTGGTGGAAAAAGGAAGGCGATCCCCAATTGGGACGAATTTACCAGCCCCAGTCCGACAAAGCAAGAGAACAGCAGATCGCTATGGCAGTAGAAAAAGTGGAACAGTATCGAAGGAAATATAATTGCCCGGTGGTGTTCGTGGGCGACCTGAACACGGGCTATTGCTCCAAGGCAGTGGAGTATCTGCTGAATAAGGGCTACCGCCACGCCAGGCACATCGCTACGGATTTTGCGGAAGAAAGTGTAGGCTACCACACCTGTACAAATACCGGCTACGACAAAAAGTACAGTGACGCGCCCTTTGAAGAATCCATCGACCATATCTACCTGCTGGGAGAGCAGCCGGGGGCGGTCAAGCGGTTTGAACGGTACAGCCCGGAATATTACCTGCCTATCTCCGACCATTCTCCTGCATACATTGACATAGAAATATAAAAAGAGGCGATCGTATGAAGCTCAACAATAAACGCACGGTACTCGTTGGCTTTGCATTCTTCCTGATCTGCGCGTTTTGGCAGATCTACGATGTGACCATTGCAATGACCCTGACAAACAAATTCGGTATGAATCAGGATATATCCGGCATTGTTCTGGCGCTGGATAATATTCTTGCGCTGTTTATGCTTCCTTTGTTTGGCGGGATCTCTGACCGCTGCAAAAGCAAAGCCGGCCGCCGTACACCCTTTATCCGGGTCGGCACCGTTCTGGCGGTGATCTTTCTGGTGCTTTTGAGTTTTGCAGACAATGCACAGCTGAAAAATATTGGGGACTATACAAAGGTCAATGACCCGGCCACAATGGAGCGCATCTACGATGCCCAGAAGGATACCCTTTTGAAGACACCGGAGGGCGTGGAATATACCCTGGCTGAGGTTTATCCCGACCGGGCTGAGTTTGCCGCCCTTACTACGGAGTCCAAGACCACGGAGATCAACCAATTTGGTCTGGAGGTGGAGGTAAACCTCTACACCCGTTATGTGGTTCCCGCACGGCAGGCCTGTGCCCACGATGCCACCAATCAAAATCCCACCACACTGATCGTCTATATTGGAATTTTGCTGCTTCTGCTGATCTCTATGGCGATCTTCCGCACGCCCGCTGTGGCGCTGATGCCGGATGTGACGGTCAAGCCCCTGCGCTCCAAAGCCAATGCGATCATCAATCTGATGGGCAATGCCGGCGGCATTATCGTACTGGTGCTGGGCACAGTGCTGGCGATCTCCAAGGTGAAAAATGCCTATATGAGCTATATTGGGGTCTACAGTATCGTAGGCGGCATTATGCTGCTGGCACTGCTCATTTTCCTGTTTACGGTGAAGGAACCCAAATGGGCGGCGCAAATGCAGGAAGAAAGTGCGGCACTGGGTCTGGAGGAAGGGGAAGAAACCCGGACCTCCCAAAAGAAAGGACTGGAAAAGGGCAAGCGCCGCAGTCTGATCTTCCTCCTTGCTTCTGTGATCTTCTGGTATGCAGGCTATAATGCAATTACCTCCAAATATACGGTCTATGCCCAGAGCGTTCTGGATAAGGATGCCACACTGACCTTGCTCCTTGCCAATGCGGCAGCTATCGTGACCTATATTCCTGTGGGTATGATCGCATCGAAGATCGGCAGAAAAAAGACGATCCTTGCAGGTGTTGTAATGCTGTTCACGGCATTTTTTGTGGCGTGCTTCCTGACTGCCACCAGCCCTGCCTGGCTGATGACCATTATGTTTATATTGGCAGGTGTTGGCTGGGCGACCATCAATGTCAATTCCTTCCCGATGGTGGTAGAAATGTGCTCCGGTGCCGATGTGGGCAAATATACCGGCCTTTACTACACGGCGTCTATGGCGTCCCAGGCCCTGACTCCCTATTTCTCCGGTCTTTTGATGAAGCGGATCGCCTGGACCACCTTGTTCCCCTATGCATCGGTTGCGGTGGCGCTGGCATTTGTTACAATGCTGCTGGTAAAACACGGCGACAGCAAAGTGGAGGCGAAAAGGGGTCTGGAGGCTTTCGATAACGATGATGAATGAGGAAACCGGGCTATGACAGTATTGCTTATTATTCTGGGAATTTTCGCCTGCTTGCTGGTTTTGTATATACTGGCTCTGCGGTGCCGCCGGGGAAATCCCCGGCTGACGGCATTGCGGGGATGGGGCTATGCCCACCGGGGACTTCACGGGGAAGGCGTGCCGGAGAATTCTATGGAGGCCTTCCGTTTGGCATTGGATAGCGGCTACGGCATCGAGCTGGATGTGCACCTGATGGCAGACGGAAATCTGGCAGTGATCCACGATGCCAGCCTGAAGCGCACCGCCGGCGTGGATGTGCAGATCGAAGATCTGACTGTGAAGACCCTTTCCCAATACCGCCTGGAGGGAACGGATCAGCAGATACCCTTATTTGCCGATGTGCTTGCGCTCTTTGCCGGAAAAGCACCAATGATCATTGAACTGAAGGCAGAAGGGGGAAACCACGCCGCCCTGACGGAGGCGGTTTACCGGGCACTGGAGGATTATTCAGGTGTTTACTGTATCGAGTCCTTTGATCCGCGGGTAATTTACTGGCTTCGGAAAAACTGCCCGGAAGTATGCCGGGGACAGCTGGCAGAAAATTTCTTCAAGGCGTCGGAAGTTGCGTTGCCCTGGTACTTAAAATTTTTGCTGACGAACCAGCTGGGAAATTTCCTGTGTGTTCCGGATTTTGTGGCATACTGCTTTGCACACCGGAAGAACCTGGGATTTCGGATCGTACGAAAGCTTTGGGGCGTCCAGGGCGTTGTCTGGACGATCAAAACCCAGGAAGATTACGACGATGCTCTGAAAGAGGGATTTATCCCCATCTTCGAAGGCTTCAAGCCGTAAAATGACGAAAAGGCGCTGTAAAGAAACGCGTATTGAACCAAAGTGAATGAAAGCTTTAGGAGGTGCTCGAAACCGAGCACCTCCTGAATTTTGTAAAATTCCTGCTTATGAGATATTTGCTTAACTTAATGACATTGCGCCGGGTCGTCGTCCCCTGCGATCTGAATGTCAAATCTCTTCGCTCCAGTATTTCTTGCGGTAAATATGCAGCAGGTCGTTTGTTTTTACAGATATTATAATTACTACAATAAATATTCAAGGTAAATCAAGTCTTACCATTCTTGTAGAATGAATATTCCGTTTACACCTAAATAAACATTATAGGTCACACCTAAAACAACCAAATCAAATGATTCACTATGTAAGGAATATGTATAATAACCATCTGTACGGTATACTGCACCGCTTGAGTTAACAAGTTCAATGTCGCAGGTGATGGTGTTATTTTGCAGATCCAGATCGCGAACATCTACGGTCCATTGCATCCCAAGGGTAGAGCCGGAATGATTCTTTTCATAGGCTTGTTCGTTTAATGCCTCTTTCGGATCGCCCCATCGAACAGAGCCAATTTTGCTCCAATTGTTGGCGGATTTGTCGAATTGATAATTACAAGTTCCGGTGTAAGTTTCAGTTCCAAATTCATATGCGAAAACCAGCGAAATTGTTACACGGTCTACAGCAGAGGCTTTGTCATAATTGTGTGTTGCAGTGAATGTATAATCTCCGTCTAATTCCTCTTCGTATATGTAATCCTCAACATCCATCCTCAAATATTGATCAGGAACGCCGCTGCTTTTCTTTCCGGCACTTATGCTGTTACCTTGTGAACAGGCGACAAAACTGAACAAAAGCAAAAATACCAGCATACCAATCATCCATTTTTTCATTCTTTCCTCTTCCTTTCTGCAATAAAAATAAAAATGCGGCTACCGAAGTAACCGCACAAAAACGCAAACCCCGATAGTCGCCAAACTAAGTCAATATAAGAGCATTTCTGCAATTATGCTGATGGAATTTGCATTTTTATCAAATTCACAGCATAACAACAAAAGGGTATACAACCCCCTATATAAAATGTTCAAATTTTCAATATTAACTTAGTTTGGCATAATCAGTTTAACATACTTTTATATTGGAAATCAATAAAAATTTTTGTGAACAGAGATCGTGAAATATTTGCCTATGGCAAATGTGATATTGAAACCTGCGGTTTCAGTGATATTATATTCGCCCCTAACGCCCGCAGGCATATCACTTGCGAAGCAAATATCACGCACCGAAGGTGCATATAACTCGCCGCAAGGCGAATATAACTGAAAACGAAAAGTTTCTGTCGAAACTTGTCGTTTTCTGGCAGGGGCACAAGGACTTGAACCCTGAGCCTACGGTTTTGGAGACCGCCGCTCTACCAATTGAGCTATACCCCTATATATGAAAGGCAAGTGCCTGTTTTAAGCTGGTGGGCCCTCAGGGATTCGAACCCGGGACTATCCGGTTATGAGCCGGAGGCTCTAACCAACTGAGCTAAGGGCCCATAGTTCGCTCGTGCCTGATTGCCGTAGCAAAAGAAATTATACCATCATCCGCCAGCTCTGTCAAGCATTTTATTTACTTTCTTCTGCAAAACCTTGCACTTCCAAAAGCTCCAGAACATTTTGACCGCGCAGGGTCAGCGCCATACTTCCGTGGACCGGATAACCTTGGTATGCGGTCATATCCGCGCCGGACAGCGGGGCAGTATAATCCAGATCGATCAGGTTCTTTTTCTCCAGACACTGCAGGATCAGACTGTATTCTTCTTTACTGTGCGCCTGCTCCTCCAGATACACAGGCACCATATCATCAGCCCGCCGGGCGACCGGCAGAAAAGAAAACTGCCCAAGTGCGTGCAAAATATCAACCTCACCGGCAGTCAGCTCCAGTGCGCCAGAGCAACCGCCGCAGCTGTTACAGTTTCCGCTGCAATTGTTACATCCCATTTTTCATCCCTCCTTATAATATTATAATACCAAAATTTTTGTCTGACAACCGAAAATTCGATAGATTTCTTCCTTCCTGAAGCAATAGAGTAATATTGGGAGGGATCTATATGAAAATAAACATCAAAAAGCTTTTGCTTAGCCTGGCATTGCCTTTGGCGGTGGGAGGCTTGAGCGCACTGCTCAGTGGCGGAATGGGAAATTATAAAGTAATGAACCAACCGCCGCTTTCGCCGCCGGGATGGATATTTCCCGTTGTGTGGACGATTTTGTATCTGCTGATGGGATATTCTGCCTATCGGGTATCTGTGTCCGAAGGGGAGGCGGATGCCATCGATCGGGCACTGCGGGTCTATTGGGCACAGCTGGCGCTGAATTTTGTGTGGCCATTGCTGTTTTTTGGAATGGAATGGTATCTGGTAGCCTTTATTGTGCTGGTGGCACTGTGGGTGCTTATCTATTGGACGATGAGCCTGTTTTCAAAATTGGACAAAACAGCCGGGGATCTGCTGATCCCGTATCTGCTTTGGGTGACATTTGCAGGCTATCTCAATTTTGGTGTGTATTTACTCAACTGAGTACTTGAAAAATTATGCGATGCGTGTTATATTGTGCATATCAAAACTTTCACCTAGGAGGAAACAATAATGGCGAATAAATATGCCGGCACACAGACCGAAAAGAATTTGGAAGTTGCTTTTGCAGGCGAATCTATGGCTCGCAATAAGTACACCTATTTTGCATCCAAGGCAAAGAAGGAAGGCTTTGAGCAGATTGCGGCGCTGTTCCTTAAGACTGCGGATAACGAGAAGGAACACGCAAAAATGTGGTTTAAGGAATTGAACGGCATCGGCGATACTGCAGAAAACCTGGGTCACGCCGCTGAGGGCGAAAACTATGAGTGGACCGATATGTATGCAGGCTTTGCAGAGACAGCCGAGAAGGAAGGCTTCCCGGAGTTGGCGGCAAAGTTCCGTCTGGTGGCTCAGATCGAGCGTCATCACGAGGAGCGCTATCGTGCCCTTCTGAAGAATGTGGAGACTGCGCAGGTCTTTGCTAAGAGCGAGGTTAAGGTATGGGAGTGCCGCAACTGCGGTCATCTTGTGGTTGGCACCAACGCCCCTGAGCTTTGCCCCACCTGCGCCCATCCCCAGAGTTACTTTGAGGTTCACGCAGAAAACTACTGAGCTATACAATACGGTGTCATTGCGAGGACCGCAGGTCCGTGGCAATCTCTCGGAGCAACAGACCGCCGGAGAATTTTATCTCCGGCGGTTTTTGGTTTATCAAAGAGGTGTTATTTGCCTCATATTTGTCATTGTCAACATTAAAATGTTAAAGGCCTTTGTGTCAAATTTCTGTTTGACGCACAGTTGGAAACCTTGCACCGCCTAATCGCTTCCCCCGGGGGGAAGCTGTCAGCGAAGCTGACTGATGAGGAACGGCGTGCAGTGAGACACGGAAAAAGCCTGCAACTATGCAGTAAGTGTAAGCCTACCGCCCGCATTCCTCATCCGCCCCTTCGG
>JAZNDF010000147.1:0-2351 GCA_045587925.1 Faecousia sp.
TTGGCGGTGGAACCTACGAAGAAATGCGCTATGGAAACAGTTGTGTTACCGCTGTAATGCTGGCCTGGAGCCAGGTCAGTGATTCCTTTTCTTTTATCTCTTGCAAACAAATGCACCCCAAGTACGGTGTTCTTCCTGTGGGTGACTATAAGATGGAAATTGAAGGGGACGATATGCATATCACCGGTGAGGTTGTGATAGCAAACGGCTATGAAAAAATGTATGAATGTTATGCCCAGCTTCAAAAGGGTGATGCAATCGTACATGTTGAAGGCACAAAGGATCACACTGCAATCGTGGTTGATGTAGAGGTGGTTTATAAAGAGGATGGTTCTATCAATCCGGCAAAAAGCCGCATTACTATATTAGAACAGACCAGAACACGCCAGTTATCTCAAAGTGCAAATGAGGTGGTAGATCCCAACGAGGTATTCTCTATCAGTGGTGTGGATTCATCTATGACATTTTCTATGGCGGTGAAAGATTCGTACCTGCCTGTTACCATCAAGGAACTGCGGGATGCTTCCTATGAAGCGGCAGAGCCTGCACTTACTGATACAGAAAAGGAACTGAACCGGGACACGATCCTTGCAGGAACCATCTCCTGCACCCGGATGTTCGATGCCATTACATTGACCATTACAGACGAATCTGGCGCAGAGGTTCAGAGAATCACCGCAAGATCCAGCCGCTATTCTATGAGCGAATTTGCAATGGAGCGCTTTGTTACAGATAAGTCGGCTACCTTAACCGGTAGTCTGGATCTGGATGCACTGACTTCCGGTAATTACCACTGCACGGTGGTGTGCCGCTTAACAAACGGGCAGGAAGTTACCGCCCGGGATTTTGATTTTACCGTATAACAGGCAGAATAAATGATGAAAAAAATTGTTAGTATACTGCTTTTGCTGTCTTTACTTTTAAGCTTTGCCGCTTGCACACAGAGTGAAGATGCAAAACAGACCACCCAGGCAACCCAAACCGAGACCCAGCCTACGGAAACAAAGGAACTGACCGAGGAAGAAAAAATTCTGGCCCAGCGCAGAGAGATCGTTGTGGAGCATATGTACCGTAATGCAGAGCTTCTGTGGCGCGCTGCGGAAGATGTGGAATATGTTAACAATAACAGAACTTTCCGTTTTAAAGCCGGTCAGCTCTATAGAGGTATGCCTTATACTTATGCCGGCGGCACAGTGGAAGGCTTCCTGGATTATGCCGGCCAGCCGGATGAAAAGGGGATTTATACCATTTCCGGCATTACCCCGGATTCTCTTAGCGGTAGCGGCAGAGAAGCCCGTATGGGTAACGATTGCTCAGCTGCTGTTGTGCTGGCTATGGGACAAGTCAGCACTACCATAACCGGAACGAGCTGTGCTAAAATGCTTCCAGCCAATGGCTTTATTCCTGTGGGCGACTATGAATATATCCTGAATGAGGAAGGTGTGCAACCGAACTCTGGCGAGGTTATTTTGCACAACGGTCTGGAGACCATGTATAAAAGCTATGCCCAGCTCCAAAGAGGCGATTGCGCAGTGCACATCCACGGAAATAAAAACCATGCGATCTTGATCGTCGATGTAGAAGTGGTTTATAACGAAGCAGGCGAATTGGACCCAGTTAAGAGTGTGGTTACATTTGTGGAGCAGACTTCCACTGCAGTCCTAAGTGCCGCCGAAGGCCAGTGGGATGAAGAACTGGGCGAGGATGTTATTCAAATTAGCGGAATTGATAATAAGAAAACATTTAAAATGCTGGGAAAAGAGGGATATTTGCCTCTGACTTGCCAGGAACTGATCGATCCAGCACCCCTTGCGGAAACAGTGATCGAGGACACAGAAAGCGAATTTAATAAGGATAATATCCTGGTTGGCACGATTACAAGCAACCGCTTTATAGACTCGATGACCATGGTGATCACCGATGCCCAGGGCGCAGAAGTTCAGAGCGCAACCGCTTACGGCAGCCGCTCTTCCTATAAAACCTTTGATCTGCAGAAGTTTATTAACGAAGCGCCTGCCAAGACCAGGGGAGTATTGGACATTTCTGCCCTTGCATCCGGAAGCTATCATTGTACCTTAGTATGCCGCCTGACCACCGGCGAAGAATTTACCGCCCGGGACTTTGATTTTACAGTATAACGGCAAGGCAGAAGCGCCTGCTGAGAATTAACAATTTCCATATGTAACACAATAGGGCGTTGGTTTACTCCTACAAAAGGCTTCTCCTCGAGGAGAAGCTGTCAGCGCAGCTGACTGATGAGGTGGAAAGCTTAAGACTACACCTCATCCACCGCAAGCGGTCCCCCTTCCCCTCAAGGGGAAGGCTTGGCGGGAGAAAGCCGTAAACCCTAC
>JAZNDF010000148.1:0-8829 GCA_045587925.1 Faecousia sp.
GGAGGAGCTGCTGCCGGAGCTGGAAGAAGAGCTGCTGCTCGAAGAGGACGAGGAGGAGCTGCTGCCGGAGCTGGAAGAAGAGCTGCTGCTCGAAGAGGACGAGGAGGAGCTGCTGCCGGAGCTGGAGGAGGAGCTACTGCTCGAAGAGGACGAGGAGGAGCTGCTGCCGGAGCTGGAAGAAGAGCTGCTGCTCGAAGAGGACGAGGAGGAGCTGCTGCTATCCGGGAAAGAAGAGGAGCTACTGGAACTCGGCAGAGACGAGGAAGAGCTGCTGCTATCCGGGAAAGAAGAGGAGCTACTGGAACTCGGCAGAGACGAGGAAGAGCTGCTGCTATCCGGGAAAGAAGAGGAGCTGCTGGAACTCGGCAGAGACGAGGAGGAGCTGCTGCCGGAGCTGGAAGAAGAGCTGCTGCTCGAAGAGGACGAGGAAGAGCTGCTGCCGGAGCCGGAGGAAGAGCTGCTGCTCGAAGAAGACGAGGAGGAGCTGCTACCGGAGCCGGAGGAAGAGCTGCTGCTCGAAGAAGAAGAGTTGCTGTCAGACGGAGGCACTGAAGGAGTCTCTTCGTCAGCAGCCAAATATTCAACACCAAATGTAGCATATCCATTGGCACAATCAAATGTCACGTCCTGATTGACAGAAAGTTTCATCTGATAATTACCGGCCTTTTCCACCTTGATAGTTTCGCAGATTTTGTTTCCTGTAGATTGGATGCGTTTCACATATTCCACCGACTCCTCGCAGTAGAGAGTGAGCAGGAACGCAGAAGGCAGGTTTACGTCAAATTGCAGACTTGCCCCTTGTTCCGGCACATTAAGGGAACCAAGGAAGACCGTATTCTCAAGGGCAGCCACTGCCTCCCGGGAAAAGGAAGTTGACATTTGAACCTTGAAGCAAGCGGGCTCCTCATTTGAAGAGACATTTCTGTTGTTCAACATGAATTCGTAAGAATATTCCCCGGGAGGCAAGTCAAAGGTTGTCTCTTCGGCTTCATACCCATTGTGGGAATTAGCCCGTCCATCCCATTGAATCGCGGTATCACCACATTTCATGGTAAGAACATAAGAGCCGTCTTTAGGCATGCTTACCTTGATGGGAGAGTTAACAGCCGGAATCAGGAAAGACCCGTGCATGGGCATCGACTCGTTTACACCATTGCCCTGTGAATTGGAAGCATCCACAGAAGCGCGAACCTCGCAAGAAGCGAGCGTATCAGTATGGTTGTCGTTAGTAGACATATATTTTGTTTTCTATTATGTTATGGTTTTTCCGGATGAGCGGGCATCAACCGTAGAAGCCCGCCGCACCGGGAAAGGGTCAGGCAGTAGGGGCGAGTTCATACACGCCCTCTGCATTCAAGTTAAAAGTTTCAATTCCCCATCTATCCCATTTCAGGGTGATGGAAGTATCGGATTCCTGCACAACGGATGCCGTATCAGCACGGTGAGCCCGGCAGGCAACATTGGATGCCAGACGCACATCATCCTTCCATTGAGGGTGACGCATCCGAATAAGACGATAATCCATCGAAGCGGGGGTATGGCACAAACGCCACTTATCGGCCATCTCCCTATGAGCGGGAGGAAGCCGGGTAGAGTACTGGCAATCCGCATTGGCCCGATTATCCTCGAGAATATTGGTAAGTCTGCCCGAGTTCAACAGGCGGTCAATAAAGCTACTTTCCTGACTTCCGGTATGCTTAGGATTATTTCCTGTCCGCATCGATACATCCAGATCTGAAAGACAATACAGTACTGAATCCGGGAACAACCAATCAGCAAGAACTACCGCCTTGCCAAAAGTCGAGAAATGATAGGATTTTTTCTCCACAGCAGGAGGAAGGAAAGACCAACGAGAAATCTGCTCATCCTCACAAAATTTCTGCGTTAGGCCCATCGACTCGGGGTCAAAGAACAGGAACGGCACTTGCAGCAAGGCATCCATGTGCCGCGCTTTTCGGGAAAAAGCCAGATACCCTTGCCAACATGCGACTACCGCCATGTCGGTTCTGAATCCACTCAGTCCCGTATCGATATTGCACATTTTACTGATGCGTATGACCACATCGCAGGAGTCAATAAACGCAGAATAATTGCGGGAAAAGTAAGGTCTGTTCGAGACAATGCAGACACGACGAGGTTTGCGTACAGGAAGCAGGCCGGAAAAATCTCCATGCAGGGCAAGCTGTTCAAGAGCAGCAAATTCCTCTTCGGTATCAATCTGGAGATTGGCAGGGAAATCATGAGGAAAGGGAACAGAATCATCATTAAACAATTCCTCGGAACGTTCGAAGAATGTTCGTTTTCCTACAAGAATATTGCCGTCAAAGAACATGAACTTCTGTTTTACGTCCTGTTCCCGGTATGCACGAAGAAAATGCCCATTCCAATGCCCAATCGGCTTGATAGGCTGAGCCGTGTAGGCGGATTCGCATTTCCCTGACCAACATTCCTGCAGCATAGAGGTCAACAATCCGGGATGCCGGAGTGGCGAGGTGGGCTGAAGAATGACAAAATATTCACAAGGAACCTGCTTCAACACTTGGCGTACACAGTTGTCCATGGTGGAATCATCCACCGTTTCGCGGACAATACGCACGCCATGTTCCCGACACAAAGCCATGATGGCTTCGCTATCGGTACTGACGATGGGTTCAATCCCCTCATTGCGGGCATACTGTACCGAATGAAGGAATAGGGGGCGTCCGGCAAATTGCCGGATATTTTTATCGGGACAGCGCATGGACTGACCCTTTGCCGGGATAATGGCAATTGTTTTCATATTCTATATCGCTGGTGTCAAAATTTCATTTCTTGTGAAAGTCGATAGAACCCATCGGAATCACGCACGTAACACTCCTGTCCCCAATTTTTCCATTTCAGGGTGATGGAATCCTCGTCCAAATGCAGTACATCGGCTTCATCCGGTTTATCAAGACGCTCCGCTTTGCTACCCAGCACACGCAGAGGGCCATTCCATTGCGGATGGTGAAGATACAGCACACGTTCGTTGGAGCGTTCATCCAGACGCGTTGCACCCATACGGTAGCGCAGATCAGGCTCCAGATAGTCCCCGCGCATGACGGAGGGAGAATCCTGGCAGATAATCAGAGACAAGCCATGCCCGGAAACATCCGTATACGTGGCGCGATTGACAGCACCCTTGCAGCGGTTGACGAAATCTACAAGGGCATCCTCATTCAGCCCGAAGGCAGATTTCAGATAGGATTGCTCGTGAACTTCGAATTCCGGCAGAATGTCTGCGGGATTCTGTTCATAGCGGCGAAGCAACTCCAGAACATGGTGCGGGAAAACAAGAGTCGGGCCATACAGGCCGAAACCACCTCGCACAACCGCCGGAAAGCCACGCAAGGAACGCAGATAGCCTCCACAGCCGGTATAGTAACTGCCTATGCCCGGTGGCAGGAAGCGGTGAAACTCTGCCACATGGGAAATGTAGTCGCGAGCGTAGATATCATCATCGTCCAGCTTGGCAAAGAGGTCGAACTCCTGTACATTCAAATCACGCACCGTATCCAACAGATTGGAAAGCTGGTTGCGGTTCGGGGATACACGAATCGTGAGTCGCCCCGCCTCGATAAAATGGCGGAACTGCGGCTCGATGAGAGTATGGAAATCAGACTCACAAATACCCTTGGCTGCAACAAAGAGATGGAAGTCGGCATAATCCTGATCCATCATGCACCAGATCTGCCGCTGCAAGTCCTTAAAGCGTTTGTAGGAAGACAGAAGACCTGCAATACGCGGAGCTTTGTTTGCCGGGCGATGATTCTGCTGGACGAACAGGTTGGAACTGCAGACCTGCACCTGTAGCAAATCCTGTCCGTTGGCCAGATTCAGAGCGACATCGACAGGCAGCCGGTAATCGGCAAAGATGCTGGCTACCTTAGCTCTGCCGGCAGAAGGGACATACAGAGCATGTGTGCCCCAGAAATGAGGATTGCATACGTCTTTCCGGGGATTCCTCTGCATGCGGGCAAAAGAAATCTGAGCAGGACAGGAACCAGTCTGAGGAAGCACATCAAACTCACAGTAATGGAATGGGCGCACGACATCCGTCTCAGGATATTCGGCCAGAGCCTGGTCGATGAGTGATTTCATCTGCTTTGCCGGGATGAGCGGAACGGCATCGCTCTCACAAAAAATAATATCCTCCTGCTGAGCGTAGCGGGAATCAGTCAGGGCGCGAATCCAAGAAGCCCGCAGAGAACGGACATGAGGACGCTCCGCCGATTCCGGCGAACGATTGATATAACGAGCAGATTCTGCATACTGTGAATCGGAAAGGCTGGATGTATCCTGTGTAGTAGGATAAATCTCAATTTCATAGCCCAGTTCACGAGCCATCTGGAAGCCCAGAATCTGCTCACCGGGAGTGGTAAGAAAAATGCATTTCATCGCTATTCCTCCGGGGTAAAGTTGAGAGACATATCCAGCCCAATGGGAGAATCCGGGGTGAGCATGAATCCGCTTCCATTACTGAAGTTCATGGCGAGCGTCAGACGTTCTTCCGGCCAGCCATCCCAATCGAGTACCAGCGTGCGCCCATTCTCGATGCGGTATGAACCGGAACACCCGGCATTCTTCCGCATGAAGCGACCGTTGGAATAAAACACCACGGTATCCTGCCAATTCGAATGCCGCCCCATACAGGTAAAAGCCGGCTTCTGATACAGCATCATATCCACATCCCGTAATCGCTGAGGAGAACACCAATGACATGATACCCGGGCGTTGCCGGCAGAGGGGAACACATCATTGCCCATATAAAGACGAGTATCAGCCTTAAGCTTTCCGCCCAGATTGCGGACAGCATCACCAAAAATGACATCCTCAGCACCGCAGATAGGGATTTCCCGGTAGTGAGCCACAATCTTTTCCACCATGGAACGTTTCAGGAAATATCCGGCACCGCCGCTGGGTGTGCCTCGTTTCTCCACAGAGAAATCGCCAATCAGGTCATATTCATCATCACAGACCTGCTCCAAGCGCTGCAAATCGAGATAGGTATCATCATCGCACTTGAAGAGCCAATCGAAATCGTAATTTTCCAGCGCCCATTTGTAGAAAGCCAGCCCCTTGGCGGGGAGATGATAGTAACCGTCATCTACCCAGAGATTGACCACATCCGGCTCGTTAGGCAGCGGTTCGCGGCGACCAAGGAAGAATCGGAATTCGATATCCGGCTGCGGATGAGAGAGCCACGTCTCGCGACAGGCTACGCGGCGATGATGCGCATTGTTGCAGCTGCAAATGCCGACAAGGATGTTGACCTTTTTCTTTGGCTGATTTGCCGGAATGATGGCATGGCCGGGCAGATGCTTATCCAAGAGCTGCCCCACGATACTGTTGCGGCAAACATTCTCAAACGCATCCGGCTCCCGGCGCAGCATTTCGCCCCAGAGATGAATAGCCCAAGCATTACGCAATTCAGGACTGCCAAGATTGCAATCGCCATTGTAACACTTGCGCCAGACGGAATAATGCAGAGGATATAGACGTGAGGGAGCTGCGGATTTTCCCATCAACTGAAAGTGATGCAATGCGCGAGTGAATCCCTCCGGGCCACAATGTCCCCAGGGCGCCTTGCGGCGGCGGGAAATGACATCCGGGATCTGCGTGGACAGATTCTTCTTGGCGAGAATCTCTTCCGCAGAATCCCAAGGCATGATGGTTGCCGGGTCTTCTGCAGAAGCCCGCAGAGCTTCCATGAGCGGATGATGCGGAGGAAATGCGATGACTCCTACCGCCACCAGCCCCGGTTCCTGCGAGCAGAACCAAGTGTCGGCATCCGGGAACTCATCGCTCAGGCAAGCGACATCGAGGTCAGTCCAGTAACCGCCCTCGCGGATGAGGAACTCATTGCGGAACCAATCAGCAAAAGGAGCCAGACTGCCGTTTTCGTGATAAAATACTGCTTCCTCCGGCAGAATCTCGCGGGCATCACGCACGATGGTGCCGGACGGAATGTTGTCGTAGGAACTGTAAGTGAAGAGCTGAAACACATGCCCGTGGTCAAGGAACGACTTGATGCAGAGCTGAGCCAGCAGGGGCAGCGTTTCGCCTACCCAAAGACCGGTAATTTTCTGATTTTTCATTGTTTTGTAAGTGAGGTTAGAGTTTAATCCAATGCGGTTCATAGACGTCCTGATAGTCATAAATCTGCCCGGTGAACCACCTTCCGGGAAGAATCACCTTCTCAGTTTCACCAAGCCATGCTCCCCACCAGGAAAAGGAGGAACAGGAAAGAATAAGCTCCTGCATGGCGGTCATGCGCCGAAGCGCATCACAGGGAGAATTACTGTCAATCTCGATGGTGAAGCGGTCGAATGCCGGAATCCCGGCAATGATTTCCGCTGCGGCATCGGGTTCGTCCGAAAAGAGAATCAGATTCTTGATGTCCGGCGACACTCGCTCTGCTGCTTTTTGTAGAAACTCCGCATCCGAGACCCGATGGAGGAACTGGAGATTTTTGTAGTCGCCCAGACGGAAGTGAATACCCAGCGTGCCGGGCTGCTTTTCCGCAATAAAGGGCTTGAACAGCTCGCGGATAGCTTCCTTTTGGTCGTCAAAATAGCGGGAACTCTGGAAGTAACCGCAGATGCCGCCCTCCAGCACATCGGCAGGAATCTTGCAGAACGAGAAGCGGGGCTCGCGGTAACGCATGGATTCATTCGCCCCGAACGGCGTGGAGGGGAGCAGCGAAGGCTCGTGTTTCAGGTAGTCGTGCAGCATCATGGAAGCATCGTTGTACGCCCAGGGAACACGGCAGGGAGTATCGACACGCAGCGCATGGGCGTAGATGGCCGCCACGGCAAACATGATGTTGCCAAGGCGCATTCCCGCAATGAAATGCGGCGAAACGTGGGGTTCTTTGTCTAACATGGGATGAGAGGGAAGTTTGAAATTACTCCGGCAGCTTTTCCATGGCCGCAAAGACCTCTTTCCACGACTCCATGGAAACCTCCAGCCCGCCCAGTTCCAGACCACGAAGGCGGGCGGCCTCGGCCATATCGTCGCGCAGGTTCGGTTCGTAAGCCATCTTGGAAGCGTAGTAGATGAAATCGCGGGCATCATTGCAGAGCCAGCCGGTCTTGCCATGCTGCACCATCTGCTGCCAGCCGCCGCGATTATCCACAATCAGCACCGAGCCGCTGGCCATAGCCTCGAAACCGACACGCGGCCAGTTCTCCGTGGTATCGGTGGGTTGCAGCACGATGCGGCAATGCTTGTAGAATGCCTGCTGGGAGACCTCGCGCTGGTTGTGGGCAATCTGAATCCAGTCGAACGGACGACCGATTTTCTTTTCGCTGCGCTGATCGAAACCAAGGAACAGGCCGTGCTTGGTGATGGGCGCGACAAAGGTGTCGTAGATGTGCAGCGTGTTGGCGGCGAACTTATCGGCATCCTGCCGGGAAATACGACCGCAGCCGAACTGGTCGGTATCGCGCTCCGTGATAAAGGGGAAAGCCTCTGCATGGAAATAGGGCTTGAAGGTCATGAACTGCACCGCCGGATTCGGGTTGAGCTTGCGGAGGATGGGCATGACATTCTGCCGCACTGCCTCGTTCTGGTAGAGGAACATGGCAATATCGCCATTCTGCATGGCTTCCTTTTCCTTGTCGAACAGCCAGGTCATGCAGTTCACAAAGACGGTACGCTTCGTGCGCTTGCGGATGGCGGGCAGACTGTTCAGGAACTCGGCATTGCAGAAGCCAAGTACCGGGTCGCCGGGTTGCACCGCCGACCAATCGCCGGGAGCGTGCATGATGACACCGAGGGTGACCATCTCATTGTACAGCGGCTCGGCATGGTAATCCCACGAGGGGACGAGGTGAACCTCCATACCCAGCTTGCGCCAGACGATAATCTGGTGGTGTAACTCCGTTCCCGCGCCACCGTAGAGGCTGGGGAACCCATTGACGAATACTCGTTTTATCTGTGTACTCATGTTTTTGGATTGGTTTGTTGGTGAAATAAAATGGGCCTATACTCATTTCCTCGTAGTGCCGCCAAAATCCCCGCGTACTTTTTTAATTTTTTTGCACTTTCCCGGATTTTTGCCCGCATGAGCTCAATTTTACGCGGTTTCTCGCCCATAATCCCGGCAGCTTCCTGAGTGGTATAACCCTGCATGAGTAGGCCTGCCAATTCGCGTTCTCTGCCTGACAAGGCTTCCAGGACATCCCGCACCTGCACACTTCCGACAATATCGGAGCCGGCATCGGTGGAGGGCATGCGTTCCAACAAAGAGCTTGTCTCTCCTTCCTCGTCCACCTCCTCGTATTCGTATATCTGGTGAAGATAAGTCCGGCGTTTTTCTGCCTGGTATGCCCTCAGCAGGTCTATCTGCAGATGCGTCAGGCGTTCGGTTAAATAGGTGGAGAGAGATATCTGCCCGGGACGGTATTCCTGCTCCCAGCGAACTCCTGCTATCAGCATGGTCTGGAGGATGTCATCCTGTTCGTGCCTGGGTAGCTGGAGCTTGATGACGATGCCATGTGAAAGGTTCTTGGAAACGGAGACGATAATAGGGTTGATTCCGGCGTAAGAAAGTGAGTTTTTCATCACTATCGCACCTCTCGATTAAGCGCGGAGGTGGTTTTTGCCGGGAAAAACGGGGACAATTGAACGTAAACTGCTGATATTACGCTGCAAAAATAAATAAAAAAAGTCCCGCTTAATCGGGGCTCAATTAAGCGGTGTTTGTTTAGTCCGCTTAAAGGATGCCATTTTCTACATTGCGCTCATAGAGAACGAATTGCATCTTTTTACGAAATTTTGTCCGGATGGCGAACACCGCCGATTCCC
>JAZNDF010000149.1:0-2237 GCA_045587925.1 Faecousia sp.
CGAGGGCGAGATCCTGGCCCTTGTCAATGCCAATGAGGTATATCCCATTGCCTGCGAGGTTCTCGGTGAGTATCCCAGCCCCATTGCACTGTATGCAGCTACCCTTACTCTGCTGGACGGCCAGCTTTCCATTACGGACTCTGTGGGTACCGGCACGGAAAGCGGCGGCACAGTAACCATTACCGCAACGGGCAGCACACTTTACAGAACACAGAATAACATTACCATCACAAACGAGTCCGGCGAAAAGGCGACCCTGTCCTTTGACTACACGGTCAGTGGCTATGATGAGCATAGCCTTCCTGCGGACAGCGGCACCTATACCGCTGTACTGGATGCTGGCGCACAATATGCCTTTTACATTATTGCACCCAGATTCAAAAAGACTGTTACATTGAAGATCAGTAACATCTCCCTTGTAATTGCACAGGCAGCCTCCCAGGTTACTGTCGATTACGACAGCACCTTAGGCAGCGTCACCGTTGACGGCGCGGCAGTCAGCTCCGGTGATGTGAAGGAAGGCAGTTTGGACAATGGCCTGGCTCTGGTGGCAACCCCTGCTTCCGGTGCTGCCTTCTTAGGCTGGATCGATGGAACTACCAATAAGATCCTGTCCACCAGTGCAAGCTTTACCTTAAATCCCACAGAGGATATGACCGTGCGGCCTGTATTTACAAAGACCGCACCGGTATATACTGTTTCTTACAATACCATCGACTATATGTACGAGGATCTGGCAGCAGCGATCAGCAAGGCAAGCGCCACCAGCGGTGTCTTTGTCCTTGCCAACAATGCGACTTTGCCTGCAGGTACTTATACCATTCCTGCCGGTGTCACTCTGCTGGTCCCCTATGATGCGGCAAATACCCTTTGCACCACAGCAGCTTCCACCATAGAGGCTACTTATGTACAGCCCACAGCATACCGCACTCTGACTTTGGCAGAGGGCGCAAATCTGGTGGTAAACGGTGGGGTCAGTGTTGCCGGTCAGATGCATACCGGTACCCCTTATCCCGGCGCGGTTTACGGTGCAGCTGCCTTTGTGAAGATGGAAACCGGCTCCAACATCACCGTCAACAACGGTGGCAACCTGTATGCCTGGGGCTTCATCACCGGCTCCGGCTCTGTGACCATCGAAAACGGCGGTACGGTTTACGAGAACTTCCAGGCTGCCGGCTTTAAGGGCGGTGACAACACCTCCAAGCTGGCTACCAACGAATACGGTGTATTCCCCTTTACCAGCTATTATATCCAGAATGTTGAAGTACCGATGACCCTGAAGGCCGGTGCTATCGAAAACGGTTATATGGCAGTGAAGGTAACACTGGTAGGCATTCAGGGCACATCCGTTCCCTTTATTGGACCTGACGGTATGTTCAATGTGAACTCCGGCTATATCGTAAAGGATCTGGAGGAAAGCACAGGCCGCCTGATCATTGATGTCTGCGGCGATGTGGATATGAAGAATCTGTCCATCTCCATGAAGCTGGGCATTCTTGGCAGCACCACCATCGATTCCTCCAAGTTTATGCTGCCCGTTACCAGCAACCTGACCGTTCGGGTCAAGGCCGGCGGCAGCGTAGTCATTGCCCAGGACCTGAACATTCTGCCTGGCGCTCAGCTTTATATTGAGGAAGGCGCGGATATCACCCTGAACGAGGGCAAGACAGTTGTTTTCTACGATGAAGACGAATGGAAGCTGGGCTACTTTGCATACGGCAATACCCGGTATTACCCTGTAATGTATGCGCCCAGCAACACAAAGACATATACCAATTCCGAGCTGCAAGCCCTTAAGCATGTTACGGATTATCAGACCGATAAGGGCGATGCCTTTGCTTGTGTGGAAGGCACTTTGGATGCTTCCGCCGGCTATATTTACACATCCAGCAGCGGTGCAGCCATTACTGCTGCCGAAGGTGCAAAGGTGATCCTGAAGGCCGGTGCCAAGACTGCCAACTATGAGGTGCATATGGGCGGCTCCGACGGCAAGACCCTGGAGTACACCCAGATTCCTCTGACACCTGCAAAGCTTCAGAATGCCGACGGCAGCTATACAGAAACCGCAGCTATTTCCTACGGCGAGTTTACTTATTCCAACGGCGTGTGGACCGGCGTGTGCCTGGATCCCCACATCGTAGTGGAAGATGCAGCAGTTGCAGCAACCTGTACTTCTACCGGTCTGACTGCCGGCTCTCACTGCTCCGCTTGCGGCACCGTGATCACAGCACAGGAAG